>NZ_JBFAZB010000010.1:0-193604 GCF_040681575.1 Kitasatospora sp. NPDC051702
ACCGCCGGCGGCGAGCTGCTCGCCGTCCACGTGACCAGGAGCGACGGCCTGGCCGGCGCCTCCTCCGGTGCGCTCGCCCAGCAGCGGCAACTGGTGGAGACCCTCGGCGGCAGCTATCACATGGTCGTCGGCGACGACATCCCCACCGCGCTGCTGGCCTTCGCCCGCGCCCACGACGCCACCCAGCTGGTGCTCGGCACCAGCCGCCGCGGCCGGGTCAACCGCTTCCTGACCGGCCCCGGTATCGGGGAGACCACCGTGGACGCCTCCGAGGACATCGACGTCCACATGGTCACCCACGCGTTCACCGGCCGCGGCCGGCTGCCCTCGCTCGGCCGCCGCCACTCCCGCCGCCGCACCGTCGCCGGCTACGCCGCCGGGTTCGCGCTGCCCTGGCTGCTGACCGCCGTGCTCTCCCAGGCGCACGAGAGCATCAACCTCACCACCGACGCGCTGATCTTCCAGCTCGGCGTGGTCATCGTCGCGCTGCTGGGCGGTGCCACCTCCGCCCTGCTGGCCGCGGTCACCGCCTCGCTGCTGCTCAACTACTACTTCATCCCGCCCATCCACACCCTGACCATCGGCGAGACCAACAACATCGTCGCCCTGGTGGTCTTCGCGGCCGTCGCACTCGCCGTCTCCACCGTCGTCGACCACGCCGGCCGGCTCACCAGCAGGGCCGCCCGCGCCACCGCCGAGGCCGAGACCCTCTCCACCCTGGCCGGCAGCGTGCTGCGCGGCGCCGACGCGCTGCCCGCCCTGCTGGAGAAGTCCCGGACGGCCTTCGGCATGCGGACGGTCGCCCTGCTCTCCCGGGCCGACGGCGAGGTGATCGCGCACTCCGGGGCCGGGCAGCCGGACGAGGACGGCGCCCCCGTCGAGACCACCGAGGTCCCGGTGGCCACGGACGCCCTGCTGGTCCTCACCGGCCGCCGGCTGCCCGCCGCCGACCAGCGGGTGCTGACCGCCTTCGCCGCCCACGCCGCCGCCGCCCTGGAACGCGAGCGGCTCGCCGTGGTCGCCGCCGAGGTCGAGCCGATCAAGGCCGCCGACCGGATGCGCACCGCCCTGCTCGCCGCCGTCAGCCACGACCTGCGCACCCCGCTCGCCGCCGCCCTCGCCTCGGTCGGCTCGCTGCGCAGCCCCGACGTCGAGTTCTCGCCCGAGGACCAGGCCGAACTCCTCGCCACCGCCGACGAATCACTGGTCAAACTCACCCGTCTGGTGGACAACCTGCTCGACATGAGCCGCCTCCAGGCCGGCGCCCTCACCCTGCACCTCACCGGGACCCACGTCGACGAGGTCCTGCCCCGGGCGCTCGACAGCCTCGCCGACCCGTACGCGCCGGTCCAGCCGCTCGACCTGGAGACCGCCCCGCCGGTGCTCGCCGACCCACCCCTGCTGGAGCGCGTCCTCGCCAACGTCATCACCAACGCGCTGCGCCACAACGCCCCCGGCGCACCCGTCCTGGTGACCGCCAGCCACCACGCCGACCAGGTGGAGATCCGGGTGATCGACCGCGGCCCCGGCATCGCGCCCGAGGACCGCGACCGGGTCTTCCTGCCCTTCCAACGCCTCGGCGACACCGACAACACCACCGGCGTCGGCCTCGGCCTGGCCCTCTCCCGCGGCCTCGCCGAGGCCATGGGCGGCAGCCTGGAGGTCGAGGACACCCCCGGCGGCGGCACCACCATGCTGCTCACCCTGCCCGTCGCGACCGCGGAGGAGCCCGTCCATGAGTGAGATCCTGGTCGTCGACGATGAGCCGGCGCTGCTGCGCACCCTGCGGATCAACCTCAGCGCCCGGCGGTACGCCGTCCGCACCGCGGCCAGCGGGGGCGAGGCGCTGGACCGCGCCGCGCACCGCGCCCCGGACGCCGTGCTGCTCGACCTCGGCCTGCCGGACCTCGACGGCATGGACGTGCTGCGCGGCCTGCGCACCCGCAGTGCGGCGCCGATCATCGTGCTCTCCGGCCGGTCCGGCGCCGCCGACAAGGTGGGCGCCCTGGACGCGGGCGCCGACGACTACCTGACCAAGCCGTTCCTGATGGACGAGCTGCTGGCCCGGCTGCGGGCGGTGCTGCGCCGGCCGCCGGTCGGCGCCCCGCCGGGCCGGCCGGTGATCGGAGACCACACCGTCGACCTCACCGCCACCACGGTGACCGGCCCGCGCGGCCCGGTGCGGCTCACCCCGACCGAGTGGCGGATCCTCGCCCTGCTGGTGACCAACCCCGGCCGGCTGGTGCCCGGGCGGCAGATCCTGCGCGAGGTGTGGGGGCCGGCCCAGGAGGGGCGCGGCAACTACCTGCGGGTCTACCTGGCCGGGCTGCGCCGCAAGCTGGAGCGCGATCCGGCCCGGCCGCGGCACCTGATCACCGAGCCGGGGATCGGCTACCGGTACGAGCCCTGAGCCGGGAGCCCTGAGCCGGGAGCTCTGAGCCCTGAGCCGGGCCGGGGCTGAGCCGGGAGCCCCGGGCCGGTCCGGTCCCGTCGCGTCAACGGCCCGTCAAGAGCGGTCCCGCGGGCGACAGGGGGGCGTCAAGGCCGGTCGGGGGCGGTGCTCCGTGGGCGTAGTGTCGGTGTCGACCGAGCGGGACCGGCTCCTATGTGGGGGAGGCCCGGGACCGCTCCAGCCGCCCGTCGAACGGCGGCCAGTAGTGGGGGAGGGGCGCGCAGCCAAGGCTGCGCGCCCCTTGGGCTTCCCCGGCTTCGCAGGCTTCCCCGGCTGCCCGGCCCCGGGGCCGCCGCCGGGCGGGATCCGCCCGACGGGATCCGCGGGACGGGCGCTAACCCCCTCCGGTGCTCCCCGACTGCCGGGGCAGCGCCAGCGCCACGGTGTCCGCGAACTCCCGTACCGCGCTGGTCCGGCTGACCACCCGTCCGCTGTGCACCACCAGCCGGCTGTGGCCGCCCGCGAGCGCCCCCGTCAGACTGTCCCCGCGCACCGCCAGCAGCTCCGCCGGGAACCCGGCGTCCACCCGGACCAGCGGCAGCCCGAGCGCGCTGCGGGCCTGGTTGGCCACCGCGTCGTACGCCGCGTCGGCGTCCAGCTCCCCGCTCGCCGCCAGCAGGTAGGCCGCCTCCAGCGGATCCGCCCGGCCGACCGGGTTGGACGGGTCCCGCAGCGCGCCGCTGCCCGCCGCCAGCGGCACCCGGGCCTCCACCAACTCCCGCAGCAGTCCTGGGCGCAGACCCGACGAGCGGCCCTCCAGTCCGGTGCAGCCGCCGTTCTGCGGCAGGCACACCACCCGCACCCCGCTGGTGGCCAGTGCCGCGGCGGCGCCCCGGGCCAGCGCCCCGCACGGGCCGAGCGTCACCCGGGGCCGCAGCGGGGCCAGCGCACCCGCCAGCCTGGCGAGTCGTGCGTGGTCCGCGGCCGTGGTGTGCAGGTCCACCGGGCAGTCCGCCTCCCGGGCGGCGTCCAGCAGCACCTGGACGTACCCGGCCGGGTCCGGATCCAGTTCGGGGCAGCCGCCGGCCGCGGTGGCGCCGAGTTTGAGCGCGTCGCGCAGCTGCGCCCGGCCGTCCGCGCCGGCCCGCCCGGTGAGCAGCCGGGGCATCGCCACCGCCTGGAGCTCGGCCAGGCCGCGCAGGGCCTGCCGCGCGGTGAGCACCGCCTCCAGCCGGCGCAGCCCGTGCACGTCGCCGATCCGGACGTGGGTGCGCTGGGCGGTGGCGCCGTAGCCGAGCGAGGTGAGCGCGGCCTCGGTGACCCGGCGGGTGAGGTCGGCGGGGGTGTCCGGAGGCGGGGCGGGCAGGGCGGCGGAGAAGGCGGTGTCGTAGTGGGCGTGCGCCTCGGCGGGGGCCGGCAGCAGCAGGTAGCCGGTGAGGTCGATCCGGGCGCCGGTGGTCACGGTGGGGGCGCCTGGCAGCGCGGGCAGCGGGCCGAGGCTACCGACCGTGCCGACGGCCTGGATCCGGTCCCCGCTGATCCGGACGTCCACCACCCGGCCGTCCGCGAGCCGGGCGCCCGTGAGCAGGAGGACGGGGCCGTGCCCGAGCGGGTTGGCCGCCGGGCCGGGGCCGGAGTGCGGCCCGTCGGCGGCTGAGCTGTCCATCGCCGGCTCCTTCCCGCCCTGGCCCGTCCGGTCGGCCGGACCGTGCTGGTCCCGGGCCGTCCCGGTCAATGAGGGTCGAGCCTATGGCGCGAGGGCGCGGGGTGCCGGGAGGCGGGCAATAGTCGTATCGGGTCGGGCCGTGCGGCTCCGGGGCCGATCGAACGCGGGGCCTTGGATCGTTCGTCCGTGCACCTCGCCGACCTGCGGACTTCGCGTCGGGATACGGATTTCACCTCTGGGCGCGAAACGTGTAATCTCTTCCTCGTTCGCCCCTATAGCTCAGTCGGTAGAGCGTCTCCATGGTAAGGAGAAGGTCTGCGGTTCGATTCCGCATGGGGGCTCTGGTGAGAAGCAGTCAGCCTCGGCTGTGCTGCGGATCACCGTGGCGGTGTAGCTCAGTTGGTAGAGCAAGCGGCTCATAATCGCTGTGTCACCGGTTCAAGTCCGGTCACCGCTACCCCGCGTAGTCGGTCGGGAGATCGCACTCCCGGTCGGCTACTCTTGTTGTGTTCTTATTCGTTGTCCAAGGAAGGCACTCCCGTGGCTGCCACCGACGTCCGCCCGAAGATCACGCTGGCCTGCGTGGAGTGCAAGGAGCGGAACTACATCACCAAGAAGAACCGGCGTAACGACCCGGACCGTCTTGAGATGAAGAAGCACTGCCCCCGCTGCAACTCGCACACCGCGCACCGCGAGACCCGCTGACCCTCACGCAGGGCATCATCGGGCCTGTGTGAATTCAGGTCTTGAACTCCGGGCCGCATCCCTCCAGGGGGGTGCGGCCCGGAGCTTTTTCGTATCCACCCGCTTTTCGAGGAGCTGCCATGGCGCTCGACCCCTCCTTCATCGGGCGGACCTACCCGCCCACCGAGCCGTACGAGGTGGGCCGGGAGAAGATCCGCGAGTTCGCGATCGCGATCGGTGACGCCAACCCGGCGTTCACCGATCCGGCGGCGGCGAAGGCGCTGGGCCACTCGGACGTGATCGCCCCGCCGACCTTCCCGTTCGTGATCACCTACCGGGCGGCCTCCCAGGTGGTCGAGGACCCGGAGCTGGGCCTGGACTACAGCCGGGTGGTGCACGGGGACCAGAAGTTCGCCTACACCCGCCCGATCCTGGCGGGCGACCGGCTGACGGTCGCGGTGACCATCGACAACATCAAGTCGCTGGCGGGCAACGACGTGCTCACCGTGCGTGGCGAGGTGTCGGACGCGATCGGCGAGCACGTGGTGACGTCGGTCATGACGCTGGTGGCCCGGGCCGCCGACGAGGCGGGGGAGTGAGCACGATGGCGATCAGCTACGACGAGGTCGAGGTCGGCACCCAGCTGCCGGCGCAGTCCTTCCCGGTGACCCGCGACACCCTGGTGCGCTACGCGGGCGCCTCCGGGGACTTCAACCCGATCCACTGGAACGAGAGGTTCGCGCTGGAGGTCGGCCTGCCGGACGTCATCGCGCACGGCATGTTCACCATGGCCGAGGCGATCCGGGTGGTCACCGACTGGGTCGGCGACCCGGCCGCGGTGGTCGAGTACGGCGTCCGCTTCGTCCGTCCGGTCCCGGTGCCGAACGACGGGGTCGGCGCGGTGGTCGAGGTGTCGGCCAAGGTCGCCAAGCTGCTGGAGGGCCGCCGGGTGCAGGTCGACCTGCTGGCCACCACGGGCGGGCAGAAGGTCCTCGGGATGTCGAAGGCCGTCGTCCAGCTCGGCTGAGGCCGGGGCGCGGCACGGCCGCCCCCGTCCCGTCCGCCGCGACGGGGCCCGCCCGACGGGTTCCCGCCGCGGCCGCGGCCCTTGCCTGGATAGTGATTGGCCACTAACTTGGATCCCATGGCGAGGGCGAGCATGCGGATGAGTGCGGAGGAGCGGCGCGAGAGCGTCGTCCGTGCCGCGATGATCGAGTTCGCCAGGAGCGGCTACCGGGGGACGTCCACCGAGACGATCGCCCGCCGGGTGGGCGTCTCGCAGCCGTACCTGTTCCGGCTGTTCCCGGGCAAGCAGGCGATCTTCAAGGCCGCCGCCGACCGCTGCATCGAGGAGACCTGGCAGGTCTTCGACGAGGCGTCGGCCGGGTTGACCGGCGAGGCGGCCGGCGAGGCGATGTCCCGCGCGTACCTGGGGCTGGTCGAGGACCGCGAGCAGCTCATGATGCAGATGCAGCTCTACGTCTCGGTGTTCGCCGGTGACACCGCGGACGAGGACGAGATCGGCGAGGCCGCCCGGAAGGGCTGGCTGGACCTGTTCGACCGGATCAGGATCCGGCTGGGCGGCGACACCGACGAGGCGACCGCCTTCATGGCCTACGGCATGCTGATCAACACCCTGGTGGCGCTGGGGTTCCCGCGGGAGCACCGGATCTGGGACGGCTTCGGGCGGGGTGACGAGGGACACGCCGAAGGGTCGGGCGAGGAACACGCCGAGGGGTCGGGCGAGGAACACGCCGAGGGGTCGGACGAGGGGCCCGAGGGGCTGGTCGAGGGACCGGCCGGGGAGCAGACCGAGTAGGACGCCGGGTGTCGGCCGTGCGGCGGAGTCCGTACGGCCCTCTTTCGGCCCGCAGAAGTTATTGATCAATAACTATCCAGAGTGAACTGGGGGAGTCATGTCGGAGAAAACGGAGGCGCCGGGCCTGGGCAGGCTCGGTGTCTGGACCCTGGTGATCACCAGCGTGGCGGGCTTCATGGCCAGCCTGGACAACCTGGTCGTCACCACCGCACTGCCCTCCATCCGGGAGGACCTCGGCGGCGGCCTGTCCGACCTGGAGTGGACGGTCAGCGCCTACACCCTGGCCTTCGCGGTCCTGCTGATGTTCGGCGCCGCGCTCGGCGACCGGTTCGGCCGGCGCCGGATCTTCCTGATCGGGCTCACGCTCTTCACGGTCGGCTCCGCCGCGGCGGCGCTGTCGCCGGGCATCGGCGCGCTCATCGCCGCCCGCGCCGTCCAGGGTGCCGGGGCCGCCGTCTCGATGCCGCTCACCCTCACGCTGCTCACCAACGCGGTGCCCGCGGCCAAGCGGGGCCTGGCCTTCGGCATCTGGGCGGGCGTCAACGGCCTCGCCATCGCCACCGGGCCGCTGGTCGGCGGCATGCTCACCGAGCACTTCTCCTGGCAGTGGATCTTCTGGGTGAACGTCCCGGTCGGCCTCGTCCTGGTGCCGCTCTCCGCCGTCAAGCTCCGGGAGAGCCGCGGCGCCAGCCCGGCGCTGGACGTGGCCGGCACCGTCCTGGTCAGCCTCGGCCTGTTCGGCGTCGTCCTCGGCCTGATCCGCGGCAACCCGGACGGCTGGACCAGCCCGCTGGTGCTGCTCTCGCTGGTCGCCGGCGTCCTGTCGCTGGCCGCCTTCGTGCTGTACGAGCAGCGCTGGGCGAAGCACCCGATGCTGCCGATGCGGCTGTTCCGCAGCCGGGCCTTCTCCGCGGTCAACGCCTCGGGCCTGCTGATGTTCCTCGGGATGTTCGGCTCGATCTTCCTGATCAGCCAGCACCTGCAGACCGTGGGCGGCTACAGCCCGCAGGAGGCCGGCATCCGGATGCTCCCGTGGACCGGCATGCCGCTGATCGTCGCCCCGATCGCGGGCATCCTCGCCGACCGCTTCGGCGGCCGCCCGATCGTGGTGACCGGGCTGCTCCTGCAGGGCCTCGGCCTGGCGCTGTACGCGGCGATCAACGGCGCGGCCACCGGCTACGACTACGCCTCCGAGGTCCCCGCCGTGGTGATCTGCGGCATCGGCATGTCGCTGTACTTCGCACCGACCGCCGCCCTGGTGATGGACAGCGTCGCCCCGGAGGAGCAGGGCATCGCCTCCGGCGCCAACAACGCGCTGCGCGAGGTCGGCGGCGCGCTCGGGGTGGCCGTCCTCTCGGCGGTGTTCTCGGCGCAGGGCGGCTACACCTCGGAGCAGTCCTTCGTCGACGGCCTGGTGCCCGCGCTGTACGTCGGCGCGGGGGTGGTCGTGGTGGCGGCGCTGTGCGCGATGCTCCTCCCGCGCCGGGTGAAGCCCGTCGCCTCCGCGGCGCCCGCCGGGGAGAACACCGCGGACACGAAGGCCGAGGCGGACGCGAAGCCCGAGCAGGCCGAGCGGGCCGAGCAGGCCGGGCAGACCGAGCAGGCCGAGGCGGACGCGAAGCCCGAGCGGGCCGAGCAGACCGAGACCGCGAAGACCGCGAAGACCGCGAAGGCCGGCGAGCCCGCGGACGCCGGGGCCGCCGACCGGCCCGTCCCGGCCGAGGCCGCCCGCGGCTGAGCACCGGGTCCACCGGGGGGAAGGGGTGCCGGACGGCGCCCTCTCCCCCCGTACGCTGGTGGGCGTGCTGGTAGAAAACGACGCCCCCCTCGCCCCGCTGACCACGCTCCGGCTCGGCGGCCCGGCCCGCCGCCTGGTGACCGCCCACACCGACGACGAGGTGATCGCCGCCGTCCGTGCGGCCGACGCGGCCGGCGAGCCGCTGCTCGTCCTCGGTGGCGGGTCCAACCTGGTGATCGGCGACGCGGGCTTCCCCGGCACCGTGCTGCGGATCGCGACCACCGGCTTCGCCCTGGACGGCACGGTGCTGGAGCTGGCCGCCGGCGAGGTGTGGTCGGAGGCGGTCACCCGCGCGGTGCGCGAGCACGGTCTGGCGGGCATCGAGTTCCTGGCCGGCATCCCCGGCTCGGCCGGCGCGACCCCGGTGCAGAACGTCGGCGCGTACGGCCAGGAGGTCGCCCAGTCGATCACCGAGGTGGTCGCCTACGACCGGGCCGCCGACCGGGTGGTCACGCTCACCGGCGCCGAGTGCGGCTTCTCCTACCGGCACAGCCGCTTCAAGGCCGAGCCGGACCGCTACGTGGTGCTGCGGGTGCGCTTCGCCCTCGCCGACCACGGCGGCCTCTCCACCCCGGTCAAGTACGCCGAGGTGGCCGGGCACTTCGGCGTCGAGCAGGGCGAGCGGGTGCCGCTGGAGAAGGCCTACGAGGCGGTGCTGGGCCTGCGCGCCGGAAAGGGCATGGTGCTGGACCCGGCGGACCACGACACCTGGTCGGCCGGCTCCTTCTTCACCAACCCGGTGCTCACCGCGGCGCAGTACGAGTCGTTCCGGACCCGCCCGGGCACTGAGAACGCCCCCGCCTACCCGGCGCCGGAGGGCCGCACCAAGACCTCGGCCGCGTGGCTGATCGACCGGGCCGGCTTCGGCAAGGGCTACGGCGGCGGCCCCGCCACGCTCTCCACCAAGCACACCCTGGCCCTCACCAACCGGGGCTCGGCCACCGCCGAGGACCTCCTGGCGCTGGCCCGGGAGATCCGGGACGGGGTGCGGGAGGCCTTCGGGGTCGAGCTGGTGAACGAGCCGGTGATGGTCGGGGTCAGCCTGTAGCGCCGTGCGGGCCGGAGCCGTCCGCCAGCCAGGCGTCCACGTCCGCCAGCAGCTCCTTGCGGACGGCCTCCGGTGCGCACGAACCGCGCACCGACTGGCGGGCCAGCTCGGCCAGTTCGGCGTCGTCGAAGCCCAGGACCTCGCGGGCCAGGAGGTACTGGTCGGCCAGCCGGCTGCCGAACAGCAGCGGGTCGTCGGCGCCCAGGGCCAGTGGCACGCCGGCGTCGAAGAGCCTGCGCAGCGGGACGTCCTCGGGGCGCTCGTAGACGCCGAGCGAGACGTTCGAGGACGGGCAGACCTCGCAGGTGATCTGGCGGTCGGCGAGCCGGGCCATCAGCCGCGGGTCCTCGGCGGCGCGGACGCCGTGGCCGATCCGGCCGGCGCCCAGGTCGTCCAGGCAGTCCCGGACGGACTCCGGCCCGGCCAGCTCGCCGCCGTGCGGCGCGGCCAGCAGCCCGCCCTTGCGGGCGATCTCGAAGGCCCGGTCGAAGTCCCGGGCGAGTCCGCGGCGCTCGTCGTTGGAGAGGCCGAAGCCGACCACGCCGCGGTCGGCGTAGCGGACGGCGAGCCGGGCCAGGGTCCGGGCGTCCATCGGGGACTTCATCCGGTTCGCCGCGACCAGGACGCGGATGCCGGTGCCGGTGGCCGCGGCGGCCTGCTCCACGGCGTCCAGGATCAGTTCCAGTGCGGGGATCAGCCCGCCCAGCCGGGGCGCGTAGGAGGTCGGGTCGACCTGGATCTCCAGCCAGCGGGAGCCGTCGCGGCGCTCGTCCTCCGCGGTCTCCAGGACCAGCCGGCGGATGTCCTCCTCGTCCCGCAGCACCGAGCGGGCGGTGTCGTAGAGGCGCTGGAAGCGGAACCAGCCGCGTTCGTCGGTGGCCCGCAGTTTGGGCGGCTCGCCGGAGCTGAGCGCCTCCGGCAGCCGGACGCCGTGCTTGTCGGCCAGCTCCAGCAGGGTGGCGGGCCGCATCGAGCCGGTGAAGTGCAGGTGCAGGTGGGCCTTCGGGAGGCCCCTGACGTCTCGCGGGTTCAACAGGCGTTCCATTCGCCGATACTGCCGCATCGGGCCCCCCGACGGGAACCGCCCTCCTTCCGTCCCCCGAAGGGGTGAAGGAGGGCGGTCGCGGGTTGATCCCGTACCCGGGGCGACGTCAGTCGCGGGCCTCGCCGAGCAGCTTCTGCAGCCGGCCGATGCCCTCGGCCAGGTCGGCGTCGCCGAGCGCGTAGGAGAACCGCAGGTAGCCGGGGGTGCCGAAGGCCTCGCCCGGGACGGCCGCGACCTCGGCCTCGTCCAGGATCAGCGAGGCCAGCTCGCTGGAGCTCGCCGGGCGCCTGCCGCGGATCTCCTTGCCGAGCAGGCCCTTGACGGACGGGTAGACGTAGAACGCGCCCTCGGGCTCGGGGCAGTAGACGCCCTCGATCTCGTTGAGCATCCGCACGATGGTGCGGCGGCGGCGGTCGAAGGCGGTGCGCATCTCGTGCACGGCGGACAGGTCGCCGCTGACGGCGGCGATCGCGGCGCGCTGGGCGACGTTGGAGACGTTGGAGGTGGCGTGCGACTGCAGGTTGGTCGCGGCCTTGATGACGTCCTTGGGGCCGATCACCCAGCCCACCCGCCAGCCGGTCATCGCGTAGGTCTTGGCGACGCCGTTGACCACGATGCACTTGTCGGCCAGCTCGGGCAGCAGGGCCGGCAGCGAGGTGAAGGTCGCGTCGCCGTAGACCAGGTGCTCGTAGATCTCGTCGGTGAGCACCCAGAGGCCGTGCTCCAGCGCCCAGCGGCCGATCGCCTCGGCCTCGTCGCGGGTGTACACCGCGCCGGTCGGGTTGGACGGCGAGACGAAGAGCACGACCTTGGTGTTCTCGGTGCGGGCGGCCTCCAGCTGCTCGACCGAGACCTTGTAACCGGTGGTCTCGTCCGTCACGACCTCCACCGGGACACCGCCGGCCAGCTGGACCGACTCCGGGTAGGTGGTCCAGTACGGGGCCGGGACGATGACCTCGTCGCCCGGGTCCAGGATCGCCGCGAACGCCTCGTAGATCGCCTGCTTGCCGCCGTTGGTGACCAGGATCTGGGCGGCGTCCACCTCGTAGCCGGAGTCGCGCAGGGTCTTGGCGGCGATCGCGGACTTCAGCTCGGGCAGGCCGCCCGCCGGGGTGTAGCGGTGGTTCTTCGGGTCGCGGCAGGCCTCGACGGCCGCCTCGACGATGTAGTCCGGGGTCGGGAAGTCGGGCTCGCCGGCGCCGAAGCCGATCACCGGACGGCCGGCCGCCTTGAGGGCCTTGGCCTTGGCGTCCACGGCGAGGGTCGCGGACTCGGCGATCGCGCCGATCCGGGCGGAGACCCGGCGGTCGGCGGGGCGGATGGAACGGTCGGGCTGCGGGGTGGAAGCGCTCATGCCTGCATGGTCGCAGAACCGGCACGGGCCGGGGGGCGCGGTTTCACCATCCGTACCCGTCCGTCCACATGGCGGCGGACGCCGATCCGCCGGTGATCATGCGGGCATGCCGGACATATGCCGGGCAACCAGCGCACCCGGAAGAAGAGGTTCGACCAAACACCCCTCGACCACGTACACTCACTGCTCGACGGCCCGCCGAAAAGACCGGAGCTTCCACCACCTGTGCAGACAGTGGGGGGAGATGCGGTAGGTTGGTCGCTACGGAGCCACGAGGCACCGTAGGGCAATAGCTCAATTGGTAGAGCACCGGTCTCCAAAACCGGCGGTTGGGGGTTCAAGTCCCTCTTGCCCTGCTGCTTGATCCGCTTTCAGCCCGTTCGCTCCACAGAGCGAGCGGGCTTGATGCGGAGAGGGCACCGATCAGCACCGCTTAGCCGGACGCTCGTGCCCCATCGGGTACGTCTCGCTCGGCAGGACCCGGATTCAGGTGAGGACGAGTGACGGAGACCACGGGCTCCACCGCAACGCCTGAGAGCGGCAACCCCGAGGGTGCCGACGGCGCTGCCGAGACCACCTCTGGCGAGGGCGGCGACTCGCGTCGCGACCGCAAGCGCGCCGACAAGAAGTCGGGCAAGCGCGGCAAGAAGGGCCTGTTCGCCCGGATCGGGCTGTTCTACCGCCAGATCATCGCCGAACTGCGCAAGGTCGTCTGGCCGACGCGCAACGAGCTCACCAGCTACACGGCCGTCGTGGTCACGTTCGTCGTGGTCATGATGGCGATCGTGGCCGGACTGGACTACGGCTTCTCCAAGCTGAGCCTCTGGATCTTCGGCTGACCTGGCCGCCGCACCTTCGAAACAGCTTCCCGACCCGGGCCGATCCTCGGCCCGGGTCGTGCTGTCTGCGCCGGACGTACGCGGCCGCTACCGTTGACTCGGTACTGTTGAAGTCTCCGAGTCCTCGCCTGGCGCCCGTGTGAGCGGCAGCACGCCGGCGGCGGCCCCGGAGCGCGCCACCTTCACCATCTCCAGGAAAGAAGCAGCCACCGTGTCTGAGTCCCCCCTGTACGACGCCGACGAGACCGTCCGCGAGGCGGATGTCGCCGCCGAGCTGGACGCGGCCGAGCTGGCTGTCGACGCCGAGGCCGCCGAGCAGATCGTGGACGCCGCGGACGGCGACGAGGACGAGGTCGAGGCGTACGACGAGGCCGAGGCCGGCGAGCCCGCCGAGGAGGTCGCGCTGCACGTGGAGGGCGACGAGGAGCCCGCCGCCGACGAGGCCGACGAGGCCGTCGAGGTCGTCGAGGAGGAGGCCGAGGAGGCCGAGGAGGCCGAGGAGGTCGACCCGGTCGCCAAGTTCCGCGAGGACCTGCGCTTCATGCCGGGCGAGTGGTACGTGATCCACACCTACGCCGGCTACGAGAACCGGGTGAAGCAGAACCTGGAGCAGCGCGCCGTCTCGCTGAACGTCGAGGAGTACATCTTCCAGGCCGAGGTGCCGCAGGAGGAGGTCGTCCAGATCAAGAACGGCGACCGCAAGACCATCCGCCAGAACAAGCTCCCCGGCTACGTCCTGGTGCGCATGGACCTCACCCCGGAGTCCTGGGGCGTCGTGCGCAACACCCCCGGTGTCACCGGCTTCGTCGGCAACGCCTACGACCCGTACCCGCTGACCCTGGACGAGGTCGTCAAGATGCTCGCCCCGGACGTCGAGCGCCAGGCGGCCAAGGAGGCCGGCAAGCCCTCGCCGGTCAAGCCGAGCGAGATCCAGGTGCTGGACTTCGAGGTCGGCGACTCGGTCACCGTCACCGACGGGCCGTTCGCGACCCTGCAGGCGACCATCAACGAGATCAACCCCGACTCGAAGAAGGTCAAGGGCCTCGTCGAGATCTTCGGCCGGGAGACCCCGGTCGAGCTCTCCTTCGACCAGATCCAGAAGAACTAGTCCCCACGCTCTTCGGATCCGGGGCGGGGCCGAGCGCCCCGCCCCGGATCCGTTTTGGTCCAGCGGCGCATCCGCGTTAGCCTGGTCCGATGTGTGTGCTGGCGGCCGGGTGTCGCCCCGGTTCCGCACGCACCAGCAATCACCTCTCGGAAGGACCCGGAGAGACATGCCTCCCAAGAAGAAGAAGGTCACGGGGCTTATCAAGCTCCAGATCAACGCCGGTGCGGCCAACCCGGCGCCGCCGGTCGGCCCCGCGTTGGGCCAGCACGGCGTCAACATCATGGAGTTCTGCAAGGCCTACAACGCTGCGACCGAGTCGCAGCGCGGCATGATCGTGCCGGTGGAGATCACGGTCTACGACGACCGTTCCTTCACCTTCATCACGAAGACGCCGCCGGCCGCGCGCCTCATCCTGAAGGCCGCCGGTATCGACAAGGGCTCGGCCGAGCCGCACAAGACCAAGGTCGCGAAGCTCACCAGCGCCCAGGTCCGCGAGATCGCCACGACCAAGATGCCCGACCTGAACGCCAACGACCTGGACGCGGCGGAGAAGATCATCGCCGGCACCGCCCGGTCGATGGGCATCACCGTCGAGGGCTGATCAGCCCTTCTCGTCCCTGTGGTAGGGCCTGCGCAGGCCCGTGACACCACGACTCCCATCACCATTCAGGAGCAGCAGTGAAGCGCAGCAAGGCTCTGAAGGCCGCGGACGCCCAGGTGGACCGCGAGCGCCTTTACGCCCCCCTCGAGGCCATCCGCCTCGCCAAGGCGACCAGCACCACCAAGTTCGACGGCACCGTCGAGGTCGCCATGCGTCTGGGCGTCGACCCGCGCAAGGCCGACCAGATGGTCCGCAGCACCGTGATCCTCCCGCACGGCACCGGTAAGACCGCCCGGGTCCTGGTCTTCGCGACCGGCGACCGTGCCGAGGCCGCGCGTGCTGCCGGCGCCGACATCGTCGGCTCCGACGAGCTCATCGACGAGGTCGCCAAGGGCCGCCTCGACTTCGACGCCGTCGTCGCCACCCCGGACCTCATGGGCAAGGTCGGCCGCCTGGGTCGCGTGCTCGGTCCCCGTGGTCTGATGCCGAACCCGAAGACCGGCACCGTGACCCCGGACGTCGCCAAGGCTGTCAACGACATCAAGGGCGGCAAGATCGAGTTCCGCGTCGACAAGCACTCGAACCTGCACTTCATCATCGGTAAGGTCTCCTTCACCGACGAGCAGCTGGTCGAGAACTACGCCGCCGCGCTGGACGAGGTGCTCCGCGCCAAGCCGTCCGCCGCCAAGGGCCGCTACATCAAGAAGACCGCGGTCAGCACCACCATCGGCCCGGGTGTCCCGGTCGACCCGAACCGCACCCGCAACCTCCTCGTCGAGGAGGACCCGGCCGCGGTCTGAGCCTCCCGGCTCTGAAGCAGTCCGTCACGGCGGGCCCGCACCCCTTCACGGGGGTGCGGGCCCGCCGTCGTTTCCGGATGGTGACCTCACAGGATGGGAACGTGTGACCGAGTCGTCGTACGCTCTGCCGGTCAGCTCATGTGCAGAACGTGTGACCGTCGGAGCGTGCCGTGCCGCCCACCCCCCGCCCCGCCCTCCTGGCGGCGGCCCTCCTGCTGCTCGGCGCCACCACGGGCTGCAGCCTGCTCGCCGTCCAGGACACCCGGACCCCCGGCGGCGCGGCCGCGCCCGTGCCGCCCCGGCAGGTGGTGCTCACCGCGGCCCAGGCGCTGGACGACGTCGGCGGCGCCCGGATCGACGTGGTCGAGGAGGGCCCCGACGGCCGGCGCACCGCCACCGGCACGCTCTCCTGGGGCGCCAGGGACGAGGCCGCGCTGACCGTCACCGACGAGCGGGGCGCCGGGCAGCTGACCGTCCGCGACGGTGCGCTCGACCTCGCCTACCAGGGCGCCCCGCCCCGGCACGCCGACCGGGACACCGCGGAGTCGCTGGACCCGCGGGCGGCGGACGCGGCGCCGGGCGGCTACGCGGGCGGCTGGATGACCGGGCTGATCACCAACCCGGGCAGCCGCGCCTACACGATGGCGCAGACCGGCAAGCTCGGCTCGCTCGGCGGCGAGCAGCTGGCCGGGGTCACCGTCGCGCACTACCGGGGCTCCGCGACGGTGGCCGAGTACTTCACCGCGGACGGGGAGCTGGCCCCCGGCCGGCTGGCCGCGGTGGTCGACTGGTACCACCGGCGGGGTGTCCAGGCGATCGGCTACGACGTCTGGGTCGGCCCCGGCGAGCAGTTGCTGAAGCTCCGTGAGACGGTCCGCGGCAGCGCGGGAACCACGGTGACCACGACGGATGTCTCAGCTCTCGCGGCGGGGGACGCGACCCCTCCCGCGGGTACCTAGGGGAGGGGGACAAACCGGTGCATGGGGGCTCTGGCGATCCGTTAGAGTCCCGGATGAGAAGAAGCTGAAAATCTGCTCTTCTCTGGATCGTTGGGATCCTCAAGGGGGGAACCATGCCTGGAACCCGCAAGGCCGCAGTCGCCGTCGTCCTCGCCGCTCTGGCGCTGACCGCGACCGCCTGCAACAACAACGACGACAAGACCGCCGCGCCCGCGCCGACCACCGCGGCCGCGCAGCCGACCACCGCCGCCGCGGCGACGCCGTCGGCCGCCGCGCCGAGCACCCCGAGCGCACCGCCCGCGAAGGTCACCCCGGTGGTCTTCCTGGAGCAGGTGACCCAGAAGACCAGCGCCGCCAAGTCGGCCAAGATCGACGAGTCGATCGTGTTCGGCGAGGTCACCATGAAGGGCAAGGGCGCCGTCTCCTGGGCCGACGGCCTCCGGGGCGACATCACGATGGACATGTCCGGCTCACCGCTGGGCAAGGCCATCACGCCGCTGACCGGCAGCCAGTCCGCGCCGTACCGCTTCACCAAGGACGCGATGTACCTGCGCCTCGGCGGCAACGTGGTCGACGCCCTCGGCGGCCGGCACTGGCTGCGGTACAGCATGGCCGACCAGGCCAAGACCACCGGCGGCGCGAGCGACCAGCTCAAGAGCGCCGACCCGGTCCAGGGCGTCCGCACGCTGATCGCCTCCGGCAAGGTGACCGAGGTCGGCCAGGAGTCGGTGAACGGCAAGCCCGCCACCCACTACACCGGCGAGCTCAGCGCCACCGACATCGCCGCCGCCACCGGCAAGGGGCTGACCCAGGAGCAGGCGGACCAGATCAAGCAGAACCTGGACACCGCCGGCATCACCAGCGAGCAGGTCGACGTCTGGGTCGACGCCGACCAGCTGGTGGTCAAGCGCACCGAGCAGGCCGACACCAAGGCCGGCCCGTTCAAGGCCACCGTCACCTACTCGGACTACGGCACCCCGGTCACCACGACCGCACCGGACCCGTCCGACACGGTGGACCAGGCCGAACTCGCCAAGCTCGGCAAGGGGGGCGCCACCAGCTGACCCCGGCCCGGGTGGCAAGGTGGCCGGAGACGAAGGTCGCCGACACGGCGCCCGGGCGAGGAGGGATCGGACGATGGCGGGACGACAGCGGCTGGCGGCACTCGCCGCCGTCGTCCTGTTGGCGACCGGGCTGACCGGATGCGGCGGCGGTGAGGACGCACCGCCCACGCCCTCCGGCAGCCCGAGTCCGACCACCACCGCCTCGCCGACCGGGCCGGCCAAGCCCACCGACCGGTCGCCGCACGGGGTGCTGCTCTCCGCACAACTGGCCGTGCAGACCGCCCGCCGGGCCAAGGTCAGCTACCGGCTGGGCGCGGACGCCGGGGCCGGGCCGCTCTTCTGGCAGCCCAAGACGGCGCTCCAGATCAAGCGCTCCACCCCCTCGGGGGCCGAGCAGCTGATCGTCGTGGACACCGTCGCGTACCAGGGCGGCGACGCCGCCACCGCGGCCCGCCAGGGCGGCCGGCACTGGGAGCGGTTCGCCGTCCCGGCGGACCAGAACGGCCACAAGGAGGTCCCCTACGCGGGCCTGATCGACCTGCTGAACCCGGTCGAGGCGCTGGCCGCCGCCACCGCCGACGGCGCGGACGCCCAGTTCGTCGCGGAGGAGAAGTACGAGGACTCGACGGTCGAGCACTACCGGGTCGTCACCACCGCCGAGCGCTACGCGGCCGCCCAGACCCAGCTGACCCAGGCCCGCCGCGACGGCCTGCGGGCCGCGCTGGCCCCCGGCGGCTCGCTCTCGCTCACCCTGGACCTCTGGCTCAACGACAAGGACCAGCTGGTCAAGCTCCAGCGCACCGGCAGCGGGGACAGCGGCCGGGCGGACGACTCGGTGGTCTACTCCGACTTCGCCGGCCCGCTGCTCTCGGTGCAGGCCCCGGCCGAGACGGACACCGTGGACACCGGGACCCGGACGGTCTCCCCGCTGGCCCGCTGAGCCCGGAGGGCCCTGCGGGCACCGCCCCGGGCCGGTCGGTCGGGGGCGATTTGCCCCGGACGGGCGCGTCCGGTTAATGTTGCCGAAGCCAAAGACCGCTGGTTGTCACCATGCGCCCCCAGGGGAGCGGGTGGCCGAAGGATCTGCGCCTCGTGCGCAGGCAGCCCGCGCAGGTGTGTCTGGAGCTTCGACTTCCGGGTCCGCGTTCGCGCGATCGCCCGTCGAGGTCGTCACGAGCCCCGTGCGCCTGCGCACCGGGGCTCATCTGCTTTTCCGCAGGAGCTTTCCTTCCGTCCGGCCGGTTCGAGGTGTGAATGGTCGACTTTCGCGGTCGGCCGGACTTCGACATCACGGAAGGAGGCGTAAGCCTATGGCAAGGCCCGACAAGGCTGCTGCCGTCGCCGAGATCACGGACAAGTTCCGTGGCTCCTCCGCGGCGCTGCTGACCGAGTACCGCGGTCTCTCGGTGAAGCAGGTCAAGACCCTGCGTCGCTCGCTCGGCGAGAACGCCGAGTACGCCGTGGTGAAGAACACGCTGACCAAGATCGCGGCCAATGAGGCCGGGATCTCCGAGCTCGACGACCTGTTCAACGGTCCGACGGCTGTCGCCTTCGTCACCGGTGACCCGGTGGAGTCGGCGAAGGCTCTGCGTGACTTCGCCAAGGAGAACCCCGCTCTCATCATCAAGGGCGGTGTCCTTGACGGTAAGGCGCTGTCCGCCGATGAGATCAAGAAGCTCGCGGACCTCGAGTCCCGCGAGGTGCTGCTCGCCAAGCTGGCGGGTGCCCTGAAGGCCAAGCAGTCCCAGGCTGCCGCGCTCTTCCAGGCCCTGCCGTCGAAGCTCGTCCGCACTGTGGACGCGCTGCGCGACAAGGTCGAGCAGGGCGGTGCCGGTACGCCGGCTCCCGCCGCCGAGGACGAGGCCGCCGAGTAGTTCGGCAGGCTCACGCCTCGCTGCGGGCCCGTGCCCGCCCAACCCGTACATACGGCACCACCTGCCGATTTAGTGGAAGGACGCCATCATGGCGAAGCTGACCCAGGACGAGCTGCTCGCGCAGTTCGAGGAGCTCACCCTCATCGAGCTCGCCGCCTTCGTGAAGGCCTTCGAGGACAAGTTCGACGTCACCGCCGCTGCCCCGGTCGCCGTGGCCGGCGTTGCCGCCGCCGGTGCCCCGGCCGAGGCCGTCGAGGAGCAGGACGAGTTCGACGTCATCCTCGAGGGCGCTGGCGACAAGAAGATCCAGGTCATCAAGGAGGTGCGCACCCTGACCTCCCTCGGCCTGAAGGAGGCCAAGGACCTCGTTGACACCGCTGGTGCCAAGGTCCTGGAGAAGGTTGCCAAGGACGTTGCCGAGAAGGCCAAGGCCGCCCTCGAGGGTGCCGGCGCCAAGGTCACCGTCAAGTGACTCCTCGCCAGCCGTAGTCGGCTGGTGGGTACCCCCTGAGCCCCTTGTGGGCTGAGGGCGCCCGAGGCCGGGCCGATCACCCTTGCGGGTGGTCGGCCCGGCCTTTTCGCGTTCCCGGCCCCACCGGGCCCCGCGGCGCCGGGCCACCGGTCCGGCCGAGAGTCCACTCGGCACCGTCGGTGCCGGGGGGTATGGTGATCACCGTCATCGGCGGTGGCCCCCACCACGGCTTCTGTAACGCCGGGGGGCGTCCGACCGATGAAGGGGTCGAGGCCCGCCCCGCCGGCGGGCCCTTGACGAACCCGGCGCGGCGCGCGATTCTCAAGGCGCGAGTCCGCCCGGTTGGTTCGCCGCTGGATGCATAACCAGTGGCTCCGGCGGGAAATGACTCCACGTGAGTTATGGGGCCCGGGCAGTGCCCGGGCCGGTGCAGTACCCGGTGGTCGTTCGCGGCCGCCGGCTACCGGGAGGAGTCTCCGATTCGGTTTCCGAATCAGAGCTGGACAGCAGTGTGCCCTTTGGCTACACTGTCCCTTTGCGCTGCCTGTTAGCTGCTCCGTGACTCGTCGCCCGGAGTTTGCGTTGCCCTGAAGGGGTCTGGCATCGCCTCCGCAAAGCGGCTCTGACCTGGGGTTTCGATCCCCGGCGGAGGCCAGTGGCGAGGGAGGCGGGACCAAGCCCAAGCAGGCCCGGCTGGTACGCGCGTAGTGAGCTCCGAGCCCTCGGAAGGACCCCCCTCTTGGCCGCGCCGCGCAACGCCTCGAACAATTCCGCCGCATCCACCGCCCCGCTCCGCGTCTCGTTCGCGAAGATCAAGGAGCCCCTCGAGGTCCCCAACCTCCTCGCCCTGCAGACCGAGAGCTTTGACTGGCTGCTCGGCAACGCGGCCTGGAAGTCCCGGGTCGAGGAGGCGCTGGAGAACGGTCTGGACGTCCCCACCAAGTCCGGTCTGGAGGAGATCTTCGAGGAGATCTCCCCGATCGAGGACTTCAGTGGGTCGATGTCGCTGACCTTCCGCGACCACCGTTTCGAGCCGCCGAAGAACTCCATTGACGAGTGCAAGGACCGCGACTTCACGTTCGCGGCCCCGCTCTTCGTCACGGCCGAGTTCACCAACAACGAGACCGGTGAGATCAAGTCTCAGACGGTCTTCATGGGCGACTTCCCGCTCATGACCCACAAGGGCACGTTCGTGATCAACGGCACCGAGCGTGTCGTCGTGTCGCAGCTGGTCCGCTCCCCGGGTGTGTACTTCGACTCCACCCTGGACAAGGTGTCCGACAAGGACATCTACTCCTGCAAGGTCATCCCCTCGCGTGGTGCCTGGCTGGAGATGGAGATCGACAAGCGCGACATGGTCGGCGTCCGCATCGACCGCAAGCGCAAGCAGTCCGTCACCGTGCTGCTCAAGGCGCTCGGCTGGACCAACGAGATGATTCTCGAGGAGTTCGGCGAGTACGAGTCCATGCGCAACACCCTGGAGAAGGACCACACCCAGGGCCAGGACGACGCGCTGCTGGACATCTACCGCAAGCTGCGCCCCGGCGAGCCGCCGACGCGCGAGGCCGCGCAGACGCTTCTGGAGAACCTGTACTTCAACCCGAAGCGCTACGACCTCGCGAAGGTCGGCCGCTACAAGGTGAACCGGAAGCTGGGCAACGCCGAGTCGCTGGACTCCGGCGTGCTCACCGAGCCCGACATCATCGGTGCGATCAAGTACCTGGTGAAGCTGCACGCCGGTGAGACCGAGTGGAACGACGAGACCGGCCGCGACATCGTGGTCGAGGTCGACGACATCGACCACTTCGGCAACCGCCGCCTGCGCAACGTCGGCGAGCTCATCCAGAACCAGGTCCGTACGGGTCTCGCCCGCATGGAGCGCGTCGTGCGCGAGCGCATGACCACCCAGGACGTCGAGGCGATCACGCCGCAGACCCTGATCAACATCCGGCCGGTCGTCGCCTCCATCAAGGAGTTCTTCGGCACCAGCCAGCTGTCGCAGTTCATGGACCAGACGAACCCGCTGTCGGGCCTGACCCACAAGCGCCGTCTGTCCGCCCTCGGTCCCGGTGGTCTCTCCCGTGAGCGCGCCGGCTTCGAGGTCCGTGACGTGCACCCCTCGCACTACGGCCGCATGTGTCCGATCGAGACCCCGGAAGGCCCGAACATCGGTCTGATCGGGTCGCTGGCCTCGTACGGCCGGGTCAACGCCTTCGGCTTCATCGAGACCCCGTACCGCAAGGTCGTCGACGGTGTCGTCACCGAGAAGGTGGACTACCTCACCGCCGACGAGGAGGACCGCTACGTCATCGCCCAGGCGAACGCGCCGCTGACCGCGGACCTGCACTTCGCCGAGCCGCGCGTCCTGGTCCGCCGCCGTGGCGGCGAGATCGACTACATCCCCGGCACCGAGATCGACTACATGGACGTCTCGCCGCGCCAGATGGTGTCGGTCGCGACCGCCATGATCCCGTTCCTCGAGCACGACGACGCCAACCGCGCGCTCATGGGCTCGAACATGATGCGCCAGGCGGTGCCGCTGCTGAAGAGCGAGGCTCCGCTGGTCGGCACCGGCATGGAGTACCGCTGCGCCGTCGACGCCGCGGACGTCATCACCGCCGAGAAGGCCGGTGTCGTCCAGGAGGTCTCGGCCGACTACGTCACCGTGGCCAACGACGACGGCACGTACACCACGTACCGCGCCGCCAAGTTCACCCGCTCGAACCAGGGCACCGCCTTCAACCAGAAGGTGCTCGTGGACGAGGGCGCCCGGGTCGAGTCCGGCCAGGTCCTGGCCGACGGCCCGTGCACCGACGAGGGCGAGATGGCCCTCGGCAAGAACCTGCTCGTGGCGTTCATGTCGTGGGAGGGTCACAACTACGAGGACGCGATCATCCTGTCGCAGCGCCTCGTGCAGGACGACGTCCTCTCCTCGATCCACATCGAGGAGCACGAGGTCGACGCCCGTGACACCAAGCTCGGCCCCGAGGAGATCACCCGGGACATCCCGAACGTCTCCGAGGAGGTCCTCGCCGACCTCGACGAGCGCGGCATCATCCGCATCGGCGCCGACGTCGTCACCGGCGACATCCTGGTCGGCAAGGTCACCCCGAAGGGTGAGACCGAGCTGACCCCGGAGGAGCGCCTGCTCCGCGCGATCTTCGGTGAGAAGGCCCGTGAGGTCCGCGACACCTCGCTGAAGGTGCCGCACGGTGAGTCCGGCAAGGTCATCGGCGTCCGCGTCTTCGACCGCGAGGAGGGCGACGAGCTGCCCCCCGGCGTGAACCAGCTGGTCCGCGTCTACGTGGCCCAGAAGCGCAAGATCACCAACGGTGACAAGCTCGCCGGCCGCCACGGCAACAAGGGTGTCATCTCCAAGATCCTCCCGGTCGAGGACATGCCGTTCCTCGAGGACGGCACCCCGGTCGACATCATCCTCAACCCGCTGGGTGTCCCGTCCCGAATGAACCCGGGACAGGTCCTGGAGATCCACCTCGGGTGGCTCGCCAAGCAGGGTTGGGACGTCTCCGGCCTCGCCGACGAGTGGGCCCAGCGCCTGCAGGCGATCGGCGCCGACACCGTCCAGGGCGGCACCAACCTCGCCACCCCGGTCTTCGACGGCGCCCGCGAGGACGAGATCACCGGTCTGCTGGACAACACCACCCTCACCCGTGACGGTGAGCGCCTGGTGAACTCCACCGGCAAGGCCCGCCTGTTCGACGGCCGCTCCGGCGAGCCGTTCCCGATGCCGGTCTCGGTCGGCTACATGTACATCCTCAAGCTGCACCACCTGGTCGACGACAAGCTGCACGCCCGCTCGACCGGCCCGTACTCGATGATCACCCAGCAGCCGCTCGGTGGTAAGGCGCAGTTCGGTGGTCAGCGCTTCGGTGAGATGGAGGTGTGGGCCCTCGAGGCGTACGGCGCGGCCTACGCGCTGCAGGAGCTGCTCACCATCAAGTCCGACGACGTGCTCGGCCGCGTGAAGGTCTACGAGGCCATCGTCAAGGGCGAGAACATCCCCGAGCCCGGCATTCCCGAGTCCTTCAAGGTCCTCATCAAGGAAATGCAGTCGCTCTGCCTCAACGTGGAGGTGCTGTCCTCGGACGGCCAGTCCATCGAGATGCGGGACTCCGACGAGGACGTGTTCCGCGCCGCCGAGGAGCTCGGCATCGACCTGTCCCGGCGCGAGCCGAGCAGCGTCGAAGAGGTCTGACGGAGGTGGGGCCGGCTGCCCGCGCAGCCGGCCCACCCCCAGGCCCCCCTCAGACCACATGAACGACTCTCGACTTACGAAAGAGGGCTTGACGACCAGTGCTTGACGTCAACTTCTTCGACGAGCTCCGCATCGGCCTGGCCACCGCCGACGACATCCGCCAGTGGTCGCACGGCGAGGTCAAGAAGCCGGAGACCATCAACTACCGCACCCTGAAGCCCGAAAAGGACGGACTCTTCTGCGAGAAGATCTTCGGCCCCACCCGGGACTGGGAGTGCTACTGCGGTAAGTACAAGCGCGTCCGCTTCAAGGGCATCATCTGCGAGCGCTGCGGCGTCGAGGTGACCCGCGCCAAGGTGCGCCGCGAGCGGATGGGCCACATCGAGCTGGCCGCCCCGGTCACCCACATCTGGTACTTCAAGGGTGTCCCGTCCCGCCTGGGCTACCTGCTGGACCTGGCGCCGAAGGACCTCGAGAAGGTCATCTACTTCGCCGCCTACATGATCACCTGGGTCGACGACGAGCGCCGCCAGCGCGACCTGCCGTCCCTGGAGGCGCACGTCTCGGTCGAGCGCCAGCAGATCGAGAACCGCCGCGACTCCGACCTCGAGGCCCGCGCCAAGAAGGCCGAGACCGACCTCGCCGAGCTGGAGGCCGAGGGCGCCAAGGCCGACGTGCGCCGCAAGGTGCGCGAGGGCGCCGAGCGCGAGATGAAGCAGCTGCGCGACCGCGCGCAGCGCGAGCTGGACCGCCTCGACGAGGTGTGGGCCCGCTTCAAGAACCTCAAGGTCCAGGACCTCGAGGGCGACGAGCTGCTCTACCGCGAGCTGCGCGACCGCTTCGGCACCTACTTCTCCGGCTCGATGGGCGCGGCGGCCCTCAAGGACCGCCTCGAGACCTTCGACCTGGCCGAGGAGTCCGAGCGCCTGCGCGAGATCATCCGCACCGGCAAGGGCCAGAAGAAGACCCGTGCGCTCAAGCGCCTCAAGGTCGTCTCGGCGTTCCTGCAGACCACCAACAAGCCCAACGGCATGGTGCTGGACTGCGTCCCGGTCATCCCGCCGGACCTGCGTCCGATGGTGCAGCTGGACGGTGGCCGCTTCGCGACCTCCGACCTGAACGACCTGTACCGCCGCGTCATCAACCGCAACAACCGCCTGAAGCGGCTTCTCGACCTCGGCGCGCCCGAGATCATCGTGAACAACGAGAAGCGCATGCTCCAGGAGGCCGTCGACGCGCTGTTCGACAACGGCCGCCGCGGCCGTCCGGTCACCGGCCCGGGCAACCGCCCGCTGAAGTCCCTCAGCGACATGCTGAAGGGCAAGCAGGGTCGTTTCCGCCAGAACCTGCTCGGCAAGCGAGTCGACTACTCGGCCCGTTCGGTCATCGTCGTCGGCCCGCAGCTCAAGCTGCACCAGTGCGGTCTGCCCAAGGCCATGGCGCTGGAGCTCTTCAAGCCGTTCGTGATGAAGCGCCTGGTCGACCTGAACCACGCGCAGAACATCAAGTCGGCGAAGCGCATGGTCGAGCGCGCCCGTCCGGTCGTGTGGGACGTCCTCGAAGAGGTCATCGCCGAACACCCGGTCCTGCTGAACCGTGCGCCCACCCTGCACCGCCTCGGCATCCAGGCCTTCGAGCCGCAGCTGGTCGAGGGCAAGGCCATCCAGATCCACCCGCTCGTCTGCACCGCGTTCAACGCGGACTTCGACGGTGACCAGATGGCCGTCCACCTGCCGCTCTCCGCGGAGGCGCAGGCCGAGGCCCGCATCCTGATGCTGTCCTCGAACAACATCCTGAAGCCGGCCGACGGTCGCCCCGTCACCATGCCGACCCAGGACATGGTGCTCGGTCTGTTCTTCCTCACCTCGGACCGCGACAACGTGAAGGGCGCCGGCCGCACCTTCTCGTCGACCGCCGAGGCGATCATGGCCTTCGACGCCCGCGACCTGGACGTCCAGGCCCCGATCGAGCTGCGCCTGCAGGCCGGCACCGTCCCGCCGCGCGGCTGGACCCCGCCGGTGGACGAGGAGGGCCAGTCCACCTGGTTCGACGGCGAGCCGTTCCGCCTGACCACCACCCTGGGCCGCGCGCTCTTCAACGAGCTGCTGCCCGAGGACTACCCGTTCGTCGACTACGAGGTGGGCAAGAAGCAGCTCTCCGCGATCGTCAACGACCTGGCGGAGCGCTACCCCAAGGTCGTCGTCGCGGCGACCCTGGACAACCTGAAGGCGGCCGGCTTCCACTGGTCGACCCGTTCGGGTGTCACCGTCTCCATCTCGGACGTCATCGTCCCGCCGAGCAAGCCCGCCATCCTGGAGGGCTACGAGGCCAAGGCCGAGAAGGTCCAGAAGCAGTACGAGCGCGGTCTGATCACCGACAACGAGCGCAAGCAGGAGCTCGTCGGCATCTGGACCCAGGCGACCAACGAGGTCGCGGACGCCATGGCCGCGAACTTCCCGAAGACGAACCCCATCTTCATGATGGTCGACTCGGGCGCCCGTGGAAACATGATGCAGATGCGCCAGATCGCCGGTATGCGTGGTCTGGTGTCGAACGCCAAGAACGAGACCATCGCGCGACCCATCAAGGCGTCGTTCCGTGAGGGTCTGTCCGTGCTGGAGTACTTCATCTCCACCCACGGTGCCCGTAAGGGTCTGGCCGACACCGCCCTCCGTACCGCCGACTCCGGTTACCTCACCCGTCGTCTGGTCGACGTCTCCCAGGACGTCATCATCCGCGAGGAGGACTGCGGCACCGAGCGCGGCCTGAAGCTGGCGATCGGCTCCGTGGGTGCGGACGGCGTGCTGCGCAAGGCCGACGACGTCGAGACCAGCGTGTACGCCCGCATGCTCGCCGAAGACATCACCATCGACGGCAAGCTGCTGGCCACCGCCAACACCGACCTCGGTGACGTGCTGATCGACGAGCTGATCCGGCACAACATCGCCGAGGTCAAGACCCGCTCGATCCTGACCTGCGAGTCGGCCGTCGGCACCTGTGCCATGTGCTACGGGCGCTCGCTGGCCACCGGCAAGCTGGTCGACATCGGTGAGGCGGTCGGCATCATCGCCGCCCAGTCCATCGGTGAGCCCGGCACCCAGCTGACGATGCGTACCTTCCACACCGGTGGTGTGGCCGGTGACGACATCACCCAGGGTCTGCCGCGTGTCGTCGAGCTCTTCGAGGCCCGTACCCCCAAGGGTGTGGCCCCGATCTCGGAGGCGCAGGGCCGGGTCCGCATCGAGGACACCGAGAAGACCCGCAAGCTGGTCGTCACGCCGGACGACGGCACCGACGAGATCGCCTACCCGGTCTCGAAGCGCGTCAAGCTGCTGGTCAGCGAGGGCGAGGCGGTCGAGGTCGGCCAGAAGCTGACCATGGGTGCCACCAACCCGCACGACGTCCTGCGCATCATGGGCCAGCGCGCCGTCCAGATCCACCTGGTCGCCGAGGTCCAGAAGGTCTACAACTCGCAGGGTGTGTCGATCCACGACAAGCACATCGAGATCATCATCCGGCAGATGCTCCGCCGCGTGACGATCATCGAGTCGGGCGACGCCGAGCTGCTCCCGGGCGAGCTCGTCGAGCGCGGCCGCTTCGAGCAGGAGAACCGTCGCGTGGTCTCCGAGGGCGGTCACCCCGCCTCCGGCCGTCCGCAGCTGATGGGTATCACCAAGGCCTCGCTGGCCACCGAGTCCTGGCTGTCGGCCGCCTCCTTCCAGGAGACGACCCGGGTCCTCACCGACGCGGCGATCCACGCCAAGTCGGACCCGCTGCTGGGCCTCAAGGAGAACGTCATCCTCGGTAAGCTCATCCCGGCCGGTACGGGTCTGCCCCGCTACCGCAACATCCGGGTCGAGCCGACCGAGGAGGCCAAGGCCGCCATGTACTCGGCCGTCGGCTACGACGACTACGACCTGTCGCCCTTCGGCGCCGGCTCCGGCCAGGCTGTCCCGCTGGACGACTACGACTACGGCCCGTACACCGGCTGAGTCCCCCTCTCCGCCCGGTGACGGGCGGGAGGCCGGTCCAGGTGTCACCGACCGCAGGGCGGTCACCCCTCAGGGGGTGGCCGCCCTGCGGCGTTCCCCGGCTCCGCGGGGCGCCTCCGCAGGGTCGTGAGGGGCCGGCGCGAGGCCGGGGAGGGGCCGGGGCGGGGCCGGTGAGGGGCCGGTGAGGGGGCCCGGGAACAACCGGTTAGGTGATTCGGCCGCAGTGGCGTAAGGTCGTGTTCACCGACGCGGGGTGGAGCAGCTCGGTAGCTCGCTGGGCTCATAACCCAGAGGTCGCAGGTTCAAATCCTGTCCCCGCTACTCGTTCGAAGGGCCCGGAGGCATCACGCCTCCGGGCCCTTCGGCGTTCCCGGGGGAGGGACGGGGGCGCTCCCCCGTGCGGGGGAGGCGCGGGAACCGCTCCGCCGGGGGAGGTGGCGGAGCGGGCCGCCGCGGGAGGCTTCCGGAGCCGGGACGACGGGGCTTTCGAAGGGGGCCGGAGATGAAGCGGATGCTGGGCGCGGTGGCGATCACGGGGGCGGTGCTGGCGGGGATGTCGGCCTGCCTGCCGGGGGACGACCAGGAGCACCGGACGGTGCGCTACCGGGTCTCCGAGCCGGTGCGGGAGCTGGTGGTCGACGCGCACACCGGGGGGATCGTGGTGACCGGCGGTGGCGACGCGGTGCAGGTGGTCGAGGAGCAGAACTACCGGGGCGACGCGCCCGCCACCACCCACGAGGTCAGGGACGGCGTGCTGCGGCTGACCTACGACTGCAGCGGCTGCGGCGTCGGGTACACGGTGCGGGTGCCGGCCGGGACGAAGGTGCGGATCGAGCAGGAGACCGGCGGGGTGCGGCTGGTCGGGCTGGCCGGCGAGGTGCAGGCGCAGGTGCGCACCGGCGGGGTCGAGGCCACCGGGCTGACCTCGAAGAACGTCCGGCTGAGCACCGGGACGGGCGGCGTGCGGGCCGACTTCGCGGCCGCGCCGGACACGGTGGAGGCGACGGCCTCGACCGGTGGGGTGCGGGTCCGGGTGCCGAACGGGGCGGAGTACGCGGTGGACGCCCGGGCGGGCGCCGGCGGGGTGGAGGTCGGGATCCCGTCCCGGCCGGGGGCCGCGCACAGCATCACCGCGCGGACCGGGGCCGGCGGTGTGACGGTCGACGGTGCCTGAGCCGGCGCGGGCCCGGCCGGTGCGGTCCGCTGCGGCCCGGCCCGTCCGGGCCGTTCCGGAGGTGCTGCCGGTAGGGCATGATCTTCTCCGCGGGGGCGGCGCCCCCGGCTACGGGGGAGGGCCGAGGGTGGTGGGAGCGGCGCGCTGGCGGAAGTGGTCCGCGGGGCTGAGTCCGTACGTGCTGGACTCCGCGCTGGCGGCGGCCTCGGCCGCGATCTCGGTCTGGGCGGTCTACAACGACGACACGGCCTGGCCGGGGTGGGTCTACCTGGTGGCCGTGTCGACCGCGCTGCCACTGCCCTGGCGGCGCCGGGCGCCGCTCGGGGCGCTCGCGGCGAGCAGCGTGGCCTTCGTGACGCTGTCCGTGGTGGCGCACTCGGCGAACCCGCAGGTGCCGCTGGCCGGCGTGATCGGCCTCTACACCGTCGCCGAGCGCTGCTCGGAGCGGGCCCGCTGGGCGGTGCTGGCGGCGGTGGTGGTCGGCAACGTGGTCGGCACCCACTCGCCGAACGGCATGCTGTTCAGCCTGCTCACCTCGGTCGGCTCGTTCGTCTTCGGCTCGCTGGTGCGGGCCCAGCGGCGGCTGGCCCGGCTGGAGGCCGAGCGGGCCCGGGAGGCGGGGGAGCGGGTGGCCAGCGAGGCCGGGCGCGCGGTGGCGGAGGAGCGTGCCAGGATCGCCCGCGAGATGCACGACATCCTGGCGCACGCCGTCTCGCTGATGGTGATCCAGGCCGAGGCGGGGCCGCTGGTGGTGCACGGGGATCCGGAGCGGGCGATCCGCGCCTTCGACACCATCGCCGACGCGGGCCGGGACGCGATGGTCCAGCTGCGGCGCGTGCTCGGGGTGCTGAAGGAGCAGGGGGCCGGCCCGGAGCTGGCCCCGCAGCCCCGGCTGGCCGAGCTCGCCGCGGTGGCCGAGCGGGTGCGCCGGGCCGGGCTGACGGTGGAGCTCGAACTGGCCGAAGGGCTGGCCGCGGTGCCCGCCGACGTCCAGGCCGCGGCGTACCGGATCGTGCAGGAGGCGCTCACCAACACGGTCAAGCACTCCGGTGCGGACCGGGTGGCCGTGCGGGTGCGGCGGGCCGGCGAGGTGATGGAGCTGGTGGTGTCCGACAACGGCCGGGGGCTGCCGGTGGCCGCCGCCGGCACCGTGGCGGGCTGGTCCGGCGGCCGGGGCCTGGTCGGCATCCGGGAACGGGCGGCGGCCTGCGGCGGGCGGGCCGAGGCCGGGCCCGGGCCGGGTGGCGGCGGTTTCCTGGTGAGTGCCCGGCTGCCGTTGGGGGCGGCGGGCCTGGTGGTGGAGGAGGCGGGCGGATGAAGCCGATCAGGGTGGTCGTCGCGGACGACCAGGAGCTGGTGCGGGCCGGGTTCGGGATGATCCTGGACGCGCAGCCCGACATCGAGGTGGTGGCCGAGGCCCGGGACGGCGCCGAGGCCGTCGAGGCGGTCCGCACCCACGGCCCGGACGTCCTGCTGCTGGACGTCCGGATGCCGGTGATGGACGGCCTGGAGGCGGCCCGCCGGGTCTGCGCCGAGTTCCCGGCCACCAAGGTGATCATGCTGACCACCTTCGACGCGGACGACTACGTCTTCGACGCGCTGTACGCCGGCGCGAGCGGCTTCCTGCTCAAGGACGTCCGGCGGGACGACCTGGCCCACGGGGTGCGGATGGTGGCCTCCGGCGAGGCGCTGCTCGCCCCCTCGGTGACGCGGCGGCTGATCGGCGAGTTCGCCGCCCGCCGCCCGGGCGCGCCCGAACGGGCGGTGCGGCCGCCGTCCCGGCTGCTGGAGCAGCTGACCCTGCGCGAGCAGGAGACCCTGCGGCTGCTGGCGCGCGGACTGTCCAACGCGGAGATCGCGGCCGAGCTGGTGGTCAGCGAGCACACCGTGAAGACCCACGTCAGCAACGTGCTCGGCAAGCTGGGGCTGCGGGACCGGGTGCACGCGGTGGTGTTCGCGTACGAGGCCGGCGCGGTGGTGGCCGGGGAGTCCTGAGGCGCCGGCCGGGCGGGCCGCGGCCGGTGCTCCCCCGTGCGGGGGAGGCGGCGGGTTCACCGGTGCGGGCGATCCGTGACGAGGGGGTCGGCGGACAGCATCGGTGGGGTCGGAACGGACCACGGATCACCGCAGGAGCCCAGGATGAACCGCCTTCGCACGCACCGCCTCACCCCGTACGCAGCCGTCGCCGCCCCGGCGCTGATGGCGCTGTACGGCGGCATCCGGCTGGTCCCCGGCTCCCGGGCCCCCGGGCTCGGCTGGACGGCCGGCCACACCGCGATGTTCGCCGGCCTGCTGCTGTTCGCCCCGGTGCTGGTGGCCCTGCGCGGGCTGCTCGCCCCGCGCTCCGCCGCCGGGCGGGCCGCGGCCGGGGCGGCGCTGGGGACGGCGTTCGCGGGCCTGGCGTGCTCGCTGGTGCAGATCGGGATCGACCTGTACGTGGGTGTGGTGGCGGCCGACAAGGCCGATCAGTCGCGGCTGTTCGACCGGGTGCAGGGCGTGCCGGGGGTGCTGCCGCTCGTCTACCAGGTCGGTCCGCTGCTGTTCTACGTCGGCCTGCTGGCGCTGCTGGTCGCCGCGGCGGCCGGCCCGGCCCGGGCGCTGCGCTGGTGGAGCCCGGTGCTGATGCTGGTGGGCACCGCCGCCTCGGGGGTCGACCTGGCGCTGATCCCGGTGGCGGCCGTCTGCTACCTGGCGGCCCTGGCCCCGCTGGTCCGGCCCGGCACGGTGCGCCGCGCGGCCCTGGCCTGACCGCGGTGGGCCGGTCCGGACGGGTGCCCGCTCCCGCAGGGGAGGAGCGGGCACCCGTCCGTCCGTTCCCCGGCCGGTCCGCGGTGGAGCCGGCGCCGCGTGCGGATACTCGGTGGCGGTGCCGGCGGCCCCGGCCGTACCGTCCGGGCATGACCACGAAGCGCCCCCTGATCGCCGTCCTCACCGGCGCGGGCATCTCGACCGACTCCGGCATCCCCGACTACCGCGGCCCGCAGGGGCTCTGGCAGCGTGACCCGTCGGCCCAACGGATGGTCACCATCGGCCCCTACCTGGGGGACCCGGAGGTGCGCCGCCGGGCGTGGGTGATGCGAGCCGAGGCGGGCGCGCTCGGGGCCGAGCCGAACGCCGGGCACCGGGCGCTGGTCGAGCTGGAGCGTTCCGGCCTGCCGCTGCGGGTGCTCACCCAGAACGTGGACGGGCTGCACCAGCGCTCCGGACTGCCGGCCCGCAAGGTGCTCGAACTGCACGGCACCGCGCGGGAGGTGCAGTGCGTGGGCTGCCGGGCGGTCGGCGCGATGGAACAGGCGCTGGAGCGGGTCGCGGCGGGGGAGCCGGACCCGGCCTGCCGGGAGTGCGGGGGAGTGCTCCGGCCGCGGACGGTGATGTTCGGGGAGTCGCTGGACCCGGTGGTGCTGCAGCAGGCCGACGCCGTCGCCAGGGCCTGCGACCTGTTCATCGCGGTGGGCACCAGTCTGCAGGTCTACCCGGTGGCGGCACTGCCGCAGATCGCGCGGGAGTCCGGTGCCCGGCTGGTGGTGGTGAACGGCGAACCGACGCCGTTCGACGAGGTCGCCGACGAGGTGGTCCGGGAGCCGATCTCCACGGCGCTCCCCGCGCTGGTGGCGAAGCTGCTGGCGGAACGCCCCCGGTGACGTCCTGACGCCGGGGGCCTGACGTCTGACGTGCTGGCATGCCGGCGTCCTGACGCCCCGGCGTCCTCGGCGGTGCCCCCGGTGACGCCCTCCGGATCACCCCTGGACGCGACGGACCGCGTGCGTACGATGATCCTTCCGGTTCCCCTCACGGCCTGGAGCGACCGAGCGATGACGACGACGGCGAAGTTCGACCCCTGGTCGGCGGCGTTCGTGGCCCACCCCTACGACGCGTACGCCGAACTGCGCGAGCACGCACCGGTGACGTTCTTCGAACCCACCGGGCAGTGGCTCGTCTCCCGCCACGCGGACGTCAGCGCGCTGCTGCGGGACCGCAGGCTCGGCCGCACCTACACGCACCGCTTCAGCCACCAGGAGTTCGGCCGCCCCGAGCCCGACCCGGCGCACGAGCCCTTCCACACGCTCAACGACCACGGGCTGCTCGACCTGGAGGCCCCCGACCACACCCGGATCCGCCGGCTGGTCTCCAAGGCCTTCACCCCGCGCATGGTCGAGGGCCTGCGGCCGACCGTCCGGCGGCTCGCCGGAGAACTCGTCGACGACCTGCTCGCGGCCGGCGGCGGCGACCTGATCTCCGCCGTCGCCGAGCCGCTGCCGGTCGCCGTGATCGCCGAGATGCTCGGCGTGCCGGAGGCCGACCGGCACCTGCTGCGGCCCTGGTCCGCCGACATCACCGGCATGTTCGAGCTCAACCCGACCGAGGAGGCGGCCCGCCGGGCCGTCACCGCGAGCACCGAGTTCTCCGACTACCTGCGCGCCCTCATCCGCGAGCGCCGCACCGCCCCCGGCACCGACCTGATCAGCGCGCTCATCCAGGCCCAGGAGGGCTCGGACGCGCTCAGCGAGCAGGAGATGGTCTCCACCTGCGTGCTGCTGCTCAACGCCGGCCACGAGGCGACCGTCAACACCACCGGCAACGGCTGGTGGGCGCTGTTCCGCAACCCCGGCGAACTCGCCCGGCTGCGCGGAGCCGTGGACGAGCTGCTGCCCACCGCCGTCGAGGAGCTGATGCGCTGGGACACCCCGCTGCAGATGTTCGAGCGATGGGTCCTGGAGGACGTCGAGCTGCACGGCGTCACCGTCCCGCGCGGCTCCGAGATCGCCCTCCTCTTCGGCTCCGCCAACCGCGACCCGGCCCGCTTCACCGACCCCGACCGCCTCGACCTCGCCCGCGCCGACAACCCCCACGTCACCTTCGGCGCCGGAATCCACTTCTGTCTCGGCGCCCCGCTCGCCAGACTGGAGCTCACCGAGTCCTACGGCACGCTGCTGCGCCGGGCCCCGGGCCTGCGGCTGAGCCGCGAGCCCGAGTGGAACCCGGGCTACGTGATCCGGGGGCTCGGCGAACTGCTGGTCGAGCTGTAGGGAAGCGGGGAGAGGGCCGTGGGCAAGGCGACGGGGGCGCTGCTGGGGCTGGCGATCGGGGACGCGATCGGCCGGGTGACGGAGTTCCGGACGGTCGAGATGATCGCGAACGACTGGCCCGACTGGCGCCGGCTCCCGCTGCCCGCCAGGGCGCTGGTCACCGACGACACCCAGATGACGCTGGCCCTCGGCCGCGGCCTGCGCACCGCCCTGGCCCGCGGGCCGCTGACGCCCTTGCGGCTGGCCCGGCCGGTGCGCGAGGAGTTCGTCGACTGGTGGCGGTCGCCGGAGAACAACCGCGCCCCCGGGATGACCTGCCTGCGCTCCTGCGAGCGGCTCAGCCGCGAGGAGTACCGCTGGCAGCAGGCGAGCGACGTCGGCTCCAAGGGCTGCGGCGCCAACATGCGGGTCGCTCCGGTCGGGCTGGTCCCCGGACTCGACGCCCGCACGCTCTCGGGCGCCGCACAGCTGCAGTCCGCCCTCACCCACGGTCACCCGACCGCGCTCGCCGCCAGCGACCTCACCGCCCTCGCCGTCCGCCGGCTCGCCGAAGGGGTCCGGCCCGCCGACCTGCCGGCGGTGCTGCGGGCGCACGCGCTCGCGAGCCGCGAGCGGTACGACGGCTTCTGGCTCGGCGACCTCGCCGAGCGCTGGCACGGCGGTTCGCCGCAGGACGTGATCGCCCGCGGCTGGGACGACTGCCTCCGCGTGCTCGACCGGCTGGACGCCGCGCTCGCCGCACCCGACGTCGAGGCGGACCCGTGCCTGGCCACCGGCGAGGGCTGGATCGCCGAGGAGGCCCTGGCGACCGGGCTGCTCTGCTTCCTGCTGCTGCCGGACGACCCGGTCGCCGCCGTCCGGCGGGCCGCCTACTCCAGTGGGGACTCCGACTCCCTCGCCTGCCTCACCGGCGCCTTCGCCGGCGCCCACCACGGCGGGTCGGTCTGGCCGGCCGACTGGGTGGGGCGGATCGAGCACCGGGACGAGCTGCTCGCCCTCGGGGCGCTCTGGGACTGAGGCCCCCGGAGCGGGCGGAACCGGCTGCCGGGGCGGTGCGTCGAAGGGCCATGACGAACCGCAGCAGCGCAGGGCACCACCGCTCCCGCCGTCCGGCCGGGCTGCTCCTCGCCGCCGTGCTGGCCGCCGGGCCGGCGCTGGCCGGGTGCGGCAGCACGGCGGCGGACACCCCCACCGTCCGGGTCACGGCGTCGTCCGTCCGGCCGACCGCGGACCCGGCCCGGTCGGCCGAGGTGACGGCCGGGACCAGCGCCTTCGGGGTGGACCTCCTGCACGCGCTCACGGCGCCACCGGACGGCGCGGGGCGCAACCTGGTGCTCTCCCCGTCGGGGCTGGCGACCGTGCTCGCCATGCTGCTCCCGGGCGCCCGCGGCGCGACCGCCGACGAACTCGGCAAGGCCCTGCACAGCGGGCTCGACGCGCGCCAGTACGCACTGGTGACCGGGGCGCTGGCCCGCCCGGTCCCGGCCACCGACAAGCTCACCCTGCGGCAGACGGACGACCTGTGGACGCAGCAGGGCCTGACCGTCGACCCGGCGTACCTGGACACCCTCGCCACCGCCTTCGACGCCGGAGTGCACCCCGTCGACTTCGCCAAGGACCCGGCGGGCAGCCGCCGGCTCGTCAACACGGCGGTGGAGAAGGCCACCGAAGGGCGGATCAAGGACCTGTTCGGCGAACGGCAGATCACCTCCGACACCCGGCTGGTCCTCACCGACGCGCTCTACCTGAAGGCGAAGTGGGCCACCGCCTTCACCCCCGCGAAGACCTCCGACCGGCCCTTCCGCAAGCTCGACGGCTCCGCGCCGGCGGTCGCCACGATGGCCCGAACCGGCACCCTGCGGTACGCCGAGGGCTCCGGAGGCATCGTCGGCGAACCCTGGCAGGCCGTCGAACTCACCTACGCGGAGGGCGGGTTGGCGATGGATCTGATCGTCCCGGCGCAGGGCGGCTTCACGGCCTTCACCAAGGGCCTGGACCAGCCCCAGCTCGACCGGATCCTCGGCGCGCTGGAGGAGCGGTCCGTCGACCTGACCCTGCCGCGCTTCCACTTCGACACGAGCTCGGACCTCACCTCCGCGCTGCGCGCGCTCGGCGTCCGGGCGGCCTTCGACGCCCCGGACTTCAGCGGGCTGGCCAAGGAACAGCTCGGCCTGAGCACGGTGGTGCAGAAGGCCACCGTCGAGGTCACCGAGGACGGCACGGTCGCGGCCGCCGGCAGCGGCGCCGGGGCGGGCGTGATGGCCGCGCCGGCCGCGCCGGAGGCCGTCGAGCTGCACGTCGACCGGCCGTTCCTGTTCCTGGTCCGGGACACCGCCGACGGGCGGCCGCTCTTCCTCGGCCAGGTCACCGACCCGCAGGCGGGGTAGCGCTCATCCGCGGCCGCGGCGGGGCTCACCGGGCAGTGCCCTCCCGCCAGTGCCGTCCCGCCAGTGCCCTCCCGGCAGGGCTCACCCGGCAGGGCTCACCCGGCGGGGTAGCGGCCGCCGAGCGCCGGGTGGGCCGGGTCCCGGCTGCCGAACAGCACCAGCAGGTCGTCGGCCACCCGCAGCAGTTCCGCCCGGCCCTCGATCGTCCCGGTCCACTCGGCGGGCAGCGCCGACGCGCCGTACGCGGCGCCGACCAGGTTGCCGCAGACCGCGCCCACGGAGTCGCTGTCCCCGGAGTGGTTCACCGACAGCCGCAGCGCGGTGCGCACCGGGTCGGCGTCCAGGGTGGCCGCGAGCAGCGCGTACACGGCCATCCCCAGGCACTCCTCGGCGATCCAGCCGAGCCCCACCCGCTCCACCGCCTCCGCCGAGGGCTGCGACTCCTGGGCCACCCGGACGGCCCGGGCCAGCGCCTGCACCGTCTCCTTCGAGGCCGGCAGCTCCCGGATCTGCTCCACGGTCTCGCCGACCGCGGCCCACGGCTCCGTCCCGGTCGCCAGCCGCTCCACGAGCGCCGCGAAGGCGCCCGCCGCGAGGTAGCCGGTCGGGTGCCCGTGGGTGAGCTGGGCGCACTGCACGGCCAGTCCGAAGGCTTGCTCGACTCCCAGCCGGGCCAGCCCGAACGGCGCCGAGCGCATCACCGTGCCGCAGCCCTTGGAGTGCGGGTTGATCGGACCCGGCCGCCCGATCATCGACGGCGCCTCGAACACCGGGTGCTCGGACACCCCGCTCAGGCAGGCGTTGCCCGGTGCCCGCCGCGCGTACAGGAAGGGCTGCCGCAGCAGCCAGCCGTCGTACGGGTGGGGCTGCGGTGCGGCGTCCGGCGCCCCCTGGTACTGCGTCAGCAGCCAGCGCCGGTAGGCGCCGTGGACGGCCTGCGGCACCGATCCGCCGCCGCCGGACCAGCCGCGGACGAAGCCGCGGATCAGCCCCTCGGCGGTGAAGAGGGTCATCTGGGTGTCGTCGGTGACCTCGGCCGGGTGGGGCCCGCCCGGCAGCCCGGTCACCCCGTCCGGGCCGTACCGCTCCTGGATCTGGTGGAGCTGCTGGAACTCCACCGGCCAGCCCAGTGCGTCACCGACGGCCCCGCCGAGCAGCGCCCCGCGCACCCGGTCCCGGTACCCCGACTCGGCCGCCGACTCCGTCACGTCGATCCCCCTTGGTTCGTGGCGGCCTCCGTTCTATCAGTTCCGGCGATCTCCCCGGCCCGGCGCCCGCCGGGCGCTCAGGCCCGGCCGCGGATCTCCCCGGAACGCCCGTGCAGGGCGGCGCGGTCGGCGGCGGCGCGCCCGGCCGCCCAGCCCTCGCCGTCGCTCACCCGGACCCGCTGGGAGACGAGCTTCGGGAACAGCCGGCCGACCTCGTCGTCCACCGCCTCGGAACGGGCGGCGAGCGCGGGCAGCAGCCGGGCGTCCGGCAGCAGCTGCTCCTCGGTGCCGTCCTCGCGCAGGTGCCGACCGGCCGCGGCGGCACTGGTGGTCCGCTCGGTGGCGGCGGTCAGCCGCTCGCGGATCCGCGCCGCGTACGCGACCAGGAAGGACTGCCGGAACGCCTTGCTGCGGGAGTCCCGGCCGGAGCCGGCCTTGTTGAGCGCGTGGGTGGCCTGCACCAGCAGCGAGGTGTAGAGCAGCTCGACGCCGTCCAGGTCGCCGTCGAAGCCGACGACGGTGCAGAAGCCGAACTCCTTGGCCCACACCACCCGGCAGCGGTTGGCCGCTGCGACGGCGTCCAGCAGCATCGTCTTGGGGCCCTCGTACGGGTTGTCCACGCCGATCCGCAGCGCCGCCGGGGTGTCCCGGTCGGAGCCGGCGGCGGCCAGCAGCGCGTCGTCGATGCTGTGCTGGGCCATCAGCTGCTGGGCCTTGGCGGTGAGCGCCTCGGCCTCCTCCGGGTACTCGGTGGACTCGGCCTTCGCCAGCAGCGCCCGGATCCGGGCCAGCATCCGCGGCTCCCCGGGCACCGGCCCGTCGCCGCGCTCGGCCCGCGGCCGCCGGCCGGGCGCCGGGCCGACCGGGGCGATCGGCGGCAGCCGGCCCCAGGTCCGCAGCAGCTCCAGGGCCGCCGTGGCGAGCGCGAAGCGGTCCAGCCGGTGCCGGTGGGCGAAGGCGCCGAGGTACTGCTCGTCGCCCGGCCACCACACCTCGGCCTCCAGCTCGCGCAGCTGCTCCTGCCAGCGCCGGTCGAGGGCCGCCGCGGGGTGCCGGCGGCCCTCCGCGGCGATCAGGTCGACGGCGAGGGCGAGGTGGACGGGCTTCAGCCCGCGCCGGACCACCCGGACCAGGTCGGCCGGGCGCCACCCGGCGGACCAGCAGCGGCCGACGGCGGCGTCCGCGTGGCCGAGCAGGGCCCGGCTGACCTCCGGCCACTGCGCGGCCGAGGCGGCGAGCAGCGAGGCCCCGGTGTCCAGTGCGAGGTCCAGCGCCTCGTCGGGGACGGTCAGGACCGACCGCACGGCCTGCTCCAGCAGCGGCCCGGCGCCCCCGTTCCCGCCCTGCTGCGCGCGCTTGCCCACGGTGTGCCCCTGCTTCCCTCGACGGTCCGGCCCTCCCGCCCATGATGCCGGAGCGCCCGGCCTCCCCGAGGGGGCCGGGCGCTCCGCACGGGCCTGAAGGCGGGTCCTAGCGTTCGACGGCCTTGGCGAGGATCTCCGGCGCACGCTCCAGCAGCCGTCGGGCCGCGAAGCGGACGCCGAGCACGGCGACCAGGGCCCCGTAGAGCGGGCCGAGCGGCAGCAGCGGCCAGGTCGGGCCGTCGGAGAGCAGCGCCCAGGCCAGGTAGCCGCCCACCGGCAGGGCGAGCACCGCCACCCCGACCATCGAGCCGAACTGGTTGACCAGCAGCAGCCCGCCCTGCCCGGGGGCGGCGTTGCGCATCGGGTTGCCGTCGGCCGGCATCGTGTACGGCGCGAGCACGCTGAGCGTCGCGCCGAGTGCGACGCCGCAGCCGAGCAGCGCCAGTGCCAGGCCGACCGCGGACGGCAGGCCGGCCCAGTCGCCGGTGACGGAGGCCAGCAGGAGCCCGAGCACCAGCGTCACCGGGACGGCGTAGGAGAGCACCGCGTAGGCCCGGCCGCGCAGCTCGTCCCGGGCGTCGGCCGGGGTGAGCAGGGTCGCCGCGACCATCCAGAACGCCGAGCCGTCCATGCCGAACAGGTTGAGCATCTGCAGCCCGAGGAACATCCCGGTCATCGCCAGCAGGTAGACGCTCGGCCAGCCCTGGACGACCGACAGCAGGCAGATCACCACCGTCATGCCGATGCTGGTGAACACCGCGGCCTTGGCGCGCGGCTCGCGCCAGGCGTACCGGAGGTGGCGCTGCATCACCGCGCCGACGCGGCCGTCGGGCAGCAGGCGCCAGCCGCCCGTGCCGCGCACCCCGCGGGCCACCTCCAGGGTCGAGGAGTCGGCGGTGACCATCAGCTCCTGGAGGCTGGCGCGCCACCAGCGCAGCAGCAGGGCGAGCAGCGCCCCGGCCGAGGCGAGCTGGAGCAGCGCCAGCCCGTACCGGCCCTCGCCGGCGGTGCGGGCCGCGTCGGCCGCGCCGATCGGCGGGATCCACCGCAGCACCGAGGCGATCGGGGCCAGCGGGCTGAGGTCGAGGTGCTGGCCGGGGCGCCCGAAGACGCTCTGCGAGCCGACGTTGGCGGCCTGGGCGAGCAGGGCGAAGAGCAGGCCGCCGAAGATCGCGAAGTCCTTGCCGCGCCGGCTGGAGAGCATCCGGGCGTTGCCCGCGGCCACCGCGCGGGAGAGCGTGACCAGGCAGAGCACGGCGAGCGGCACGCCGACCACGGCGGCCGCCGCCGAGGCGGCGCCGTCGGCGCCGGACAGCGCCGCGCCGGTCACCAGCACCAGGCTGACCACCGGGCCGGGCCCGATCAGTGCGGCCAGCAGCGACCCGCGCAGCAGCGGGCCGGGCCGCAGCGGCAGCATGGTGAGCCGGGTCGGGTCGGCGCTCTCGTCGCTGGAGAACAGGAACAGCGGCAGTGCGGCCCAGCCGAGGGTGAGGACGCCGAGCAGCATCACCCCGGCGTCCCCGGAGCCGGCGAACCGCCCGTTCAGCAGGGCGAGGGCGAGGGCGATGCCGGCCGCGAAGGCCAGGCCGACGACGCCGCCGATGACGTACACGGCCGTCCGGCCGGGGCTGCGGCGCAGGCCGTTGCGCAGCAGCCGCAGCTTGAGCGCGACCAGGGCGCGGACGACGGTGCCGCCGTCGGGCACGCCGGCGGTGCGGGCGGATGTGGTGGCGGTGGTGGTCACCGGTCTCCCCCGGTCTGGTCGCCGCCGGTCCGGCCGCCGCCGTGGTGGTCGCCGCCGGTCCGGCCGCCGCCGAGCCAGCCGAGCGCCTGGCCGTCGTCCTCGCGCACGCCGATCAGGTCGAGGAAGGCCTCGTGCAGGCTGCGCCCGTCGCGGACGGCGTCCAGCGGGCCCTGGGCGATCACCCGGCCGGCGTTGACCACGGCGACCCAGTCGCAGAGCTGCTCGACGAGCTCCATCACGTGGCTGGAGAAGACCACCGTGGAGCCGGCCGCGGCGTACCGCTTGAGCACGCCTCGGATGGTCTGCGCGGAGACCGGGTCGACGCCCTCGAAGGGCTCGTCGAGGAAGAGCACGTCGGGGTTGTGCAGCAGGGCGGCGGCCAGGCCGATCTTCTTGCGCATGCCGGTGGAGTAGTCGGCGACCAGCTTGTCGGCGTCCCGGGCGAGGTCCAGGACGGCCAGCAGCTCCTCGGCCCGGCGGTCCACCTCGGGGCCGGGCAGGCCGCGCAGCCGCCCGTTGTACTGGAGCAGTTCGCGGCCGCTGAGCCGCTCGAACATCCGCAGGCCCTCGGGGAGGATGCCGATCCGGGCCTTCACCGCGACGGGGTCGGCCCAGACGTCGCCGCCGTGGACGAGGACGGTGCCCTGGTCGGGCCGGAGCAGGCCGGTGACCATGGACAGGGTGGTGGTCTTGCCGGCGCCGTTCGGGCCGACCAGGCCGATGAACGCACCGGCGGGCAGCTCCAGGCTGAGTCCGGCGACGGCGGCCTGCCCGCCGAAGTGCTTCCACAACCCCTGGATGCTGACGGCGGGCGGAGGGACGGATCCGGGTCGGTCGGACGGCGGCGCTGACGCCTGCATGGCGGCCTTCTCTGTTCGTGGTCGGTCGTCTTCTGGCCCAGCCTGGCACCGGCCGAACGGGCTGTCGCCCGCTTTGAGCATCCCCTGAGCGACTGGGCCGAACGAGGGGGCGCGCCGTGTCCGCGGCGGGTTCCGGCGGGTGCGCCGCGGCGCCCCGGCACCCGGCGCGCCGCCGCCCGGGAGGGGCCGCGGGCGGAGCGGCCCGGGTGGCGGCGGCCGTCCGGCTGTGGTAGAGCGGTTGGAGGGCGGCCGGACACCGGGTGGTCGTGCGCGGGACACTCCCGCGACATCCGGCCGATGGCCGCGACCTGCGGCGTTGCATTTGTTTTGACCGCGCCCGATGCGCTAGGTACGCTCTGACCTTGTGCCTGGGGTGTCCCCGGGTCCTTGTGCGTGCATGCACACCGGTCGCCGCGCCGAGCCGGAGCGCCTTCCAGCGCCCCGCGCGTTGAGCGCCGTCGCTGTACATCAGCCATGGGATTCCGTGTCGGAATAAGCCCAACACACCCGACCGCGTGGGTCGACCACGGGGCCGTGTGTGAGGGATCACCGCAGGTTAGTTCCACCAAGCCTTGGCACACAGAAAACGGAGAAACGGTGCCTACGATCCAGCAGCTGGTCCGAAAGGGCCGGCAGGACAAGGTCGAGAAGAACAAGACTCCCGCGCTGAACGGCTCCCCGCAGCGCCGTGGGGTCTGCACGCGTGTGTACACGACCACCCCGAAGAAGCCGAACTCGGCTCTCCGCAAGGTCGCCCGTGTGCGCCTCACCAGCGGGATCGAGGTCACCGCTTACATCCCGGGCGAGGGCCACAACCTGCAGGAGCACTCCATCGTGCTGGTGCGCGGTGGTCGTGTGAAGGACCTTCCTGGTGTCCGCTACAAGATCATCCGCGGTTCGCTTGACACCCAGGGTGTCAAGAACCGCAAGCAGGCTCGCAGCCGCTACGGCGCCAAGAAGGAGAAGTAAGAATGCCTCGTAAGGGCCCCGCCCCGAAGCGCCCGGTCATCATCGACCCGGTTTACGGCTCCCCGGTCGTCACCCAGCTGGTCAACAAGATCCTGCTGCACGGCAAGCGCTCCACCGCCGAGCGGATCGTCTACGGCGCCCTCGAGGGCGTCCGTGAGAAGACCGGCTCGGACCCGGTCGTGACGCTGAAGCGCGCGCTGGAGAACGTCAAGCCGGCCCTCGAGGTCAAGTCCCGCCGTGTCGGTGGCGCGACCTACCAGGTTCCGGTCGAGGTCCGTCCGGGCCGCGCCAGCACCCTGGCGCTGCGCTGGATGGTCGGTTACTCCCGCGCCCGTCGCGAGAAGACCATGACCGAGCGCCTGATGAACGAGATCCTCGACGCCAGCAACGGCCTGGGCGCTTCCGTGAAGCGTCGCGAGGACACCCACAAGATGGCCGAGTCCAACAAGGCCTTCGCGCACTACCGCTGGTAGTCCGTACCCCGTCACTAGACAGAGAGAGAACGAGCCACCATGGCTGCAACCTCCCTTGACCTCGCCAGGGTCCGCAACATCGGGATCATGGCGCACATCGACGCGGGCAAGACCACCACCACCGAGCGGATCCTGTTCTACACCGGTGTCTCGTACAAGATCGGTGAGGTCCACGATGGCGCTGCCACCATGGACTGGATGGAGCAGGAGCAGGAGCGCGGCATCACGATCACGTCGGCCGCGACGACCTGTCACTGGACGGTCGACGGCGTCGACAACACCATCAACATCATCGACACCCCGGGTCACGTCGACTTCACCGTCGAGGTGGAGCGTTCGCTGCGCGTCCTCGACGGTGCCGTGACGGTGTTCGACGGTGTCGCCGGTGTCGAGCCCCAGTCCGAGACCGTGTGGCGGCAGGCTGACCGCTACAGCGTCCCGCGCATCTGCTTCATCAACAAGCTGGACCGCACGGGCGCGAACTTCTTCTTCTGCGTCGACACCATCGTGGAGCGCCTCGGCGCGACCCCGCTGGTGATGCAGCTCCCGATCGGTGCCGAGGCGGACTTCAAGGGCGTCGTCGACCTGGTCCGCATGAAGGCCCTGGTCTGGTCCGCCGAGGCCGCCAAGGGCGAGATGTACGACATCGTCGACATCCCGGCCGAGCTGCAGGAGCAGGCGAACGAGTACCGCGAGCGTCTCCTGGACGAGGTGTCGAACGTCAGCGATGACGTGATGATGCTCGCCATGGAGGGCGAAGAGGTCCCCGAGGAGCTGCTCTACACGGCGATCCGCAAGGGCACCCTGGAGTCGGCCTTCACGCCGATCTTCTGCGGCACCGCGTTCAAGAACAAGGGCGTGCAGCCCCTGCTCGACGCGGTCGTCAAGTACCTGCCGTCGCCGCTGGACATCGAGTCGATCGAGGGCACCAAGCCCAACGACCCGGAGACCACGATCTCCCGCAAGGCCTCGGACGACGAGCCGCTGGCCGCGCTGGCGTTCAAGATCATGTCCGACCCGCACCTGGGCAAGCTCACCTTCGTCCGGATCTACTCCGGCCGCCTGGAGTCCGGCACCTCGGTGCTGAACGCCGTGAAGGGCAAGAAGGAGCGCATCGGCAAGATCTACCGCATGCACGCGAACAAGCGTGAGGAGATCGAGTCGGTGGGCGCCGGCGACATCGTCGCCGTCATGGGCCTGAAGCAGACCACCACCGGTGAGACGCTGGCCGACGAGAAGAACCCGGTCATCCTGGAGTCCATGGACTTCCCGGCCCCGGTCATCCGCGTCGCCATCGAGCCCAAGTCCAAGGGTGACCAGGAGCGTCTGGGTATCGCCATCCAGCGCCTCGCCGAGGAGGACCCGTCCTTCCAGGTCAACACGGACGAGGAGACCGGCCAGACCATCATCGCGGGTATGGGCGAGCTGCACCTCGAGGTGCTGGTCGACCGTATGAAGCGTGAGTTCAAGGTCGAGGCCAACGTCGGCAAGCCGCAGGTCGCGTACCGCGAGACGATCCGTCAGGCCGTCGAGCGCATCGACTACACCCACAAGAAGCAGACCGGTGGTTCCGGTCAGTTCGCCAAGGTGCAGATCGCGATCGAGCCGATCGAGTCCGGCGAGGGCTACGAGTTCCAGAACCTGGTCACCGGTGGCCGCGTTCCGCGCGAGTACATCCCGTCGGTCGACGCCGGTGCGCAGGAGGCCATGGAGTTCGGTGTGCTCGCCGGCTACCCGCTCCAGGGTGTCCGCGTGAAGCTGCTCGACGGCCAGGCCCACGACGTGGACTCCTCCGAGCTCGCGTTCAAGATCGCCGGTTCCATGGCGTTCAAGGAAGGCGCGCGGAAGGCCAAGCCGGTCCTCCTCGAGCCGATGATGGCCGTCGAGGTCACCACGCCCGAGGACTACATGGGCGACGTGATCGGCGACATCAACTCTCGCCGTGGCCAGATCCGGTCCATGGACGAGCGTCACGGTGCCCGCGTCGTCACGGCGCTGGTGCCGCTCTCCGAGATGTTCGGCTACGTCGGTGATCTGCGCAGCAAGACCTCTGGTCGCGCGAGCTACTCGATGCAGTTCGACTCGTACGCCGAGGTGCCGAAGGCCGTGGCGGAGGAGATCATCGCCAAGGCCAAGGGCGAGTAAGGACCGGCACCAGCCGGTTCCCTACCCGAGGCCGCGAACGTCCCGACATTCGGGACGATTGCGAACCCTTAGGCTATTAGGAGGCGTCCCGGGAGGATCCGGTCGGATTCTCCCGGGTGCCTCCGGCCCCCACCCGCGGGACGGTGCGGAGTGCTCAGGCACCCCGGGCCCAATCCCGATCAAAGACCAACTGACGTCAGCACGGCGTACAGAACTGTCCTCAGGAGGACTGCAGTGGCGAAGGCGAAGTTCGAGCGGACGAAGCCCCACGTCAACATCGGCACCATCGGTCACATTGACCACGGTAAGACGACCCTTACCGCGGCCATCACCAAGGTGCTGCACGACGCGTACCCGGAGATCAACCCCTTCACGCCGTTCGACCAGATCGACAAGGCGCCGGAGGAGCGGCAGCGCGGTATCACCATCTCGATCGCGCACGTCGAGTACCAGACCGAGGCGCGTCACTACGCCCACGTCGACTGCCCGGGTCACGCGGACTACATCAAGAACATGATCACCGGTGCGGCCCAGATGGACGGTGCGATCCTCGTCGTCGCCGCCACCGACGGCCCGATGCCGCAGACCAAGGAGCACGTCCTCCTGGCCCGCCAGGTCGGCGTCCCCTACATCGTCGTCGCCCTGAACAAGGCCGACATGGTGGACGACGAGGAGATCCTGGAGCTCGTCGAGCTCGAGGTCCGTGAGCTCCTCTCCGAGTACGAGTTCCCGGGCGACGACCTGCCGGTCGTCCGCGTCTCCGCGCTGAAGGCGCTGGAGGGCGACAAGGAGTGGGGCGAGAAGCTCCTCGGCCTGATGCACGCCGTCGACGAGGCCATCCCGACCCCGGCCCGCGCCGTGGACCAGCCGTTCCTGATGCCGATCGAGGACGTCTTCACGATCACCGGTCGTGGCACCGTCGTCACCGGCCGCATCGAGCGTGGCATCCTCAAGGTCAACGAGACTGTCGACATCATCGGCATCAAGGAGACCAAGACCACCACCACGGTCACCGGCATCGAGATGTTCCGCAAGCTGCTCGACGAGGGCCAGGCCGGTGAGAACGTCGGTCTGCTGCTCCGTGGCATCAAGCGCGAGGACGTCGAGCGCGGCCAGGTCATCATCAAGCCGGGTTCGGTTACCCCGCACACCGACTTCGAGGCCCAGGCCTACATCCTGTCGAAGGACGAGGGTGGCCGCCACACCCCGTTCTTCAACAACTACCGCCCGCAGTTCTACTTCCGTACCACGGACGTGACCGGCGTCGTGACCCTCCCCGAGGGCACCGAGATGGTCATGCCGGGCGACAACACCGGCATGACGGTCGCGCTGATCCAGCCGATCGCCATGGAGGAGGGCCTGAAGTTCGCCATCCGTGAGGGTGGCCGCACCGTCGGCGCCGGCCAGGTCACCAAGATCATCAAGTAATCGGTGTTCTGACCTGCCTGCACCGCTCAGGCGAACCGAAGGGCTCCGCACACGCGAGTGTGCGGAGCCCTTCGGCCTTCATCCGGCCCTCACCCGCCCCCGGTCGCTCTCACGGGTCGCTCATGGCCGGCTGTTATTGTCGGGCCACCGTCCAGCCCCGCCGTCGCGGAAAGTGGGATCCAACGCATGCCTACGGCACCACTGTTGTCGGTCGTGATGCCGATCTACAACGAGCAGGAGGCGCTCCCCTTCACCGTCGAGCGGCTGCGGCCGATCCTGGACGGGCTCGGGACCGACTACGAGGTCGTGGGCGTCGACGACGGCAGCACGGACGCCACGCCTGTCCTGATGCAGAAGATCCGGCAGGACTGGCCGGAGTTCCGCATCGTCCGCTTCGCCCGCAACTCCGGGCACCAGGCCGCGCTCACCGCCGGCATCCACCGGGCCCTCGGCGACTACGTGGTGAGCATCGACGCCGACCTGCAGGACCCGCCGGAGAAGATCCCGGAGATGCTCGACCTGGCCCGCGAGCAGGGCCTCGACGTGGTCTACGGCGTCCGCGGGGACCGCGGCACCGACACCGCCTTCAAGCGCCGGACGGCCGGCGCCTACTACTGGCTGATGCGCCGGCTGGTCGGCAAGCGGATGCCCAACCAGGCCGGCGACTTCCGGCTGCTCAGCCGCGCGGCCGTGGAGGCCCTCAAGCAGCTGCCCGAGCACCAGCCGGTCTACCGGCTGCTGGTGCCGTGGCTCGGCTTCCCCAGCGGCGAGGTGGTGTACGTCCGCGAGGAGCGGGTGGCCGGCGGCACCCACTACCCGCTGTCCAAGATGCTCCGGCTGGCGCTGGACAGCGTCACCAACTTCTCCGCCGCCCCGCTGCGGCTCGCCACCTGGCTGGGCCTGGTGAGCTTCGTGGTCTGCATCGGCCTCGGGGTCTACACCACCGTCTCCTACGTGCTCGGCGCGACCGTACCGGGCTGGGCGTCGCTGTTCATCGGCATGCTGTTCATCGGCGCCGTGCAGCTGATCTGCGTCGGACTGCTGGGGGAGTACGTCGGCAGGATCTACTCGGCGGTGCAGGCCCGGCCGACCTACTTCGTCGGCTACGACTCGGCCGAGGACGACGAGCGGGGCCGGGGCCGGTGACCGTCGTCGAGGAGGAGGCGTCCGAGCCCGCTCCGCCGACCCGCCGTCAACTGCCGTCCTTCCTGGTCATCGGCGTCCTCAGCACCCTCTTCTACCTGGGGCTCTTCGTCGCCGCGCGGTGGTTCACCGACCCGCAGGCGGCCAACCTGATCGCGCTGGCCGTCAGCGCGGTGGCCAACACCGCGGCCAACCGGCGGTTCACCTTCGGGGTGACCGGCGCGCAGGGGATGGTCCGGCACCAACTGCAGGGCGCGGTGGCCTTCCTGATCGGACTCGGTCTCAGCGCGGGCGTACTCGCCCTGCTCGACCAGGTCGCGCCGGACGCCTCCCGACCGGTCGAGGTGGCCGGACTGGTCGTCGCCAACGGCCTCGCCACGGTGGCCCGCTTCGTCCTGCTGAAGGTCTGGGTGTTCCGCGGCTGAACGGCGTTGCTCCGGACGGTTCGCAGACCGTGCACCCGGGGCCCTGAGCCGCTGTCGGCAAGGGCCTACTCGGTATGCTGGGCGCTCGTAGCCTGCCCGCTCACGGTAGAGGAAGTCCGCACCCGGCTGGGGGAGACGGGCGGCAGGGACTCCGACCGAAGGGGCACGGCACCGTGTCGACCGTACATTCCACGCCCGAGCGCGAGCGCGAGGCCTCGCGACCGACCTCGCCGCCGGGGCCGCCACCCGCCCCGACCGGCGGGGGGCGGCCCGGCCGCCGCAGCCCGCTCGTGCTGGCCGGGGGGCTCGCACTGTCCTGGCTGGTGCCGGCCGGGCTGGTCACGCTGCACCTGGGCGTGGTGCTGCTGCCGCTGCTGCTGCTCGCGATAGCCGCCGTGATCAGGGTCGGCGGCGTGCTGCTGGACCGGCTGTTCGTGGCCGGGCTGCTGCTGGCCGGCTCGGTGCTGACCTTCGGCCTGCTCTTCTCGCTCTGGCCGTGGGGCCTGTCGCCGATCCCCACCACCGGTCTGATGTTCAGCGTGGTGACGGTGGCGGCCTGGGCCGCCCGCCGCGCGCCGCGGCTGCCGGTGCGCTTCCGCTGGTCCGACCTGCTGGTCCTGGGCACCGGCTACGGCATCTGGCACTACCTCTTCCACCCCGTCGCGGGGACGTCGGCGGCCGAGCGGGTCGCGCTGTTCGCCACCTCCGAGGACCGCCTCGCGCACTTCTCCTTCTTCTCCGGCATCCAGGGCGTCGGCGGCTTCAACTTCCTCCACCAGGAGGCCGCCCGGAACTTCCTGATCCCGCCGTCCGAGGTGACGTACCCGCAGGGCTCGCACTTCCTGCTGGCCTGGGTCGACGCGGTGGTCCACTCCGGCGCCGACCCCGGCGACATGCTCTACACGATGAACCGGTACTTCCTGTACCTGCTGCTGGCCTACGCGCTGTTCTGCGCCGCGCTGGTCTGGGCCGCCCGGTGGATCGCCGGGCCGCGGCTGTACGGGTGGCGGTGCGCCGCGGTGTGCGCGAGCGTCGGCGCCCTCATGTTCGCGAGCAACTACACGGACCTGCTGATCCACGGCTTCGACTCGACCTTCATCGGCCTGCTGCTGATCGCGCTCGCGCTCGCCGTGCTGATCCGCCCCGCGATGGGCCCCGTCGAGTTCCTGCTGGCCGCCTCGGCCGGTCTGATCACCGTCACCTACACCTACAACATCTACGGCGCCTTCGTGGGCGTGGCCCTGCTGGGCGCGGTGGTGGTGCACCGGCGCAGGCTCCCGTGGAGCTGGTGGTGGACCGCCGGCGCGCTGGCGTGCGCGCTGGGCGTGGCGGCGCTGCCGAGCGTCCTCTCGCTGATGGGCGACCTGGACGTGGCCGGCGCCTCGAACATGAGCGGCCCGAGCGTCGAGGCCGACCGCGCGGTGCTGATCGGCGGCGGGCTGCTCGGCCTGCTCGCCGCGGCCATGCCGCGCTACCGCAGGACCGCCTCCGGCCAGGCCCACCTCGCGGTGCTGCTCGGCACCGGCGCGCTGCTCAGCGCCTTCGCCGCGTACCAGCTGCACAGCATCGGGCGGTACTCCTACTACATCCACAAGATGACGGCCGTCGGCGTCGTGGTCAGCCTGATCTCGCTCGGCGCCGTCGGGATCGCCCTCCAGCCCGCGTACCGGGGGAGCGCCCGCACGCTGCGGCGGCGGGCCGGCGAGCTGGTGGCCTCCGGGCTGGCCGTGGCCGCCGCGCTCAGCCTCTTCGCCAACGTGCAGTGGGGCTTCCTGACCACCGAGGACAACCCCTCGGCGTGGTCCGGCAACCGGCTGGTGGTCTGGGGGCGCGGCGAGTTCAAGGGGGACATGGGCCCCAAGGGCGCGGCGGCGCTGGACATCCCGAGCGCGGGCCCGGTGATCGTGCTCTTCGCCAACGACGACTACAAGAACCTCAAGGCCACCTGGCTCGCCTCGCTGATGAACCGGCGCGGCGGCGACATGGCGGCGCTCTACGACATCCACTGGGTGTCGATCGGCGGCCCCCAGGTGAAGGAGGAGGACTACCAGAAGTCGATGGGTCGCCTCAAGGGCGCCATCGCCAAGCTCCCGGCCGCGCCGGTGCGGCCGACCATCGTGACCGCGGACCGGTCGGTGGGCGAACGGATCAAGCGGGACCTGGCCGCGGCCGGTGTCACGGTGACGGTGCTGAGCGATCCTCAGAACCTCTGGACGGAGCCGTGGGGCCGTACCTTCCCCGGTGGCTGACGGTGGGACCCACCGTCATCGGATGTTCACGCCCACCCGCTACTATTCACAGCAATCGCACGGCCGGGCCGGCCTCGTGCGGAGACGTGTGGCAAGGTCGGCCGATGAATTCGGTGATCATGTGATGAAGAACCCGATCGCCAAGCTGCTTGGGGTCCTACCCCCGGGGGCGCGGCTCGTGATCGGTGGGACGGTCGTGCTCGGCGCCTCGGCGTACGTCTACATGGCGCTCGTGGGCTACAGCCTCGGGACGGCCGGCGCAGCCAGGGTGACGATGCTCTGGACCATCGTGATGTCGATCGGCTGGGGCCTGTTCCAGCCCGTCGAGCTCGAACTGACGCGCCTGGTCGCCGCCCGCAAGGTGGCCGGGCACGGCGCGCTGCCGGCGGTCCGGCGGATGCTGCTGCTCGCCCTGGCCATCCTCGCGGCGGCCTGCGCCCTGCTGGCCGCCGCCGCGGGCCCGATCGCCGACCAGCTGTTCGGCGGCGACCGCACGCTCGTGGTGGCGCTCGCCGGCGGCATGGCGGGCCTCGCGGTGAGCTCGGTCTCCCGCGGCGCGCTGGCCGGCCTCGGCCTGTTCGGGCCCTACGGCACCCAGCTGGCCGTCGACGGCGCCCTGCGCATCGGCCTGGCCGCGCTGACCGCCGCGATCGGACTGCACTCGGCACTGGCCTTCGGCCTGATCCTGGTGGTCGCCCCCGTCGCCGCCTCGCTGATCGGCCTGCGCGGCATCCTCGCGGACCGCGCGCCCGGGCCCGAGGTCGCCTGGCGCCAGCTCACCGGCGGCCTCGGCCTGCTGATCGCCTCCGTGATGCTCAGCCAGCTGGTGGTCAACGCGACCGTCGTCTGCGTTCGCCTGCTGGCGCCGAAGCACTCCGAGGCCTCCGACGCCCTGGTCTTCGCCCTCGGCCAGGCCGTGGTGATGGCCCGCGTCCCGCTCTTCGCCTACAGCGCCCTGCAGGCCTCGATGGTCTCCGCGCTCTCCGGCGCCGCCGCGGCCGGCGACCACGCCGAGTTCCGCAAGGTGCTGACCCGCACCACCGCGATCGTCGCCGCGATGTGCATCGGCGGCGGCCTGCCGGTGATCGCCCTCGGCGCCTGGCTCAACCCGCTGCTCTTCAACGCCAAGGACCTGCTCGGCCCGCTGGACTTCGCGTGGCTCGTCCTCGGCACCCTCTGCTACGTCCTCGCGACGGTCTTCGGCCAGGCGCTGATGTCGAGCGGGCAGCACCGCCGGCAGCTGGTGGGCTGGTCCGCCGGTTCCGTAGCATTGGTAGCCGTCGCGCTCGCCCCCGGCGCCGTCGGCGTGCGCGCCGAGCTCGCGTACCTCGCCGGAGCGCTGGTCAGCGCCGTCCTGATGCTCTGGTCGCTGTACCGGGCGTTCCCCTCGCGTCCCGCCCCCGGGCACACCGGGCTGGACGACCGCGGTGCGGCCGAGCCGCTGCGGACCTCGTGAGGGCGGGGGACGTGACCGTGATTGGCCGACGACGCCCGTGATCACCACCGACGACAGACAGACCCAGGCACGCGCCGCCGTGCCGTTCGCCAAGCATGGAGCCCCCTGTGTCCGAGTATGACAACGTCTGGCTGGTGATCCCGGCCTACAACGAAGGCCAGGTGATCGCCGACGTCGTGGAAGGGGCACGCAAGACCTTCCCCAACATCGTGGTGATCGACGACGGCTGCACCGACGACACGGCCAAGCACGTCATGACGACCGGCGCGCACCTGGTGCGCCACCCGGTCAACCTGGGCCAGGGCGCCGCCCTGCAGACCGGCCTGCGGTACGCCCTGGAGCAGGAGGGCGCGGAGTACTTCGCCACCTTCGACGCGGACGGCCAGCACCAGACGGCCGACGTCGAGAAGATGGTCGCGCTGCTGCGCGGGGGCGAGGCCGACATCGTGCTCGGCTCCCGCTTCATCGAGCAGACCGGCCAGGTGCCGTGGATCAAGCGGGTCGTGCTCCGCACCGCCGCGGCCGTCAGCCCGACCGCCCGCAAGCTCAAGCTGACCGACGCGCACAACGGTCTGCGGGTGATGAACCGCGAGGCCGCCAGCCGGATCCGGATCACCATGAACGGCATGGCGCACGCCTCGGAGATCGTTTCCTTCCTCGCCGGCTCGGACCTCCGGGTCGCCGAGGTCCCGGTGGACATCCTCTACACCGACTACTCGCGCGCCAAGGGCCAGTCCCTGATCAACGGCGTGAACATCCTCTTCGACATCTCGCTGCGGGAGCGTAACCGCCGATGAATCACCTCTGGATTCAGCTGATCCTCGTCCTGGCCGCGGTGGCCATGGCCCTCCTGTTCGTCCGGCGCTGGGACGCCGCGAACACCCGGGCGTGGAAGCGCATCGCCTTCGCGCTGTTCGTGATCGCCAACGTGATCGCGATCCTGTGGCCGGCCGGCGTCACCAAGCTGGCCACCGCGCTGGGCGTGGGCCGCGGCACCGACCTGGTGCTCTACCTGATGGTGATCGCCATGGGCTTCCTGACGCTCAACACCTACCTGCGCTTCCGCTCGCTGGAGAAGAAGCTCACGGACCTGGCCCGTACGGTCGCCATCACCGAGGGCGTCCGCCACAACAACGACCGCCTCGACGCCCCGGTCGGCTCCGACCGCTGACCCGCCTCCCGCGGCGAGGGCCGAGGGCCGCGCGCCCGGCACCGACGGCCGAGGGCCGGCACCCCGAACGGGGTGCCGGCCCTCAGCCGTGTCCGGGGGCGCTCAGCCCCGGACCAGGGCCTCCACCAGGGTCTCCAGCCGACCGGCCCCCTTGGTGGTGGTGGGGGTGGGCTTGGGGGCGTGCGGGTACGGGCTGCCGCCCTCCTGGCAGCTCAGCACCCGGTACTCGGGCTTCTGCTGGTTCTCCTGGTCCTTCCTGATCTTCGCGGCCTGGTCGAAGACCGCCGGCGGCACCGGGTCGACGCACTGCGCGGCGTCCGCGTAGGGCGAGCAGACGCCGTTCAGCCCGCGCAGGACCTGGGCGGTGTGGGCGAGGTTGCCGGTGCTGTCGATCCGGGCGGCGGGCTCGGGCATGTACCGGCTGCCGGTGGACGAGCCGGCCATGCCGATCAGCAGGCCGAGCGCGCACAGCGAGGCCAGCGCGTAGCGGCGGGGCGTGCGCCCGGGCCGCTCGGGGTGCTCCCGGGGAACGGTCCGGTGCCGCCGTTCCAGGAGGCGCTCGACGCCGAGGAACAGGGCCAGGCCGGTGAGCACGACGAAGCAGTAGAGCAGCTGCTGGTTGGTGCGCGGGTAGAGCATCACCGCCTGGTCCTTCCACATGTGGGAGGCGTACCAGTAGCGCATCAGGAAGGCGCTCGCCGCGGCGGCCGCGGTGGCCAGCACCACGGAGTTGCGCGGGCCGACCACGAGCGCGGCGGCGGCCCCGACCAGCAGCACGACGGCGAACAGGCCGACGCCGCCGATCTCGCCGGGCTGCGGCCAGGCGCCGAGCCCGAGGCCGCCGGGCATGTCGCCGCCCCACATCGTGAAGTAGCTGGGCTCCGTGTAGACGTCGAAGTAGCAGTAGCGGTCGACGGCGCCGCCCGCGGAGGAGAGGAACCGGGTGAGGTAGAAGCCGGACACCGCGACGAAGACCGCGCCGGCCGAGCCGACCAGCAGCAGGGCCGTCACCAGGGCGGGGGTGCCGTGGGTGCGCCACTGGCGGACCAGCAGGACGAAGCCCATCAGCACCAGGCCGGCCGCGGACCAGACGAACCAGCCCGAGTACAGCAGGAACAGCAGCCCGAGCACCGCCCCGACGACGGCGCCCAGGACGGCCGCGCGGCGGCGGCCGAGGAGCTGGGAGCGCTGGATCAGCTGCAGCAGCTTGGCCAGCACCGGCAGCAGCCCGACCAGCACGATCGTGGTGTACGGCTTGTACGGGTCGGCCAGCGGGAGCGAGGCGGTGACGCCGATGCCGAGGGCCCACAGCGGGGGGAGGATGAGCCGCCAGGCCACGTAGGCCGTCGGTCCGAGCAGCGCGATGAACACCAGGCTGACGATCTTCAGCGCGTGGCCCGGGTCGCCGTCGGTGAAGTGCCGGGTGTACCAGCCGAGCAGGTGGGGGAAGAGCGGCGGGTAGGTGTCGTCGATCGGCTGGCCGTGGATGATGTTGAAGGCCCAGCCCTGGAGGACTCCGGCGTCGCCGCCCTGACCGCCGAGCGGCCAGGGGGTGCCGCGGAGTGCGAGCGAGACGGCCGCGGCGAGGACGCCGCTGGAGAGGCCGGCGAATATCGCGGCGCCGAATTGCAGCGGGAGCACCGGCCACCGGCGCATCACGAGCAGCAGAAGTCCGACGGTGCCGCCCATCGCGAGCAGCAGGACGAGTTGCAGACCGGCGAGTCCGCTGACCTGACCGACCCGCACCATGGGATCGACGTGGACGAACCGGGCCGCCCAGGTCATGAGCAGGGCGGCGGACACCCCGACGAAGCCCTCGACCGGGAGCCACCAGGCTGAACTCTGACGCCCGTTCATCCGTTGAACGGGAGGGGGAGTCACCGGTATCGCATGCGACCGCCGAGGCCTATTGGCGTGCTGCGGAACGCTGATGGTCATCGAGTGGAGCCCTTCAGAACCCGGATCGCCGGGGGCCGACATGTCGCTCCGAAGGTATCCTATTGGTCCAGACCACATTTGCGAAGGTGTGGATGTTTTGAAAACGGGGGAAATCCGGACATCGCCGGGACGATTCATTTCCGGGTCGCCCGCCGGACGCATTTCCGTGCGCCGGAATTTCCCTTTCGGGCCCCTTGCGCCGCGGTTCGCCCGGGCTCCGGGCCCGGGTGGGCGGACCGGCCGACGCACCGGCCGGGCAAAGCTGGTTGACTTGGCTCGCCCTGCGGCCGCGGCCGGGCGGCACCGAAGCGTGATCCAGGACCAGGAGGTGCGGCGCCGTTATGAGCGTCGATTTCGTCATCCCGTACTACGGCGACCCGGAGTACCTGTTCGCCACCATCGACAGCATCCGGGCCCAGCACCAGCAGGACTGGCGGCTGACCATCGTGGATGACCAGTACCCGGGCACCCGGGCGCTCGAGTACATCGAGAGCCTGGACGACGAACGGATCCGGTACGTCCGCAACGAGGAGCGGCTCGGCCCGAACGGCAACACCTACAAGGCCTCCACCCTGGCCGAGCGCGAGTTCGTCTCGATGATGGGCGCCGACGACCTGCTGGAGCCCGACTACCTGGACGTCGTCCTGGAGCGCCTGCGGGCCGACCCGACCGCGATCGCCGTCCAGCCCGGCGTGCGGGTGATGGACAGCGACGGGAACCTGGTGCCCGCGCTCGGCATCGGCGACAAGGTCAAGCGCCGGATCAGCGCCCCGGCCCGCAAGGCCGGCGTGATCGGCGGCGAGGCCGCGGTGAAGAGCCTGCTCTCCGGCAACTGGCTCTACACGCCGTCGCTCACCTACCGCCAGTCCGCGCTGTCGAAGATCCCGTACCGCCCGGACATCGACGCCATCCACGACCTCGCCTTCATGGTCGACATGCTGATGGAGGGCGGCAACCTGCTGGTCGACGAGCGCGAGGTGTTCCGCTACCGCCGCCACCAGGCCAGCGACTCCTCGAACCGGGTCAAGGACGGCAAGCGCTTCGACGAGGAGCTGCGCTACTACACGCTGATCTCCAAGGAGCTGCGCGCCAAGGGCTGGACGGCCGCGGCCCGCTCGGCGGACCTGCACCTCTCCTCCCGCCTGCACGCCCTGATGGTCGCCGCCGGGCGCCTCGGCGCGGGTGACTTCGCCCACGCCGGCGCCATGGTCGGCCGTGCCGTCCGCAGCAGCTGACCAGGCACTGGGCGGCCGTCGCGGGCCGACGCCCGGAGCCCGGGCTCCGGGCGGCGGTTTTATGATGTCCGCTGTTCTCCGATCGCCGACCACCACGCCACTCCATGCCACTCACCGGACGTGGCCACCGCACGGAAGTGACTGACATGACTGATCTGGCCACCAGCCCGGTCGGCGGCTCCCAGGCGGAGTCCCGACAAGCGGAGGGCGCGATCGCCGCCCGCCTCGGGCGCATGGACGGCCTGCTGGCACGGCCCTGGGCGGTGCGCTCGGCCGAGGCCCTGGTCTCGATCGTGGCGGCCTTCGTCTTCACGCTGCTCTGCACCCGCATCAACGTCAACCCGCTCAACCGGGTCGGTCAGGTCAGCGGCCTGGCCATGGTGCAGAAGTACGCGGCCGTCGTGGGCCTGCCCGTCCTCGCGGTGCTGCTCTACGCCGCCTACCGGGGCAGGCTGGCCCGCTACCAGGTGCTCCAGCGGCTGGTCTGCGCGGCCGTCGCGGGCCTGGCCACCGGCGTGGTCGCCGGCGGCATCGCGGTGGCGCTGAACGGCACCGACTGGGGCCTCGGCGGCCAGGAGGGCGACCCGGGCAACCTCATGGGCATGGCCAACGACATGCTGCGCGGCCAGGGCCTGCCCGGCGTCTACCCGCCCGGCTTCCCGGCCGTGCTGGCGGTCTGGTCGAAGCTGTTCTACGGCGGCGTCGGCGGCGTCGGCTACGCCATGAAGGACGTCCAGCTGATCTGCAGCGCGCTGGTCGGCCCGATGGCCTACCTGTCCTGGCGCCTGCTGCTGCGCCCGGTCTGGGCGCTGCTGATCGCCGTCCCGGCGGCGATCCTCTTCCTGGACCCGATCCGGCCGTACAGCCACGTCACCATGCTGGTCATGGTGCCGATGCTGGCCGGGGCCCTGCGCGAGCTGCGCCGGGCGCACGAGCTGAGCACGCGCTCCACCGTGCTGCGCGGGGTCGGCTTCGGCGCCTCCTTCGGCGTGATGTTCCTCTGGTACTCGGGCTGGTTCGTCTGGGCCGCGCCGGGCGTCTTCGTCCTGACGCTGTTCCTGGTGCCGTGGCGCCGGGGTGCCGCCCGGGTCAAGCGCGCGCTGCTGTTCCTGGCCGCGACCCTGGTCAGCGCCGGCGTGGTGGGCTCGCCGCTGCTGTACGAGCTGGTCAAGGGCGGCGCCCAGGCCACGGACCGGTACGCCTACCTCTCGGTGTACATCGACCCGGCGTACATCATGAGCTGGGCCTCGGACCGCAACGGCGACCTGACGTACCACAACTTCCCCTGGCACGGTGAGCTCGCCGGGCAGAGCGCCTACACGCTGCTGCTGCTGGCCGGCGTCGCGCTGGCGCTCGGCCTCGGGCTGCGCAGCATCACCGTCCGGACCACCGCGGCGACCCTGATCAGCGCCTGGCTGCTGCGCTTCTACTTCGCCTCGCACCTGGCCAAGGACAAGGCCGTCATGCTGTACCCGCGCACCACCTGGATCATCCTCTACGCGCTGATGATCCTCGCGGTGCTCGGCCTGATGTTCGTCGTCCAGCGGGGTGCCGGCTGGCTGCGGACGGTGCAGCGCGTCGGCACCGACGGCGGGCCCGTGCCGCTGACCCTGCGCCCGGCCGTCACCGGCCGGCTGGTCGCCGGCGCGGTCTGCGCGGTGGCGCTGTTCGCCACCATGGCCGCCTCCTGGTCCGCGGACCGCTACATGCCGACCACCAAGCCGGAGTTCGTGCCGACGGCCGACGCCAAGGGCATCGACATGGGTGCGGACGCCTGGCGCGCCCACATCCTGGTGAACCGCGACGGCAAGTGCCCGAAGTACGACCCGGCCGGGCCGACGGACTGCGCACCGGTGAACAAGCAGCTCAAGGAGTACAACAACGAGCCCGACAAGGGCCGGCTGTGGTGCGCCAACGTGACCGGCGAGGAGTGGGCGCTCACCTGCGGCAGCAAGCGGCCCTGGTGACGCCGGGGCCCGGCGCCGCGCGCCGCTGAGGACGGTCACCCGAACGGGGCCGGTGAGGGAGACCTCACCGGCCCCGATTGGCATCCGGGCTGCTCCATGTGGCAGTATGTCCAAGTTGCTCGGTTGAGTGCCGATGCTGCGCGCCTCCCGCCGGGAGGACCGGAAGCGAGTCCCACGTACTCGTCGTTCCCGTGATGGCCGTTAAGCGTGAAGTCGACGCCACGGCAGCTGCGGGGCGAAAGTACGGGAATCTTCCGGGAAGCGTATGCGGGGCCTCGATCCGGCACCCCCCACCCCGGAAAGTTTGAAACCGACGATCTCTTCGCCGGTTTTTTGCAAGCGCGAGTGCGACACGCCCGAGCGCGGGGGTCGGAGGGGAGGTCGTGCAGTGACTAAGACAGAAGGACTACTGAGTAGCCATGGCGGGACAGAAGATCCGCATCCGGCTCAAGGCCTACGACCACGAGGTCATCGACTCCTCGGCGAAGAAGATCGTCGAGACGGTGATCCGGACTGGTGCGCAGGTCGCAGGCCCGGTGCCGCTGCCCACTGAGAAGAACGTGTACTGCGTCATCCGCTCGCCGCACAAGTACAAGGACTCGCGCGAGCACTTCGAGATGCGTACTCACAAGCGTCTGATCGACATCCTCGACCCCACGCCGAAGACGGTTGACTCGCTGATGCGTCTCGACCTGCCGGCCGGCGTCGACATCGAGATCAAGCTCTGAGAGGCGCACCGAAGATGGCTAAGCAGATTAAGGGCATCCTGGGCGAGAAGCTCGGCATGACCCAGGTCTGGGACGAGAACAACCGGGTCGTCCCGGTGACCGTCGTCAAGGCTGGGCCCAATGTCGTGACCCAGGTCCACACCGCCGACAGCCCGGCCGGCTACGACGCCGTCCAGATCGGCTTCGGCGAGATCGACCCCCGCAAGGTGAACAAGCCCCTCGCGGGCCACTTCGCCAAGGCCGGTGTCACCCCGCGCCGCCACCTGGTCGAGCTCCGTACCTCGGACGCGTCCGAGTACACCCTGGGCCAGGAGATCACCGCCGAGCTGTTCGAGGCGGGTGTCAAGGTCGACGTGACCGGCACCTCCAAGGGCAAGGGCTTCGCCGGTGTCATGAAGCGCCACAACTTCCGTGGTCTCGGCGCCGGTCACGGCACCCAGCGCAAGCACCGTTCGCCCGGTTCCATCGGTGGCTGCGCCACCCCGGGCCGTGTGTTCAAGGGCCTGCGCATGGCTGGTCGGATGGGTCACGAGCGTGTGACCACCCAGAACCTGACCGTGCACGCGGTCGACGCGGAGAAGGGTCTGCTGCTCATCAAGGGCGCCGTCCCGGGCCCGAACGGCGGCCTCGTCCTCGTCCGCACCGCGGCGAAGGGGCTGTGAGGAAATGAGCACCATTGACATCCTGTCGCCGGCTGGCGACAAGACCGGCAGCATCGAGCTGCCGGCCGAGATCTTCGACGCGAAGGTCAGCGTTCCGCTGATGCACCAGGTCGTCGTGGCGCAGCTCGCTGCGGCCCGTCAGGGCACCCACAAGACCAAGACTCGTGGCGAGGTCCGCGGTGGCGGCAAGAAGCCGTACCGCCAGAAGGGCACCGGCCGCGCCCGTCAGGGCTCGACCCGTGCGCCGCAGTTCGCCGGCGGTGGCGTCGTGCACGGTCCCGTGCCGCGCGACTACTCGCAGCGGACCCCGAAGAAGATGATCGCCGCCGCCCTGCGCGGTGCGCTCACCGACCGGGCCCGCCACAACCGCATCCACGTCATCACCGACGTGACCGCGACCGAGGCGCCGTCGACCAAGGCCGCCAAGAGCCTGTTCGGCAAGATCACCGAGCGCAAGAACGTCCTCCTGGTCGTCGAGCGTTCGGACGAGCTGGGCCTCAAGTCCGCTCGCAACCTGCCGCACGTGCACATCCTGGACGCCGGTCAGCTGAACACCTACGACGTGCTCGTCTCCGACGATGTGGTCTTCACCCAGGCCGCCTTCGAGCGTTTCGTGGCCGGTCCGGCCGCGTCCGCCAAGGCCGTTGCCGCTGAGGGCGAGCTCGAAGGGAGCGCCGCCTGATGAGCGACGTTACGAGCAAGACGTTCACGGACCCCCGTGACGTCCTGGTGAAGCCGGTCATCTCCGAGAAGAGCTACAGCCTTCTCGACGAGAACAAGTACACGTTCATCGTGTCGCCGGGCGCCAACAAGACCCAGATCAAGCAGGCCGTCGAGGCGGTCTTCTCGGTCAAGGTCGAGGCTGTCAACACGATCAACCGTCAGGGCAAGCGCAAGCGGTCCAAGACGGGCTTTGGCAAGCGCAAGGACACCAAGCGCGCCATCGTGACGCTGGCCGAGGGCAACCGCATCGACATCTTCGGTGGTCCGGTCTCCTGAACAAGGAGATCGTGATCGTCGATTAGGACGAGGACGAGAGAGCCAAATGGGCATCCGCAAGTACAAGCCGACTACGCCGGGCCGTCGTGGCTCCAGCGTGGCCGACTTCGTAGAAATCACGCGGTCCACGCCGGAGAAGTCGCTGGTTCGCCCCCTGCACAGCAAGGGCGGCCGTAACAACGCCGGTCGTGTCACCGCTCGCCACCAGGGTGGCGGTCACAAGCGCGCCTACCGCGTGATCGACTTCCGTCGTCACGACAAGGACGGCGTGCCGGCCAAGGTCGCGCACATCGAGTACGACCCGAACCGCACCGCGCGCATCGCGCTCCTGCACTACGCGGACGGCGAGAAGCGCTACATCATCGCGCCGCGCGGCATCACGCAGGGCGACCGGATCGAGAACGGCGCTGGCGCCGACATCAAGCCGGGCAACAACCTGCCGCTGCGCAACATCCCGGTCGGTACCACCATCCACGCGGTTGAGCTGCGTCCCGGCGGCGGTGCCAAGCTGGCCCGCTCCGCCGGCTCCGGCATCCAGCTGCTGGCGCGTGAGGGCAAGATGGCGCACCTGCGCATGCCCTCCGGTGAGATCCGCCTGGTCGACGCCCGCTGCCGCGCCACCATCGGCGAGGTCGGCAACGCCGAGCAGTCGAACATCAACTGGGGCAAGGCCGGCCGTATGCGCTGGAAGGGCGTCCGCCCGACCGTGCGTGGTGTCGCCATGAACCCGATCGACCACCCGCACGGTGGTGGTGAGGGTAAGACCTCCGGTGGTCGCCACCCGGTCTCGCCGTGGGGTAAGCCCGAGGGCCGTACCCGTCGCCCGAACAAGGCGTCGGACAAGCTCATCGTGCGCCGCCGCAAGACCAACAAGAAGCGCTAGGAGCAGGTCAGATGCCGCGCAGTCTCAAGAAGGGCCCCTTCATCGACGGCCACCTCATCAAGAAGGTGGACGTTCAGAACGAGGCGGGTACCCAGAACGTCATCAAGACCTGGTCCCGTCGTTCCGTGATCTCCCCGAGCATGCTCGGTCACACGATCGCGGTCCACGATGGCCGCAAGCACGTCCCGGTGTTCGTCACCGAGTCGATGGTCGGCCACAAGCTCGGCGAGTTCGCTCCGACCCGCACGTTCCGCGGTCACGTCAAGGACGACCGCAAGTCGAAGCGTCGCTAAGTCGCCTGAGCTTCAGCGCCAGAACGACTCAATGACTTACTCCATTAAGGGGACAACCATGGAAGCCAGGGCCCAGGCGCGGTACATCCGCGTCACGCCCATGAAGGCCCGCCGCGTGGTGGACCTCATCCGTGGCCTGAACGCCACGGAGGCCCAGGCCGTCCTGCGTTTCGCTCCGCAGGCCGCCACCGTGCCGGTCGGCAAGGTGCTCGACAGCGCCATTGCCAACGCCGCGCACAACTACAACCACTCCAACGTGGACGACCTCTACATCTCTGAGGCGTACGTTGACGAGGGCCCGACCCTGAAGCGGTTCCGTCCGCGCGCCCAGGGCCGTGCCTACCGGATCCGCAAGCGGACCAGCCACATCACCGTGGTCGTCAGCAGCAAGGAAGGGACCCGGTAATGGGCCAGAAGGTTAACCCGCACGGGTTCCGCCTCGGCATCAGCACGGACTTCAAGTCCCGCTGGTACGCCGACAAGCTGTACAAGGACTACGTCAAGGAAGACGTCGCCATTCGTCGCATGATGACGAAGGGCATGGAGCGCGCCGGCATCTCCAAGGTCGAGATCGAGCGCACCCGCGACCGCGTCCGCGTTGACATCCACACCGCCCGCCCCGGCATCGTCATCGGCCGCCGTGGCACCGAGGCCGACCGCATCCGCGGCGACCTCGAGAAGCTGACCGGCAAGCAGGTCCAGCTGAACATCCTCGAGGTCAAGAACCCCGAGCTGGACGCCCAGCTCGTGGCTCAGGGCGTCGCGGAGCAGCTGTCCTCCCGCGTGTCGTTCCGCCGTGCCATGCGCAAGTCGATGCAGGGCACCATGAAGTCCGGCGCCAAGGGCATCAAGGTCCAGTGCTCCGGTCGTCTCGGCGGCGCCGAGATGAGCCGTTCGGAGTTCTACCGCGAGGGCCGTGTGCCGCTGCACACCCTGCGCGCGAACGTCGACTACGGCTTCTTCGAGGCCAAGACCACCTTCGGCCGCATCGGCGTGAAGGTCTGGATCTACAAGGGCGACGTCAAGAACATCGCCGAGGTCCGCGCTGAGAACGCCGCTGCCCGCTCGGGCAACCGCCCGGCCCGTCCCGAGGGTGGTCGTCCCGCCCGCGGTGGCGAGCGCCGTGGTGGCGAGCGCGGTGGCCGCGGCCGTCGTCCCGCCGCTGCCGAGGCCCCCGCGGCCCCGGTCGCCGAGGCTCCGGCTGCCGAGAACACCGGAACGGAGGCCTGACCGCAATGCTGATCCCCCGTCGGGTCAAGCACCGCAAGCAGCACCACCCGAAGCGTCGCGGCGCTTCCAAGGGTGGCACCGAGCTGGCGTTCGGCCAGTTCGGCATCCAGGCCGTGACCCCGGCCTACGTGACGAACCGTCAGATCGAGTCCGCTCGTATCGCGATCACCCGTCACATCCGCCGTGGCGGCAAGGTCTGGATCAACATCTACCCGGACCGTCCGCTGACCAAGAAGCCGGCCGAGACCCGCATGGGTTCCGGTAAGGGTTCGCCGGAGTGGTGGATCGCGAACGTGCACCCGGGTCGGGTCATGTTCGAGCTGTCGTACCCGAACGAGAAGGTTGCTCGCGAGGCGCTCACCCGCGCCGCGCACAAGCTGCCGATGAAGTGCCGGATCGTCCGGCGCGAGGACGGTGAGAGCTGATGTCGGCCGCTACCAAGGCTGCTGAGCTTCGCTCGCTGGACAACGAGGGTCTCGTTGCCAAGCTTCGCGAGGCCAAGGAGGAGCTGTTCAACCTCCGCTTCCAGGCGGCGACCGGGCAGCTCGACAACCACGGACGGCTCAAGCTCGTCCGTAAGGACATCGCGCGGATCTACACCCTGATGCGCGAGCGCGAGCTGGGCATCGAGACGGTGGAGAACGCCTGATGACTGAGAACACCAACGAGACGCGCGGTTTCCGCAAGACCCGTGAGGGTCTCGTCGTCAGCGACAAGATGGACAAGACCGTCGTCGTCGCCGTCGAGGACCGCGTCAAGCACGCTCTGTACGGCAAGGTCATCCGCCGTACGAACAAGCTGAAGGCGCACGACGAGGCCAACGCCTGCGGCATCGGCGACCGGGTCCTCCTCGCGGAGACCCGCCCGCTGTCCGCGACGAAGCGCTGGCGCGTCGTCGAGATCCTCGAGAAGGCCAAGTAACGAAGCCGATGTGGTACGGCCGTATGTGCAGCGGGTCCCCCCGGGACGCCGGTGTGAGCAGCGGCCGGCCCGTCGACTCTCGTTGACGATCAGGAGAAAGCTGTGATCCAGCAGGAGTCGCGACTGCGTGTTGCCGACAACACTGGTGCCAAGGAGATCCTTTGCATCCGTGTTCTCGGTGGCTCCGGTCGTCGCTACGCCGGAATCGGGGACGTCATCGTCGCGACCGTCAAGGACGCGATCCCCGGTGGTTCGGTGAAGAAGGGTGACGTCGTCAAGTGCGTCGTCGTCCGCACCGTCAAGGAGCGTCGTCGTCCGGATGGCTCGTACATCCGCTTCGACGAGAACGCCGCTGTCGTGCTGAAGAACACCGAGGGTGACCCCCGTGGCACCCGTATCTTCGGCCCGGTCGGCCGCGAGCTGCGCGACAAGAAGTTCATGAAGATCATCTCGCTGGCGCCGGAGGTGCTCTAACCCATGGCGAACAGCATGAAGATCAAGAAGGGTGACCTGGTTCAGGTCATCACCGGCAAGGACAAGGGCAAGCAGGGCAAGGTCATCCAGGCCATCCCCGCTGAGAACAAGGTCCTGGTCGAGGGTGTGAACCGGGTCAAGAAGCACACCAAGCCGGGTCCGGGCACCCAGGGTGGCATCGTCACCGTCGAGGCCCCGGTTCACGTCTCCAACGTCCAGCTGGTCGTGGAGAAGGACGGCAAGAAGGTCGTCACCCGCGTTGGCTACCGCTTCGACGACGAGGGCAACAAGATCCGCGTTGCCAAGCGAACCGGTGAGGACATCTGATGTCTGAGACGACTGTTGAGAAGGTGGCCCCCCGCCTCAAGGAGCGTTACAACTCCGAGATCAAGGGCCAGCTGCAGGAGCAGTTCTCGTACGAGAACGTCATGCTGATCCCCGGCCTGGTCAAGGTCGTGGTCAACATGGGTGTCGGCGAGGCCGCCCGTGACAGCAAGCTGATCGAGGGCGCGATCCGCGACCTGACCGCGATCACCGGTCAGAAGCCGGCCGTGACCAAGGCTCGCAAGTCCATCGCGCAGTTCAAGCTGCGCGAGGGCCAGCCGATCGGCACGCACGTCACCCTCCGTGGTGACCGCATGTGGGAGTTCCTGGACCGTCTGGTGTCGCTGGCCCTGCCGCGTATCCGTGACTTCCGTGGCCTCTCCCCGAAGCAGTTCGACGGCCGTGGCAACTACACCTTCGGTCTGACCGAGCAGGTTATGTTCCACGAGATCGACCAGGACAAGGTCGACCGTCAGCGCGGTATGGACATCACCGTCGTGACCACCGCTCAGACCGACGACGAGGGCCGGGCGCTCCTGCGCGCTCTGGGCTTCCCGTTCAAGGAGGCGTGAGCCAATGGCGAAGAAGTCCCTCATCGCGAAGTCCGAGCGCAAGCCGAAGTTCGGCGTCCGGGCCTACACCCGGTGCCAGCGCTGCGGCCGTCCGCACTCGGTGTACCGCAAGTTCGGCCTGTGCCGTGTGTGCCTCCGCGAGATGGCGCACCGCGGCGAGCTGCCGGGCGTGACCAAGAGCTCCTGGTAATCCAGAGCCCTAGGCACCGCTAGCGAAGCAGAGGTGCCCGATCCCACACCGGCTCGTTTTGGGCCTCCTTACGGAATCCCGTAAGGTTGTGGGGTCGGGCCCCCTGCCACGGCTTCCCCATGGTTGTCCGTGGTCCTCTTCTGGGAGGGCTCGCACCCAGTCTTACTACGTCGTAGGTCCCCTGCGCTTGTGCCCCTGACGCACTCGGAAGAGTGCGGCGGGGGGACCTGGTGCGGAGAAACCACGGCGAGAGAGGCCTGAGGCCATCATGACCATGACCGACCCCATCGCAGACATGCTCACGCGTCTGCGTAACGCGAACTCGGCGTACCACGACTCCGTGGCGATGCCGGCCAGCAAGATCAAGGCGCACGTCGCCCAGATCCTGCAGCAGGAGGGGTACATCTCCTCCTACAAGGTTGAGGAGCCCGTCGAGGGCGAGGTCGGCAAGAAGCTGACCATCGAGCTCAAGTTCGGCCCCAACCGTGAGCGCTCGATCGCCGGCATCAAGCGGATCAGCAAGCCGGGTCTGCGCGTTTACGCAAAGTCCACCAACCTGCCGAAGGTTCTCGGCGGCCTGGGCGTGGCCATCATCTCCACGTCGTCCGGCCTCCTGACCGACAAGCAGGCCGCCAAGAAGGGCGTAGGCGGAGAAGTTCTCGCCTACGTCTGGTAATTCGGGAAACGGAGGTACAGCAATGTCGCGCATTGGACGGCTGCCCATCCAGGTCCCCGCTGGCGTGGACGTCACCATCGATGGCCAGGCGGTCTCGGTGAAGGGCCCCAAGGGCACCCTCACCCACGTCGTCGCCGAGCCGATCGAGATCGGCAAGGGCGAGGACGGCATCGTGCTCGTCACCCGCCCGAACGACGAGCGTCGCTCGAAGGCCCTGCACGGCCTGACCCGCACGCTGGTGGCGAACATGATCACCGGCGTGACCGCGGGCTACCGCAAGTCGCTGGAGATCAGCGGTGTCGGCTACCGAGTCGCTGCGAAGGGCTCCGACATGGAGTTCCAGCTCGGCTACAGCCACCCCATCCTGGTCCCCGCGCCGGAGGGCATCTCCTTCGTCGTCGAGTCGCCCACCAAGTTCCACGTGGACGGCATCGACAAGCAGAAGGTCGGCGAGGTCGCCGCGAAGATCCGCAAGCTGCGCAAGCCCGACCCGTACAAGGCCAAGGGCGTCAAGTACGCGGGCGAGGTCATCCGCCGCAAGGTCGGAAAGAGTGGTAAGTAAGCGATGAGCGTCTCTGTCAAGATCGGCAAGGGCAACGCCTACAAGAGCGCCGCTCGCAAGCGCCGCGCGATCCGCGTTCGCAAGCGCGTCGTCGGCACCGAGGTGCGTCCGCGTCTCGTTGTGACGCGCTCGAACCGTCACATGGTCGCCCAGGTCATCGACGACGCCAAGGGTCACACCCTGGCGTCGGCGTCCACCCTCGACGTGTCCATCAAGGGCGCCGAGGGCGACAAGACCGAGCTGGCCAAGAAGGTCGGGAGCCTGGTCGCCGAGCGCGCCAAGGCCGCCGGCATCGAGGCGGTCGTGTTCGACCGCGCGGGCAACCGGTACGCCGGCCGCATCGCCGCCCTGGCGGACGCGGCCCGTGAGGCCGGGCTCGACTTCTAAGCCGCTCGTCGACTCTGTCGGCGGACGTAATCGAGAGAGGTAATTCCAATGGCTGGACCCCAGCGCCGCGGTAGCGGCGCCGGCGGCGGCACCGGTGGCGAGCGGCGCGACCGTAAGCGTGACGACCGGGGCAACGCCCCCGCCGTCGAGAAGACCGCTTACGTCGAGCGCGTCGTCGCGATCAACCGTGTCGCCAAGGTTGTCAAGGGTGGTCGTCGCTTCTCCTTCACCGCGCTGGTCGTGGTGGGCGATGGCGAGGGCACCGTGGGTGTTGGTTACGGGAAGGCGAAGGAGGTTCCGGCCGCCATCGCCAAGGGTGTTGAGGAGGCCAAGAAGAACTTCTTCAAGGTCCCCCGTATCCAGGGCACCATTCCGCACCCCATCCAGGGTGAGAAGGCCGCCGGCGTCGTGCTGCTGAAGCCCGCCGCCCCCGGTACCGGTGTTATCGCCGGTGGTCCGGTGCGCGCCGTCCTGGAGTGCGCCGGCATCCACGACATCCTGTCGAAGTCGCTCGGCTCGGACAACGCGATCAACATCGTGCACGCCACGGTGGCCGCTCTGAAGGGCCTCGTGCGCCCCGAGGAGATCGCCGCCCGTCGTGGCCTCCCGCTGGAGGACGTGGCCCCGGCCGCGCTGCTGCGGGCCCGCGCTGCAGGGGTGAGCGCCTGATGGCTCGCCTGAAGATCACGCAGACCAAGTCGTACATCGGCAGCAAGCAGAATCACCGTGACACCCTGCGTTCGCTTGGTCTCAAGCGCATGCACGACGTCGTGGTGAAGGAGGACCGTCCCGAGATCCGCGGGATGGCCCAGACGGTCCGTCACCTGGTGACGGTTGAGGAGGTGGACTGATCATGGGCGACAACCCGATCAAGATCCACAACCTGCGTCCCGCCCCGGGTGCCAAGACCGAGAAGATCCGCGTGGGTCGTGGTGAGGGCTCCAAGGGTAAGACCGCCGGTCGTGGCACCAAGGGCACCAAGGCCCGCTACCAGGTTCCGCAGCGCTTCGAGGGTGGCCAGATGCCCCTCCACATGCGCCTGCCGAAGCTGAAGGGCTTCAAGAACCCGTTCAAGATCACGTTCCAGGTCGTCAACCTCGACAAGCTGGCCGAGCTCTACCCGCAGGGTGGAGAGGTCACCGTCGAGGACCTGGTCGCCAAGGGCGCGGTTCGTAAGAACTCCCTCGTCAAGGTGCTCGGCACCGGCGAGATCTCGGTCGCGCTGCAGGTGACGGTCGACGCCGTCTCCGGCTCCGCCGCCGAGAAGATCACCGCCGCCGGCGGTACCGTCACCGAGCTCGTCTGAGCGCGCTGACCTGATGCGAGCCCCGCATCTCCTTCGGGAGGTGCGGGGCTCGTTCTTTTTCCCGGGGATTCCTTCTTCCGGGGCCCTCGTTCTTTTGTGTGGCAAAACCGGGCATCCCGTACCCCGTGAGTGGGGGAGGGGCGGTACGCGCTTCTTTCGAGTGGCTGCGCACTGTTAGAGTCCGTGGAGTTCCCTTGTAGGCTGCGCGTAGGCTCGCCTGTGCCGTCTGTACGGGAGCCCGACCCGCAAACTCCCCATTCAGGACCGACCCTCCCGCCGACGACGTGCGGGAGGCGCAGGAGGCACCGTGCTCAGTGCGTTCGCGCGGGCGTTCCAGACGCCCGACCTGCGCAAGAAGCTGCTGTTCACGCTGGGCATCATGGTGCTGTTCCGGCTGGGCTCGCACATCCCGATCCCCGGCGTGAGCTTCACGGCCGTGAACGAGTGTGTGAAGGAAGCCAAGAACACCGGCCTCTTCGGACTCGTCAACCTGTTCAGCGGCGGCGCGCTCCTCCAGCTGACGATCTTCGCGCTCGGCATCATGCCGTACATCACCGCGAGCATCATCCTCCAGCTCCTCACCGTCGTGATCCCGCGGCTCGAGGCGCTGAAGAAGGAGGGCCAGGCCGGCCAGGCGAAGATCACCCAGTACACCCGCTACCTGACCATCGCGCTCGCCGTGCTCCAGGGCACCGGCATCGTGGCGACGGCCTCCAGCGGCGCGCTCTTCTCCGGCTGCCCCGTGAACAACCAGATCGTCCCGGACACCAGCGTGTTCCGGATCGCGGTCATGGTGATCACGATGACGGCCGGCACCACGGTCATCATGTGGCTGGGCGAGCTGATCACCGACCGCGGCATCGGCAACGGCATGTCGCTGCTGATCTTCACCTCGATCGCGGCGCAGTTCCCGTCCTCGATGTGGGCGATCAAGCAGTCCGGCACCATCGGCGGCGGCTGGGTCGAGTTCCTGTCCGTGGTCGCGGTCGGCATCATCGTTGTGAGCCTGGTCATCTTCGTCGAGCAGGCCCAGCGCCGGATCCCGGTGCAGTACGCGAAGCGGATGATCGGCCGCCGGGCGTTCGGCGGCACCTCGACGTACATCCCGCTCAAGGTGAACCAGGCCGGTGTCATCCCGGTCATCTTCGCCTCGTCGCTGCTGTACATCCCCGCCCTGGTCGTCCAGCTGACCAACAGCCAGGCCGGCTGGGCCACGTGGATCCGGACGAACTTCGTCAAGGGTGACCACCCGATCTACATGGCCACCTACTTCCTGCTGATCGTCTTCTTCGCCTTCTTCTACGTCGCCATCTCCTTCAACCCCGAAGAAGTTGCCGACAATATGAAGAAGTATGGTGGGTTCATCCCGGGCATCCGGGCCGGCCGACCGACGGCCGAGTACCTGAACTACGTGCTGACCCGAATCACGTGGCCGGGTTCGCTCTACCTGGGCCTGATCGCGTTGATCCCGATGATCGCCCTGGTCGCCTTCGGACAGCAGACCAACTTCCCGTTCGGCGGCACCAGCGTGCTCATCGTCGTCGGCGTCGGACTCGAAACTGTGAAGCAGATCGAGAGCCAGCTCCAGCAGCGCAATTACGAAGGGTTCCTCCGCTGATGCGTATCGTCCTCGTTGGTCCTCCCGGGGCCGGGAAGGGTACTCAGGCGCACCTGCTCGCCAAGACCCTGTCCATTCCCCACATCTCCACCGGCGACCTCTTCCGCGCCAACATCGGCCAGGGCACCCCGCTGGGGCTCGAGGCCAAGAGCTACATGGACGCGGGCCGGCTGGTTCCGGACGAGGTCACCATCGGGATGGCCAAGGACCGCATGCTCCAGGAGGACGCCGCCAACGGCTTCCTGCTCGACGGCTTCCCCCGCAACCTGGGCCAGGCCAAGGCGCTGGACGAGTTCCTCGCCGAGCAGGGCATCGTCCTGGACGGCGTGCTGGACCTGGAGGTCCCCGAGGACGAGGTCGTCCGCCGGATCGCCGGCCGCCGGCTGTGCCGCAACGACGGCGGCCACGTCTTCCACGTGGACTACAACCCGCCGAAGGCCGACGGCGTCTGCGACGAGTGCGGCGGCGAGCTGTACCAGCGCTCGGACGACACCGAGGACAAGGTGCGCACCCGCCTGGAGGTCTACCACACGGAGACCGAGCCGATCATCGACTACTACGCCCAGCAGGGCCTGGTCGCGACGATCCCGGCCCTCGGCAAGGTGGACGAGGTCACCCAGCGCGCGATCGAGGCGCTGAAGCAGCAGGGCTGAGTTCTCTCAGCGACGTACGTACGGCCGGGTCGCCCCTTGAGCGGGCGGCCCGGCCGTTTTCGGCGTCGTACGGTGGTAGCAGTGGTAATCCGGACTTGGAAGGCGTGACCAGATGGTGGAGATCAAGACCCCCGAGCAGATCGCGAAGATGCGAGCGGCCGGGCTGGTCGTCGCCGAGGCCCTCAAGGCCTGCCGCGAGGCGGTCGCTCCGGGGGTGACCACCCAGGAGCTCAACGACGTCGCGGACAAGGTCATCACCGACCACGGCGCCACCTCGAACTTCCGCGCCCACCACGGCGGCCTCTGGTTCCCCGGGGTGATCTGCGCCTCGGTGAACAACGAGGTCGTGCACGGCATCCCCGGCGAGCGGGTGCTCCAGGAGGGCGACCTCATCTCGATCGACTGCGGGGCCATCCTGGACGGCTGGCACGGCGACGCGGCGATCACCGTCGCGGTCGGCGAGGTCCGCCCCGAGGTCGAGATGCTGAGCCGGGTGACCGAGGGCTCGATGTGGGCCGGCATCGCGCAGATGAAGAAGACCAACCGCCTGGTCGACGTCTCCAAGGCGATCGAGGGCTTCATCCGGCGCCAGCCGCTGCCGCCGAAGGGCAAGTGGGGCATCACCGAGGGCTACGGCGGCCACGGCATCGGCACCGCGATGCACATGGAGCCGCACGTGCTGAACTACGTGGAGCGCGGCCGCGGCAAGGGCCCGAAGCTCGTCCCCGGCACGGTGCTGGCGATCGAGCCGATGGTCTCGCTGGGCACCCCGCACACCGCGGTGCTGGACGACGAGTGGACGGTCGTCACCAACGACGGCACCTGGGCCTCGCACTGGGAGCACTCGGTGGCCGTCACCGAGCAGGGCCCGCTGGTCCTGACCGCCTTCGACGGCGGCCGGGCCGAGCTCGCGAAGCTGGGCGTCACCGCCGCGCCGGACCCGCTCGGCTGAGGCGCGTCCCGGCCGCCCGGTCGCGGGCCGGCGGCCGGTTCCCGTCGCTGACGGGGGAGCGGAGCCCTGGAGGTTTGGACCTCCAGGGCTTTTGTCCTATTTTTATCGGCTGGCAGTTGCTTCAGCAGCATCGATCGAGCAGGAGACAGCAGTGCTCAAGGGATTCCGCGACTTCATGATGCGCGGCAACGTCGTCGACATGGCCGTCGGTGTGGTCATCGGCGCCGCGTTCACGGGGGTGGTGACCGGCTTCGTCTCCGCGTTCCTCACCCCGCTGGTCGGCGTCGTGGTCGGCGCGGCCGGCGACTTCAGCTCCTACAAGGCGACCGTGGCCGGGGTGACCTTCCCCTACGGCCAGTTCCTCAACGTGCTGATCGCCTTCGTGATGACCGCCGCGGTGCTCTACTTCTGCGTCGTCCTGCCGGTCACCAAGGCCACCGCGCGCTACCTGCCGAAGAAGCCGAAGGCTCCGAAGCGCCCCTGCCCGGAGTGCCTGACCGAGATCCCGCAGGCCGCCCGGCGCTGCTCGGCCTGCACCGCGCACGTCGAGCCGCTGGCCGTTCCGACCGGGGTGTGACGGTCACCGCCTTCCGGGGCCTCCGTTTTGGCCCACCGGACGCGCTGGCGTAGGATGGACCGTCGGCTCACTCGTAGCGTGCTTCAGCACGCCCTCTTCCCCTCGGGGGCGGGGTGAACCCAGGTTCGCACGAGCGTTCCGCATACGGTAGCCGGTCCCGGAAGGTGGATCTCGCAGTTCATGGCTAAGAAGCAAGGCGCCATTGAGATCGAGGGCACCGTGATCGAGTCTCTTCCGAACGCGATGTTCAAGGTCGAGCTGCAGAACGGTCACAAGGTCCTCGCGCACATCAGTGGCAAGATGCGCATGCACTACATCCGCATCCTGCCGGACGACCGGGTCGTCGTGGAGCTCAGCCCCTACGACCTCACGCGCGGACGGATCGTCTACCGCTACAAGTAAGAACGTCAGATCTAGACCCGGAGAACCTGAAACATGAAGGTCAAGCCGAGCGTCAAGAAGATCTGCGACAAGTGCAAGGTGATCCGCCGTCACGGTCGGGTCATGGTGATCTGCGACAACCTGCGCCACAAGCAGCGCCAGGGCTGATCTCTCCCCAGCATTTCTCGTAGTACTTCGCGCGACGCGAAAACGTCATAAGCGGGCTACCCGATCCGACCTTGGGAAAGGACGGACTGCCGCCCCCGGTCAGAGGCCGGGGCTCCCTCATCGAGAGATGAAGGAGTAGGTAGCACGCAAGACCTCTGAAGAACCACAGGAGCCTTGAATGGCACGCCTCGCCGGCGTTGATCTCCCCCGTGAGAAGCGGATCGAGATCGCCCTCACCTACGTGTACGGCATCGGCCGTACCCGCGCCCAGCAGACCCTCGCCGAGACCGGCGTCAACCCGGATGTCCGCGTTCGCGACATCTCCGAGGAAGACCTGGTCAAGCTGAGCCAGTACATCGACGCCAACTACACGGTCGAGGGTGACCTCCGCCGTGAGGTGGCCGCCGACATCCGCCGCAAGGTCGAGATCGGCTGCTACGAGGGTCTGCGTCACCGCCGTGGCCTGCCGGTCCGCGGCCAGCGCACCCACACCAACGCGCGTACCCGCAAGGGCCCGCGTCGCGCGATCGCCGGTAAGAAGAAGCCGGGCAAGAAGTAGTCCGTCCCGTAACCGGACATCCCTCCGGCCCGCGGGTCAGCGGACCGACCACCTCAGTAGGAGAACAGACTTATGCCCCCCAAGGGTCGTCAGGCTGCCGGCGCGAAGAAGATCCGCCGCAAGGAAAAGAAGAACGTCGCTCACGGCCACGCGCACATCAAGAGCACGTTCAACAACACCATCGTTTCGATCACCGACCCCGCGGGCAACGTGATCTCCTGGGCCTCCGCCGGCCACGTCGGCTTCAAGGGCTCGCGCAAGTCCACCCCGTTCGCCGCGCAGATGGCCGCCGAGGCCGCTGCCCGTCGCGCGCAGGAGCACGGCATGCGCAAGGTCGACGTCTTCGTCAAGGGTCCGGGCTCCGGCCGTGAGACCGCGATCCGTTCGCTCCAGGCCACCGGCCTCGAGGTCGGCTCGATCCAGGACGTCACCCCCACCCCGCACAACGGCTGCCGTCCGCCGAAGCGCCGCCGCGTCTGACGCAGCGCCTTCGGGCACGCTGGGTTTGCTTTGAAACCTCGTACGGGCTCCCGTTCTCCGCGGGAGCCCGTACGCTTGGTCCTGTCGGCATCAAATAGTGGGTGCCGAAGACAACTGGAGGAACATCCCCCATGCTTATCGCTCAGCGTCCGTCGCTGACCGAAGAGGTCGTCGACGAGTTCCGCTCGCGGTTCGTGATCGAGCCGCTGGAGCCGGGCTTCGGCTACACCCTCGGCAACTCCCTGCGCCGCACGCTCCTGTCGTCGATCCCGGGTGCCGCTGTCACCAGCATCCGCATCGACGGCGTCCTGCACGAGTTCACCACCGTGCCGGGCGTCAAGGAGGACGTGACCGACCTCATCCTCAACATCAAGCAGCTGGTCGTCTCCTCGGAGCACGACGAGCCGGTCGTGATGTACCTGCGCAAGCAGGGCCCGGGTGTCGTCACCGCCGCCGACATCGCCCCGCCGGCGGGTGTCGAGGTGCACAACCCGGAGCTGGTCCTCGCGACCCTCAACGGCAAGGGCAAGCTGGAGATGGAGCTGACCGTCGAGCGCGGTCGCGGCTACGTCTCCGCCGTCCAGAACAAGGCCTCCGGCCAGGAGATCGGCCGCATCCCGGTCGACTCGATCTACAGCCCCGTGCTGAAGGTCACCTACAAGGTCGAGGCCACCCGTGTCGAGCAGCGGACCGACTTCGACAAGCTGATCGTCGACGTCGAGACCAAGCCCGCCATGCGTCCGCGCGACGCCATGGCCTCGGCGGGCAAGACCCTGGTGGAGCTGTTCGGCCTCGCCCGCGAGCTGAACATCGACGCCGAGGGCATCGACATGGGCCCGTCCCCGACGGACGCCGCCCTGGCCGCCGACCTGGCGCTGCCGATCGAGGAGCTGGAACTCACCGTCCGCTCCTACAACTGCCTCAAGCGCGAGGGCATCCACACCGTGGGTGAGCTCGTCGCCCGCTCCGAGGCCGACCTGCTCGACATCCGCAACTTCGGTGCGAAGTCGATCGACGAGGTCAAGGCGAAGCTGGCCGGCATGGGCCTGGCCCTCAAGGACAGCCCGCCCGGGTTCGACCCGACCGCCGCCGCCGACGCCTTCGGCGCGGACGACCTGGACGACGCGGGTTACGCGGAGACCGAGCAGTACTGAAAGACTTGACCGCGGGGGCGGTTCCTGCCGGAACCGCCTCCGTCGTCGTGAAAGTCGTGCGGGCACCGTGCCCGCACGCCCGCTGCGGTACCTGGTACGGCCGCAGTCGGAGATTCGAGGAGTAATTCCATGCCGCGTCCCACCAAGGGTGCCCGCCTCGGCGGCGGCCCGCACCACGAGCCGCTGCTGCTCGCCGGTCTGTGCCGGGAGCTGTTCCAGTACGGCCGCATCACCACGACCGAGGCCAAGGCCCGTCGGATGCGCCCGCTGGCGGAGAAGCTGATCACCAAGGCGAAGAAGGGCGACATCCACAACCGTCGCCTGGTGCGCAAGACGATCACCGACATCTCGGTGCTGCACACCCTCTTCACCGAGATCGCGCCGCGCTACGAGAACCGCCCGGGTGGCTACACCCGCATCACCAAGATCGGTCCCCGTCGTGGCGACAACGCCCCGATGGCCGTGATCGAGCTGGTCGAGGCGCTGACCGTCGCGCAGAACGCGGTCGGCGAGGCCGAGGCCGCCACCAAGCGTGCCGTCAAGGAGGCCGACGAGGCCGCCGCCGTCGAGACCAAGGCCGACGAGGCCGAGGCCGCCGAGCAGGCCTGACACCTCCAGGTGTTCCGCGGGCCCGTTTCCCCAGCAGTGGGGGAGCGGGCCCGTTCCTCATCCCCCGGGAGACGTGAGAAGCAGTGGTCAACGATTGCGCCGAGCAGCCGCCGGTGAAGGACGGTCCGGCCGACGGGTACGTCCGGGTCCGGCTCGACCTGGCCTACCAGGGCGCCGAGTTCTCCGGCTGGGCCCGCCAGAAGGGCGGCCGGCGGACGGTCCAGGAGGAGATCGAGACCGCGCTGCAGATCGTCACCCGCAGCCCCGAGCTGTTCCCGCTCACCGTGGCCGGCCGCACCGACGCCGGGGTGCACGCCCGCGGCCAGGTCGCCCACGTGGACCTCCCGGCCGAGCTCTGGGAGGCCCACCGGGAGAAGCTGCTGCGCCGGCTCGCCGGCCGGCTGCCCGGGGACGTCCGGATCTATCGGGTCGGCGAGGCGCCGGCCGGGTTCGACGCCCGCTTCTCGGCGATCTGGCGCCGCTACGCCTACCGGGTCGCCGACCACCCCGGCGGGGTCGACCCGCTGCTGCGCGGACACGTGCTCTGGCACGACCGGCCGCTGGACGTGGACCGGATGAACGAGGCCGCGAAGCTGCTGCTCGGCGAGCACGACTTCGCCGCGTACTGCAAGAAGCGCGAGGGCGCCACCACCATCCGCACCCTGCTGGAGCTGCACTGGGACCGCGTCCCGGTGGACTCCTACGCAGCCCAGGAGGGCTCCCTCGCGGTCGCCACCGTCCGCGCCGACGCGTTCTGCCACAACATGGTGCGGGCGCTGGTCGGCGCGATGCTGCTGGTCGGCGACGGGCACCGGCCGGTGGAGTTCCCCGGCGAGGTGCTGGCCGGCGGGGTGCGCAACTCCGCGGTCAACGTGATCCGGCCGTACGGGCTCACCCTCGAGGAGGTCGGCTACCCGCCGGACGACCTGCTCGCCGAGCGGAACCGGCAGGCCCGGCGGATGCGCACGCTGCCCGGACAGCCCGCCGCCGGGTAATCCGTTTGGGCCCTGCGCGTCGGCTTGGGACAATCGTCCGCATGGGACACGTCGAGATTTCGCACCTTGAGTACTACCTGCCGGACGGGCGGGTGCTTTTCGACGACGCGTCCTTCCGGGTCGGCGAGGGCGCGGCCGTCGCGCTGGTCGGCGCCAACGGCGCCGGCAAGACCACACTGCTGCGGATGATCGCGGGGGACATCCAGCCGCACGGCGGCTCGGTGACGATCAGCGGCGGGCTCGGCGTGATGCGCCAGTTCGTCGGCACCACCGGCCGCGAGGACCAGCAGGCCACCCCGGGCGCGCTGCCCGCCGACGCCTCCGTCCGCGACCTGCTGGTGTCGGTCGCCCCCGAGCGGATCGCCGTCGCCGCCCGCGCGGTGGACGCCGCCGAGCTGGCGATGATCGCCCAGGACGACGAGAAGACCCAGATGGCCTACGCCCAGGCGCTGTCCGACTGGGCCGACGTGGGCGGCTACGACTACGAGACCGACTGGGACGTCTGCACCATGGCGGCCCTCGGCATGCCCTTCGACAAGGCGCAGTGGCGCGGCCTGAACACCCTCTCCGGCGGTGAGCAGAAGCGGCTCGTCCTGGAGACGCTGCTGCGCGGGCCCGAGGAGGTGCTGCTCCTCGACGAGCCCGACAACTACCTGGACGTCCCCGGCAAGCGCTGGTTGGAGGAGGCCATCAAGGCCACCTCGAAGACCGTGTTGTACATCTCACACGACCGCGAGCTGCTCTCCCGCACCGCGGAGAAGATCATCAGCGTCGAGTCGGGTGCCGCCGGAAGCAGCGTCTGGGTGCACGGCGGGGGCTTCGACTCCTTCCACGAGGCCCGCAAGGACCGGTTCGCACGCTTCGAGGAACTGGGCCGGCGGTGGGACGAGGAACACGCCAAGCTCAAGAAGCTGGTCGTGACCCTGCGCCAGGCCGCGTCGGTCAGCCACGCCCTGGCCACCCGCTACGCCGCCGCGCAGACCCGGCTGAAGAAGTTCGAGGAGGCCGGCCGGCCGGAGGAGCCCCCGCGCGAGCAGTCCATCACCATGCGGCTCAAGGGCGGGCGCACCGGCATGCGCGCCTTCACCATGGAGCGGCTGGAGCTCACCGGCCTGATGCAGCCCTTCGACCTGGAGGTCTTCTACGGCGAGCGGATCGGGGTGCTGGGCGCCAACGGCGCCGGCAAGTCGCACCTGCTGCGGCTGCTGGCCGGCGACACCACGGTCGCCCACACCGGGGACTGGAAGCTGGGCGCGCGGGTCGTCCCCGGCCACTTCCGGCAGACCCACGCCCACCCCGAGCTGTTCGGGCGGACGGTGCGCTCGATCGTCGAGGAGGAGCACGCGCTCAGCCGCGGCGCCGCGATGGGCGCGCTGCGCCGCTACGAGCTGGACCGCCAGGAGGAGCAGAAGTTCGAGTCGCTGTCCGGCGGGCAGCAGGCCCGGCTGATGATCCTCAAGCTCGAACTCTCCGGCGTGACGGCCCTGTTGCTCGACGAGCCGACCGACAACCTGGACCTGGAGAGCGCCGAGGCGCTGCAGGCCGGGCTGGAGGCCTTCGAGGGCACCGTGCTGTGCGTCACCCACGACCGCTGGTTCGCCAGGACCTTCGACCGCTTCCTGGTGTTCGGGGCGGACGGCCGGGTCTTCGAGTCGACCGAGCCGGTCTGGGACGTCAACCGGGTGCAGCGCGAACGCTGAGTGACGACAGGGCCTCCGGGCGGTCGCGGTCCGGCGATTTTTGACCCCTCCCCGCCCGCCCGGTAACCTGGACGCTTGATGTGCGTATTGGCTCGCTCTATCTCACGTGAGAGGTCGGTACGCCGGAGACATCAGGTCGTCGACCAGCGGTCCCCCTTGAATTGCGTCCAAGGGTGATCAGGCTGCTCTTCCGACCAGGTGCTCCTGTCAGGACTCACTCACTGAAAAGCGAAGGCTACGACCGTGCGTACGTACAGCCCCAAGCCCGGCGACGTCCAGCGTCAGTGGCACGTCATCGACGCGACCGACGTCGTGCTGGGCCGCCTGGCCTCCCAGGCCGCCAACCTCCTCCGGGGCAAGCACAAGGCGATCTACGCGCCGCACGTTGACACTGGTGACTTCGTCATCATCATCAACGCCGACAAGGTGCACCTGTCCGGTAACAAGAAGACCCAGAAGCTGGCCTACCGCCACTCGGGCTTCCCGGGCGGTCTGCGCTCGGTGCGCTACGACGACCTGCTGGCGAACAACCCGGAGAAGGCCGTCGAGAAGGCCATCAAGGGCATGATCCCCAAGAACAGCCTGGGCCGTCAGATGCTCTCGAAGCTGAAGGTCTACTCGGGCGACCAGCACCCCCACGCTGCCCAGCAGCCGGTGCCGTTCGAGATCACCCAGGTCGCGCAGTAATTCGGCCACCAAGCCCCCCAACACTGAAAAGAGCTGAGGAACACCGTGGCCGAGACCACTGAAACCCTTGAGGTCGACTTCGACGAGAACGTCGAGGGCGAGTACACCTCCGAGGAGAGCTACACCTCCGAGTCGCTGGCCGGCCGCTTCGGCGAGGCCACCCCGGGCGCCGGCCTCGGCCGTCGCAAGGAGGCGATCGCCCGCGTGCGCATCGTCCCCGGCACCGGCCAGTGGAAGATCAACGGTCGCACCCTGGAGAACTACTTCCCCAACAAGGTGCACCAGCAGACCGTGAACGAGCCCTTCAAGCTCCTCGAGCTTGACGGCCGTTACGACGTCGTCGCCCGCATCACCGGTGGCGGCGTCTCCGGCCAGGCCTACGCGCTGCGCCTCGGCGTGGCCCGTGCCCTGAACGAGGCCGACGTGGACAACAACCGCGGCGCGCTGAAGAAGGCCGGCTTCCTGACCCGTGACGCCCGCGCCGTCGAGCGCAAGAAGGCCGGTCTCAAGAAGGCCCGCAAGGCGCCGCAGTACAGCAAGCGCTAATCGCGTCCCAGGGGGTGCGGTCCGCCCTGGCGGCGCACCCCCCTGGTTGCGCGTACCGTCGCCCCGGAGTACCACGTGTACTCCGGGGCGACGTGTTCCCCGGCCGGCGTGCGGTGGCCGGGGACGGTCGGTTGGGTTCCGAGCAGTGGTGATGGAGGACGGGACAGTGGGACGACTCTTCGGTACGGACGGCGTACGCGGGGTGGCGAACGAGGGCCTGACGGCCGAGCTGGCGCTCGGGCTGTCGGTCGCGGCGGCACACGTGCTGGGCGAGGCCGGTGCCTTCGACGGGCACCGCCCGGTCGCGGTGGTCGGCCGTGACCCGCGCGCCTCGGGCGAGTTCCTGGAGGCCGCCGTCATCGCCGGCCTGGCGAGCGCCGGCGTCGACGTGCTCCGGGTCGGCGTCCTGCCCACCCCGGCCGTGGCGTACCTCACTGGCGCGCTCGGCGCCGACTTCGGCGTGATGCTGTCCGCCAGCCACAACGCGATGCCCGACAACGGCATCAAGTTCCTCGCCCGCGGCGGCCACAAGCTGGACGACCGCATCGAGGACGCGATCGAGAACCACTACCGGACGTACTCCATCGGCAGTGACGAGTGGCAGCGCCCGACCGGCGCGGCCGTCGGCCGGGTCCGCGAGTACACCGAGGGCTTCGACAAGTACGTCGCCCACCTGATCGGCGTGCTGCCCAACCGCCTCGACGGCATCAAGGTCGTCATCGACGGCGCCCACGGCGCGGCCGCCTACGTCGCCCCCGAGGCCTTCGCCCGGGCCGGCGCCGAGGTCGTCCACACCCTGGGGGCCGAGCCCACCGGCCTCAACATCAACGACGGCGTCGGCTCCACCCACCTGGACCGGCTGCGCGCCGCCATGAAGGAGCACCGCGCCGACCTCGGCATCGCGCTGGACGGCGACGCCGACCGCTGCCTGGCCGCCGACGCGGACGGCGACGAGGTGGACGGCGACCAGATCATCGCGATCCTGGCCGTCGCCATGAAGGAGGCCGGCACCCTGCGCGGCAACACCGCCGTCGCCACCGTGATGTCCAACCTGGGCTTCAAGCTGGCGATGCAGCGCGAGGGCATCGAGCTGGTGGAGACCGCCGTCGGCGACCGCTACGTGCTGGAGGCCATGAAGGAGCACGGCTTCGCGCTGGGCGGCGAGCAGTCCGGCCACGTCATCCTGCTCGACCACGCCACCACCGGCGACGGCACCCTGACCGGCCTCATGCTGGGCGCCCGACTGGCCGCCACCAAGCAGCCGCTGGCCGACCTCGCCGCCGTGATGACCCGGCTGCCGCAGCAGCTGATCAACGTCAAGGGCGTCGACAAGGCCCGGGTGGCGACCAGCACCGGGCTGGCCGCCGCCGTCGCCGAGGCCGAGACCGAGCTGGGCTCCACCGGCCGGGTGCTGCTGCGCCCGTCCGGCACCGAGCCCCTGGTCCGGGTCATGGTCGAGGCCGCCGACGCGGTGCAGGCGGAGGCCGTCGCCCAGCGACTGGCCGAGGCCGTGCGGACCCACCTGGGCTGAGCCCGTCCCACCCCACGTCGAAGGGGCCCCCGCCGAGTCGGCGGGGGCCCCTTCGGGCTGGTCGCGGTGCGGGCGCTCCTCGGCGCGGGCCGTCAGAGCTTGCGCAGCAGTGCCCGGCGGACCTTGTGGTCCGAGCCCTTCTGCAGGATCAGGGTGGCCCGGCCCCGGGTCGGCAGCACGTTCTCCAGCAGGTTGGGCCGGTTGATGGTGCGCCAGACCTGCCGGCCGTACTCCATCGCCTCCTCCTCCGGCACCTCGGTGAAGCGGCGGAAGTAGGAGTTCGGGTCCTGGAAGGCGGTCTGACGGAGCTTGCGGAACCGGTCCAGGTACCAGTGCTCGATGTCGTCGGTGCGGGCGTCGACGTAGATCGAGAAGTCGAAGTAGTCGGCCACCGCCAGCCGGGTCCGCCCGTCGGTGCCGGGCAGCGCCGGCTGCAGGACGTTCAGGCCCTCGACGATCAGGATGTCCGGGCGCTCCACGGTGAGCCGCTCGTCCGGCACGATGTCGTACACCAGGTGCGAGTACACCGGGGCGGTGACGCGGTCCTTGCCCGCCTTCACGTCCGCGACGAAGCGCATCAGCGCCCGGCGGTCGTACGACTCGGGGAAGCCCTTGCGGGCCATCAGGCCGCGGCGGCGCAGCTCGGCGTTGGGGAGCAGGAAGCCGTCGGTGGTGACCAGTTCGACCCGCGGGTGCTCGGGCCAGCGGGCGAGCAGGGCCTGCAGCAGACGGGCGGTGGTCGACTTGCCGACCGCGACCGAGCCGGCCACGCCGATGATGAACGGCGTGCGGGTGCGCTCGGTGTCCGGCGTGTCCAGGAAGGTGCCCAGCGCGCCGCGCAGGTCGTGCGTGGCGTGGATGTACAGGTTGAGCAGCCGGGACAGCGGCAGGTAGACGTCGCGCACCTCGTCCAGGTCGAGGGCCGTGCCGAGTCCGCGCAGCCGCTCCACCTCCTCGGCGGTCAGCGGCAGCGGCGTACGCTCGCGCAGCGCGCTCCACTCGGCCCGGCTGAGGTCCACGTAGGGGGACGGCGACGGGCCGGCCGAGGTGGCGCCCCGCGTACAGAGTTCGGTCAGCACATGCTCCATTGTGAGCCGTAGCGGCGTTCACGGTGGTTGTGGTGTCGGTCACGCACTGTTCCCCCAAGGCGGGAAAAGGGCCCCAGAACCGCCCTTATGCTGGCACGCATGTGCGGAATTGTTGGATACGTGGGCGCGCAGTCCGCCCTCGACGTAGTAATCGCAGGCCTGCAGCGACTGGAGTACCGGGGCTACGACTCGGCCGGTGTCGCGGTGCAGGCGCAGGACTCCGACGGGCAGTGGAGTCTGGTCACCGACAAGCGGGCCGGCAAGCTCGCCAACCTGGAGAAGTCGCTCGCCGAGACCCCTCTGCCCGGCGGCACCACCGGCATCGGCCACACCCGCTGGGCCACCCACGGCGGCCCGACGGACGCCAACGCCCACCCCCACCTGGACGACGACCTGCGGGTCGCCGTCGTCCACAACGGCATCATCGAGAACTTCGCGCAGCTGCGCGCCGAGATCGCCGAGCGCGGCCACACCCTCCGCTCCGAGACCGACACCGAGGTCGTCGCCCACCTGCTGGGCGAGGCCTACCAGGGCGACCTCGCCGAGGCCATGCGGGTGGTCTGCCGCCGCCTGGACGGCGCGTTCACCCTGGTGGCCGTGCACGCGGACGCGCCGGACGTCGTCGTCGGCGCCCGCCGCAACTCGCCGCTGGTGGTCGGGCGCGGCGAGGGCGAGAACTTCCTCGCCTCCGACGTCGCCGCGTTCATCGCGCACACCCGCGAGGCGATCGAGCTGGGCCAGGACCAGGTCGTCGAGCTGCGCCGGGAGGGCGTGACCGTCACCAACTTCGACGGCACCCCGGCCGACGTGCGCGAGTACCACGTGGACTGGGACGCCTCGGCCGCCGAGAAGGGCGGCTACGACTACTTCATGCTCAAGGAGATCGCCGAGCAGCCGAAGGCCGTCGCCGACACCCTCCTCGGCCGGATCGGCACCGACGGCCGGCTCACCCTCGACGAGCTGCGCATCTCGGACGCCGACCTGCGTTCGGTCGACAAGGTCGTCATCGTCGCCTGCGGCACCGCGTTCCACGCCGGCATGATCGCCAAGTACGCGATCGAGCACTGGACCCGCATCCCCTGCGAGGTCGAGGTCGCGTCCGAGTTCCGCTACCGCGACCCGATCATGGGCCCGGGCACGCTGGTCATCGCCATCTCGCAGTCCGGCGAGACCATGGACACGCTGATGGCGCTGCGGCACGCCCGCGAGCAGGGCGCCAAGGTGCTGGCGATCTGCAACACCAACGGCTCCACCATCCCGCGCGAGTCGGACGCCGTGCTCTACACGCACGCCGGCCCCGAGGTCGCCGTCGCCTCCACCAAGGCGTTCCTGACCCAGCTGGTGGCCTGCTACCTGGTCGCCCTGTACCTGGGCCAGGTCCGCGGCACCAAGTGGGGCGACGAGATCTTCACCATCATCCGCGAGCTCGGCGACGCGCCGAAGCAGGTGGAGCAGGTGCTGGAGACCATGGAGCCGGTGCGCGAGCTGGCCCGCTCCCTGGCCGACGCCCGCTCGGTGCTGTTCCTCGGCCGCCACGTCGGCTTCCCGGTGGCCCTGGAGGGCGCGCTCAAGCTCAAGGAGCTGGCGTACATGCACGCCGAGGGCTTCGCGGCGGGCGAGCTCAAGCACGGTCCGATCGCGCTGATCGAGGAGGGCCTGCCGGTCGTCGTGGTCGTGCCCTCGCCGCGCGGCCGCTCGATCCTGCACGACAAGATCGTCTCCAACATCCAGGAGATCCGGGCCCGCGGCGCCCGCACCATCGTCATCGCCGAGGAGGGCGACGAGGCGGTCGTCCCGTACGCGGACCACCTGATCCGCATCCCGGCCACCCCGACGCTGCTGCAGCCGCTGGTCTCCACCGTCCCGCTGCAGGTCTTCGCCTGCGAGCTGGCCACGGCCAAGGGCCACGAGGTCGACCAGCCGCGCAACCTGGCGAAGTCGGTCACCGTCGAGTAGCACGCGCTCGTCGGCAACGGCGCCCCTGCGGTGGCTGCGTCCTACCGCAGGGGCGCCGTGTCGAGCGCGAACGAGAACGGGGCGGGCAGGTCGATCGACTTGCCGAACCCGACCTGGGTGCGAGTGACGTAGTCGCCGTCCTGAGGGTGGGTGAACAGAGTGACCATGCCCTGGCCGCGGTCGATCAGCAGGTAGCAGGGGATCTCAGCGGTGGCGTAGCCCCTGCGCTTGGATTCGCGGTCCTTGTGCGGGTTGGTCGAGGTGATCTCGAAGACGAGCAGGACACCCCCGGCCGGGGCCCAGGAGTCCGCGTTCTCGAAGTGGCCGACCGGGCTCACCGTGCCGTCGGGAATGAAACGGTTCTTGGGCGACACGATCAGACCCTTGTTCCCCGAGAGGTCCAGATCGATCGCCGCCTTGCGGAAGAACTGCCTGGCGAGCAGCGAGAACGCCGTTTCGTGGGCTCCGTCCGGCGGTGGCGTCACGATGATCTCCCCTTCGATGAACTCGGCCTTGCTGCCCATCGGGGTGTCCAGCTCCAGGAACGCCTGGAGGAGGTTGTCCTCGCCCATCGGGTGCTCGATTGCCGGCATGGCGACCATGGCCCTTCTCCCTCCTGTGGGTCCGTGCCGGGCGACAAACTACGGGTGCGAACCGGCGCGGGCGGGGGATCGATGTGGGTGTCACTCGAAAGTGTGCCGCAGGGCGGGCTCCCGCGGGGCGGGGGCGCGGGCTAGCGTCGGTGGGAGCCGACCGCTGAAGGAGCCCTCGCATGCGCCACGCCCATCGCGTCGAAGTCGTCCGGGCCGCCGAGGGCGAGCTGATCGCCCGGCTGCCGGAGGGGACGCTGATGCAGCGCGCGGCGGCCGGGCTGGCCGCGACCTGCGCCCGGCTGCTGACCCGGGTCCGCGGGCGGGTGTACGGCAGCCGGGTGGTGGTGCTGGCGGGCAGCGGGGACAACGGGGGTGACGCCCTGTACGCCGGGGCGGCACTGGCCCGGCGCGGGGCGCGGGTGACGGCGGTGCTGCTCGCGCCGGAGCGGGTGCACGCGGGCGGGCTGGCCGCGGTGCGGGCCGCCGGCGGGCGAGTGGTGGTGGATCAGGAAGTCGGCCTGGCCGACTTCTCGTGCGCGGACCTCGTGCTGGACGGCATCGTCGGCATCGGGGGCCGCGGCGGGCTGCGCCCCGGGGCCGTGCCCTACGCCCGTGCCGGGAGGCGCGGGACGGTGGTGGCCGTCGACCTGCCCAGCGGCGTGGACGCCGACACCGGCGAGGTGCCCGGCGTGGCGCTGCGGGCGGACGTCACGGTCTGCTTCGGCACCTACAAGCCAGGCCTGCTGGTGGACCCGGGGGCCTCCTACGCGGGCGCCGTCCAGCTGGTCGGGATCGGACTGGAGCCGCCCGAGCCCGAGGTGACGGCCCTGCAGCACGCGGACGTGGCGGCGCTGCTGCCGCAGCCGGGCGCGGAGAGCGACAAGTACCGGCGCGGCGTCGTGGGGGTGGCGGCCGGCTCGGCGACGTACCCGGGCGCGGCCGTGCTGGCGGTCGCCGGGGCGCTGCGCGGGGGCGCCGGCGCCGTCCGGTACGTCGGCACGGCGGCCGAGGAGGTGGTGCGGCGGTTCCCGGAGGCGCTGGTCACCGAGGGCGGACCGGCCGGCGCGGGCCGGGTGCAGGCGTGGGTGGTCGGCCCGGGCGGCGGCGACGGCGCGCGGCAGGCGCTGGCCGAGGCGCTGGCGGCCGACGTCCCGGTGCTGGTGGACGCGGACGGGCTGACCGAACTGGCCCGGCTCGGCCCGGACGCGCTGGCCGGCCGGACGGCCCCGACCCTGCTCACCCCGCACACCGGCGAGGCCGCCCGCCTCCTCGCCGGCGCCGACGGCACCGCGCCGCCGAGCGCCGACGCGCTGGCGGCCACCCGGCTGGCCACCGCCCGCCGGCTGGCGGCCGCCTACCGGGCGACGGTCCTGCTGAAGGGCTCCACCACGGTGGTCGCCGACCCGGGCGGCGCCGTCCGGGTCAACCCGACCGGCAGCTCCTGGCTGGCCACCGCCGGCAGCGGGGACGTCCTGGCGGGCCTGGCGGGCTCCCTGCTGGCGGCCGGTCTGGCTCCGCTGGACGCCGCCTCGGCGGCGGCCTACCTGCACGGCCTGGCGGGCCGGGAGGCGGCGGGCGAGCCGGGCGCGCCGGTGACGGCGCTCGGGGTCGCGGAGGCGCTGCCCGGAGCCTGGCGGTCCGTCCGGCGGGGCTGGACGGGCGGCGGGGGAGCGGAACCGACCCGTCCGTCCCGGGCGTCCGGAACAGGGTGACGAGCGGTCCTGCGCAGGTCGGCGCGGTGCGGGGAGGCCGGGCGCCGGCCGCCGCGCCGACGGGCCGTTCGGCGAGGACTCCGGGACGTCTGGGAGACTGACCCTGATGACAACTGCGAACACGACCGGCACGGCCACCCTCACCGACGGCGTACGGGCCGAGGCGACCATCGATCTGGCCGCCCTGCGCGGCAACCTCGCCGCGCTGCGCGAACGCGTCGGCAGCGCGGCGGTGATGCTCGCGGTCAAGGCGGACGCCTATGGCCACGGCGCGGTCGAGTGCGCCCGCGAGGCGGTCGCGAACGGGGTCGGCTGGCTCGGTTGCGCCACGCCCGAGGAGGCGCTGGCGCTGCGGGCCGCGGGCATCCGCCCGGAGCAGGCCCGGATCCTGTGCTGGCTGTGGACGCCGGGCGGGCCGTGGCGGGAGGCGCTGCGTGCGGACCTCGACATCTCGGTCAGCGGCCAGTGGGCGCTGGACGAGCTGCTGCCCGCCGTCCGGGAGACCGGTGTCCCGGCCCGGGTGCACCTGAAGGCGGACACCGGCCTGGGCCGCAACGGCTGCCAGCCGCACGACTGGCCGCGACTGGTGGCGGCGGCCCGCCACGCCGAGGCCGAGGGCCTGCTGACCGTGGTCGGCGTCTGGTCGCACTTCGCCGCCGCCGACGAACCGGGGCACCCGTCGATCCAGGCCCAGCTGGACTCCTTCCAGGTCGCGCTGGAGCAGGCCGAGGCGGCCGGGCTGCGCCCCGAGGTGCGGCACCTGGCGAACTCGCCGGCCACCCTGCTGCTGCCGGGCTCGCACTTCGACATGGTCCGCACCGGTCTGGCCGCGTACGGGCTGTCGCCGGTGCCCGAGGTGGGCTCGCCGGCGGACTTCGGGCTGCGCCCGGTGATGGCGCTGACCGCGCGGCTGGCGCTGGTCAAGCACGTCCCGGGTGGGCACGGCGTCAGCTACGGCCACCACTACGTGACGCCGGGCCCGACCACGCTGGGCCTGGTCCCGGTCGGCTACGGAGACGGCGTCCCGCGGCACGCCAGCGGCACCGGACCGGTGCAGATCGGCGGCAAGTGGCGCACCGTGGCCGGCCGGGTGGCGATGGACCAGTTCGTCGTGGACCTGGGCGGGGACGTCCCCGAGGTCGGCGACGAGGTGCTGCTGTTCGGCAGCGGCGAGCGCGGGGAGCCGACCGCCGAGGACTGGGGCCGGGCCTGCGGCACCATCTCGTACGAGATCGTCACCCGGATCGGCGCCCGGGTGCCGCGCCGCTACCTGGGCGGCAGCCACCTCGCGGGCCTGACGGCATGACGGAGGGACCGGACGGGAGCAGCCCGGTCGCGGCGGTGGCCAAGGCGGCCGGTGCGGCCTCCGGGGTGAGCCGGGCGGGCGTGATCGGGATCTCGGTCGGCGTGCTGGCGGCCGGTGCGGCCGCGGGCGTGGCGATCGAGCGGCTGACCGGCGCCCGGGCGACCCGCCGCCGGGCCCGCGCCCAGCTGGACGCCGAGGCCCCCTACGGTTCGCTGCGCGGGCGCCCGCGCCGGGTGGCCGCACCGGACGGCACCGAGCTGTACGTCGAGCTGGACGGCCTCGCCGCCGAGCCGTCCGGAGCCGCCGGCACCGGCGCCGAGCCGCTGACGGTGGTGTTCTGCCACGGCTACTGCCTCAACCAGGACAGCTGGCACTTCCAGCGGGCCGCACTGCGCGAGAGCGCCCGGCTGGTCTTCTGGGACCAGCGCAGCCACGGCCGCTCCGAGCGCTCCCGCTCCTTCCTGGCCGGTGAGCCGGCCAGCATCGACCAGCTGGGCGGCGACCTCAAGGCCGTGATCGACGCCGTCGCCCCGACCGGGCCGCTGGTGCTGGTCGGCCACTCGATGGGCGGCATGACGGTGATGGCGCTGGCCGACCAGTTCCCGGAGCTGTTCCGGGAGCGCGTCGCCGGGGTGGCCCTGATCGGCACCCTGGCGGGGGACTGGAACGAGGTCAGCCTCGGCCTGCCGTCGGCCGGCGCGAAGCTGTTCAAGCGGGTCGCCCCCGGGGTGATGCGGGTGCTCGGCCGCCAGGTCGAGCTGGTGGAGGCGACCAGGCGGCTGGGCGCGGACGTCGCCGCCGTCTTCTACCGGCGGTTCTCCTTCGGCGGCCGGGACGTCGACCCCGGCGTGGTGCGCTTCGCCGAGCAGCTGCTGGACGCCACCCCGATCGACGTGGTCGCCGAGTTCTACCCGGTCTTCGGGGCGCACGAGAAGTACGGGGCACTGGCCGCCCTGCGCGGCCTGCCGGCGCTGGTGCTGGCCGGCACGAAGGACCTGCTGACGCCCTCGGCGCACAGCGAGGCGATGGCCGAGCGGCTGCCGGGCGCCGAGCTCGTCCTCGCGGAGGGGGCCGGACACCTGGTGATGCTGGAGTGCCCGGAGCTGGTCGACCAGGAGTTGACGGCGCTGCTGCGCCGGGCCGCGGACTTCGCCGGCGCCGCGCCGCCGCCGGGGGCCGCACCGCCGCCCGGTGCCGTCCTCGATCCGTCCTGAGCCCCGGCCCGCCGCCGCGGGCCCCCGCGCGGCGCACGCCGGGCCGGTGATGTGGCACGGTAGCGGGGGCGGCCGGTGGTCGGCGCGCCGCACGGACCGAAGGGCACGACACGCGCATGGGCACGCACGCCACTCTGACCGTCCCCACCCCGGAGCGGATGGGCCGGCTCGGCCGGGAGCTGGCCGCCCTGCTGCGGCCGGGCGACCTGGTGCTGCTCTCCGGTGAGCTGGGGGCGGGGAAGACCACGCTGACCCGCGGCCTGGGGGAGGGGCTGCAGGTCCGCGGCGCGGTGACCTCGCCGACGTTCGTGATCGCCCGGGTGCACCCGTCGCTGGTCGGCGGCCCGGCGCTGGTCCACGTGGACGCGTACCGGCTCGGCGGGGACCTGGACGAGATGGAGGACCTCGACCTGGACGTCTCGCTGCCCGAGTCCGTGGTCGTGGTCGAGTGGGGCGAGGGCAAGGTCGAGCGGCTGTCCGACGACCGTCTGGAGGTGCGGATCGAGCGCGCCCTGGGCGACGGCGCCGACGGGGACGACCTGGACCCCCGCCGGGTGCTGCTGACGGGCGTCGGCCCGCGTTGGACGGGTGTCGCCCTGGAGGCGCTCGCCTGAGCCGTCCGGGCGTGCGGGCGTCCGGGGGATGCCGGGGCTCCGGGGGCTCCGGGGCGATCGGCGCGTGACGGGGCGCCCACCCCGGGCGTGCGCCGTTTTGCCGACAGGCTGTCGGGAAGTGTTGCGGGCGGGGTGCCGGGCGTGGTGGGATGGTTGCTGCGGTTAGGTCTGCCTAACTAGGGAGGCGCCATGTCGAGCACCACCCCCGCCCCGGAGCGCGCCGTGCGCGGCACCGGGGCCGGAGAGTCCGCCCGTCGCGCCCAGGGGGCGCCGATGCGGGCCCTGCTGGCCGCCTGCGCGGCCGCCGAGGCGGTGTCCACCCCGCCCGAGCCGGAACCCCGCCCGGCCGTGGAGCCGGAGAGCGGAGCTCCCCGGGCCGCGTGATCCGGCGCCGGGCCACCGCGACCCGCCGTCAGGCGACCACGACCACCTTGGTGCCGTTCGGCGCGAAGTCCCAGAGCAGCTGACCGTCCGGTCGGCCGCTGCGGATGCCGCCGGTCTTGGCCTTCGGGTCGGCGGTCACCGTCGCGCCGTCCATGGCGGCGCTGAAGCCGAACACCACGCCGTTCTGCTGCGCGAAGCGCACCACGTGCTCGATCGGCCGGCCGTCCGTGCCGGTGGTGTTGGGCGTGCGGCTGTAGACCGCGTAGCTGCCCGGGGCGGGCTCGACCGAGCCCGGGGTGACCTGGAAGGCGGCCGCGACCTGCGGGTTCTTCTTCGGGTCGACCAGCCAGACGTAGTGGCTGCCGACCGAGTAGACCACCCGGGTGCCGCTGCCGGAGGTCGTCGGGAGCGCCGGGACCGTCGGGGTCGCCGACGCGGTCGGCGTCGCGGAGACGGCCGGCCCGCTGGACGTCGTGGTGCTGGCGGCGGGCTTCGCGCCGCCCGCCCGGTCCTGTGCGCCGTTGGCCTGGAAGGCCAGCAGGCTCACCACCGCCAGGGCCCCCAGGGTCAGCCCCGTGACCACCACTCCAGGACCCATCTTCGCCACGTCGCGCTCCCGCCGCCGTCCCTTTACGTACGGGCCCCATCGTGCCAGGTCCGCCCGGCCGGTTCGCAGCGGCTCGGATGTGTGTTCCTCGGTGGCACACCCTCACGATCGGCCGATCGTCCGGTCGGAGCAGCCTCGGTCTAACCTTGACCCGTGCTGCTGCTCGCGTTCGACACCGCCACCCCCGCCGTCACCGCCGCCGTCCACGACGGCACGGCCGTCCTCGCCGAGACCCAACAGGTCGACGCCCGGCGCCACGGCGAACTGCTCCTGCCCGCGATCGACGGCGTGCTCCGGTCGGCCGGCGTCGACAAGCAGCAGCTCACCGGCATCGCGGTGGGCGTCGGCCCCGGCCCCTACACCGGCCTGCGGGTCGGCCTGGTGACCGCCGCCGCGCTCGGCCACGCGCTCGGACTGCCGGTGCACGGCGTCTGCACCCTGGACGCGATCGCCTTCCAGGCGCGCGCCGAGGGCCTGGCCGGGGAGCCGTTCACCGTCGCCACCGACGCGCGCCGCAAGGAGGTCTACTGGGCCTCGTACGACGCCGACGGCCGGCGCACGGAGGGCCCCGCCGTGGACCGCCCGGCCGAGCTGACCCCGGGCCCGCGCGCGGTCGGGGCCGGGGCGCTGCTCTACCCCGACGCCTTCCCCGGCGCGCACGGCCCCGAGCACGTGTCGGCCGGCGCCCTGGCCAGCTTCGCCGCCGCCGAGCTGGCCGCCGGGCGCGAGCTGCTGCCGAACGTCCCGCTGTACCTGCGCCGCCCGGACGCCCAGGTCCCGGCCGGCTACAAGGCGGTGCTCCCGGCGTGAACCACGGCACCACCCTGCGCCCGATGCGCTGGTGGGACATCGATCCGGTGATGGAGCTGGAGCTGGAGCTCTTCCCCGAGGACGCGTGGTCCCACGGGATGTACTGGTCCGAACTGGCCGAGACCCACCCCGGCGGCACCCGCCACTACACCGTCGCCACCGCCGCGGACGGCAGGATCGTCGGCTACGCCGGACTGATGGCCGTCGCCGGCGAGGGCGACGTCCAGACCATCGCCGTCGACGGCCGCCACCAGGGCGGCGGCCTCGGCACGGCGCTGCTCACCGACCTGATCCGGGAGGCCGCCCGGCGCGGCTGCGCCGAACTGCTGCTGGAGGTGCGGGTGGACAACCCGCGCGCCCAGCGGCTGTACGAGCGCCACGGCTTCGAACCGGTGGGCATCCGGCGCGGCTACTACCAGCCCGCCAACGTCGACGCGCTGGTGATGCGCCTCGACCTCCCGAGCACTGACAGCACTGACCCGAAGGACATTGAGGACACCCGCCATGGCTGACGAACCGCTCGTCCTCGGCATCGAGACCTCCTGCGACGAGACCGGCGTCGGCATCGTGCGCGGCACCACGCTGCTCGCCGACGCGGTCGCGTCCAGCGTCAACGACCACGCCCGCTTCGGCGGCGTCGTCCCGGAGATCGCCAGCCGCGCCCACCTGGAGGCGATGGTCCCCACCATCCAGCGCGCCCTGGACACCGCCGGGGTCAAGGCGAGCGACCTGGACGGCATCGCGGTCACCGCCGGCCCCGGCCTGGCCGGCGCGCTGCTGGTCGGCGTCAGCGCCGCCAAGGCGTACGCCTGGGCGCTCGACAAGCCGCTGTACGGGGTCAACCACCTCGCCTCGCACATCTGCGTCGACCAGCTGGAGCACGGCCGGCTGCCCTCGCCGACGATGGCGCTGCTGGTCTCCGGCGGGCACTCCTCGCTGCTGCTCAGCGAGGACATCACCACCGACGTCCGGCCGCTCGGCGCGACCATCGACGACGCGGCCGGCGAGGCCTTCGACAAGGTGGCCCGGGTGCTCGGCCTGGGCTTCCCGGGCGGCCCGGTGGTCGACCGCACCGCCCGCGAGGGCGACCGCAAGGCGATCGCCTTCCCGCGGGGTCTGAGCGGGAAGAACGACCCGGCGTACGACTTCTCCTTCTCCGGCCTGAAGACCGCCGTCGCCCGCTGGGTGGAGGCCAAGCGCCGGGCCGGCGAGGAGGTGCCGATCGCCGACGTGGCGGCGTCCTTCCAGGAGGCCGTCACCGACGTGCTCACCCGCAAGGCCGTCAAGGCGTGCAAGGAGAACGGCGTCGACCACCTGATGATCGGCGGCGGGGTGGCCGCCAACTCGCGGCTGCGCGAGATGGCCCAGCAGCGCTGCGACCGGGCCGGGATCCGGCTGCGGGTGCCCCGGCCGGGCCTGTGCACCGACAACGGCGCGATGGTGGCGGCGCTCGGCTCCGAGATGGTCTGGCGCGGTCGCACGCCGTCCGCCTTCGACCTGTCCGCCGACTCCTCGCTGCCGGTGACCGAGGTGCACGTCCCGCACACGGACCTGCACGGCCAGGCCTACGACGCCCTCGGCGGTGGCACGGCATGACCGTCGCCGCCATGTGGGAGGCCCGGGCCGCCGACGGCCGCGGGGCCGAACTCACCGCCTGGGTGCGGGAGGTGGCGCTGCCGGCGCTGCGCGGCTCGCCCGGGCTGGAGCGCACCGAGCTGTTCGGCGCGCCCGGTGAGCGGGTGCTGCTGATCACCTGGTGGGCCGGCGAGGCCGTACCGGTCGCCGAACCGCCGGCCGAACTGCTCGGCCGCCCGGTGCACCGCTGGTCCTTCACCAGTCAACACGTCGAGTAGGGCCTCACCGGGAACCGCGACCCGGCCCGTTACCGTGCATAGCTGATAAGAAGCTGGACGGATCCGGGGAGCGCGGTGCGGTGAGCAGGGACGGGCGGAGCAGGACCAGGACGTACGCGGTGGGGGCGCTGGCCCTGCTGGCCCTGGCCACCGGATGCGGGGACAACGGCGGCGGCACCGCCGCCGCCCCGGCCCCTGCCGGGACCTCGGCGGGCGTGCCGCAGCCCACCGGCGGCGCCGCGTCGACCGGCCCGGCCGGCACGCCCGCCCCCGCCCCGGCGGCCGGTGACGCGGCGGCCTGGGCGAAGTGGAACCTCAAGCCGCTGGCGCCGGCCCCCGCACCGCCCGCCGACAAGCCCGTCAAGCTCGAACGGACGGGCACCGTACCGGTGTTCAGCGACATCAAGACGAGCGACAAGGTCGTCTTCATCACCATCGACGACGGCGCCGAGAAGGACCCGAAGTTCGTCGAGATGCTGACCGAGCTGAAGGTGCCGATCTCGATGTTCCTGACCAAGGACATCGTCAAGAACGACTACGGCTACTTCAAGCCGCTGCAGGCCCTGGGCAACCACATCCAGAACCACACCGTCAGCCACCCGGTGATGAGCAAGATCCCGCCGGAGAAGCAGAAGTCCGAGATCTGCGACGACCAGGCCGCGCTCACCCAGCAGTACGGCACCGCCCCGCTGCTGTTCCGCCCGCCCTTCGGCGACGGCGCCAACACGCCGACCCTGAACACCTCGGTGCAGCAGTGCGGCCCGCGCGCGATCGTGCTGTGGCGCGAGTCGATGCAGATCCACGACATGCAGTACCAGGCGGCCGACAAGAAGCTGAAGTCCGGTGACATCATCCTGGCGCACTTCCGTGGCCCCAAGGAGCTCAAGGGCGCCACGATGACCCAGATGTTCGCCGACCTGCTGGCCCGGATCCAGGAGCAGGGCTTCTCGGTGGCCCGGCTGGAGGACTACATCCAGCCCCCGGCCTCCTAGGAGCCGTCCGGGAGCCGCCCGGCGGCCCGTCAGGCCGGGTGGCCGAGCATCATCAGCGGGCCGTGGTCGGTGCGGCTGAGGATCACCGTGACGGAGTTCGGGCCCGAGGGCTTGAGCTGGCGGCGCAGCTCCTCCGGGGTGATCGCCATCCCGCGCTTCTTGATCACCACCGTGCCGACCCCGCGCTCGCGCAGCAGCGCCTTCAGCTTCTTGATGTGGAACGGCAGCACGTCGGTGAGCTCGAAGGCGTGCGCGTACGGGGTGGGGACCAGGCGGTCCGAGGTGAGGTAGGCGATCTTCGGGTCGATCAGCCGGCCGCCCACCTGCTCGGCCACCTCGGCCACCAGGTGGGCCCGGATCACCGCGCCGTCCGGCTCGTACAGGTAGCGCCCGACCGGGCCGGCCGGCGGGTCGGGCAGGTCGCCGCCGGTCAGGCTGGCGGCCTGCGGCAGCAGGGTGGCGCGGTGCGGTCGGGAGGCCCCGGTGCCGAACCAGAGCACCGCCTCCTTGACGTCGCCGTGGTCGGAGACCCACTCCGCCTCGGCGTCGGCCGGGACGGCCTCGTGCGGAATGCCCGGGGCGACCTTCAGCGCGCCGATCGGGGTCCGGCGCCCGGCCTCGATCGCCCAGGACAGCGGCGGGGCGTACGCCTCGGGGTCGAACACCCGGCCGCGGGCGGTCCGCCGGGCCGGGTCGGTGAACACCGCGTCGTAGCCGGTCACGTCCACGTCGGCGACGTCCGCGCACTCCACCCGGACCAGGTCGGACAGGCCCAGCGCGGCCGCGTTGGCGGCGGTGGCCGCGCAGGCCGCCGGGTCCCGGTCGACGGCCAGCACCTCGATGCCGGCCCGGGCCAGCGCCAGGACGTCCCCGCCGATGCCGCAGCACAGGTCGGCCAGGCGCCGGACGCCCAGGTCGGCGAAGCGGCGCGCCCGCCACTCGGCCACGCTGCGCCGGGTGGACTGCTCGACGCCGTTGGGCGTGAAGTACATGAGGTCGGCGTCCGCCCCGAACTTCGCCCGCGCCCGCTGCCGCAGCCGGGCCTGTCCGAACGCCGCCGACACCAGCTCCGCCGGGTGCCCCCGCCGCAGCCGGGTGGCCAGCGCCAGCTCCTCCTCGGGCGCGAACTCGCGCAGCTCGGCGAGCAGGGCCTGGCCTTCGGCGGTCAGCAGGGGCTGGAGGTTCTCGGTGTCCACGGGCCCATTCTGACCGGTTCCGGAGGAACCCCGCGGATCCCGGCCGGCCGCGGCGGAGCGGGAGGGCGGGGCGGGCCCGGGCGCCGGCGCCGACCCGGATCCCGGTCGGCGCCCGGCGGTTTCGGACCGGCCGCCGCGGAGCAGGAAGGCGGTGACCGGCACGGCGCCGGGCAGCGGGCCGGGCGACGCCTCCCCGGCCCGGCCGCCCCGGGCGCACACGTGTACGACCACCCGTCCGTTGCCGGGATCCGCGGGCGCGCCGTTGGCACTCTGGTTGACTGAGTGCTAACACGGGCCTATGGTCGTCCTTGGCACTCCCCACTGGGGGAGTGCTAACGCGAAGACGCGTGCCTGACCCCCGCGACGGCAGGCCCGCAGGTTCGCTCCTACCCGTTAGAAACCCCGTAATCTCCGAAGGGGAGCTCGGACGTGACCACCAGCAGCAAGGTTGCCATCAAGCCGCTTGAGGACCGCATCGTGGTCCAGCCGCTCGACGCCGAGACCACCACGGCCTCCGGCCTGGTTATCCCGGACACCGCCAAGGAGAAGCCCCAGGAGGGCGTCGTCCTGGCCGTCGGCCCGGGCCGCTTCGAGGATGGCCAGCGTCTGCCGCTCGACGTCGCCGTCGGTGACATCGTCCTGTACTCGAAGTACGGCGGCACCGAGGTGAAGTACCAGGGCGAGGAGTACCTCGTCCTCTCCGCCCGCGACGTTCTCGCCATCATCGAGAAGTAAGTCGTCCCGACCCGCCCCGGATCCGTGTCACTTCGTGACAGTGGCCCGGGGCGTGGTCGTTGGTTCACGTAATCCGGCGACCGGTGGGCCGGTCGCAGCCCCGAAGGAATAGGGAACATGGCGAAGATCCTGCAGTTCGACGAGGACGCCCGCCGCTCGCTGGAGCGCGGTGTCAACAAGCTGGCCGACACCGTCAAGGTGACCATCGGCCCCAAGGGCCGCAACGTCGTCATCGACAAGAAGTTCGGCGCCCCGACCATCACCAACGACGGTGTCACCATCGCCCGTGAGGTCGAGCTGGACGACCCGTACGAGAACCTCGGCGCGCAGCTCGTCAAGGAGGTCGCCACCAAGACGAACGACGTCGCGGGTGACGGCACCACCACCGCCACCGTGCTGGCCCAGGCCCTGGTCAACGAGGGCCTGCGCAACGTCGCCGCCGGTGCCGGCCCGGCCGCCCTGAAGAAGGGCATCGACAAGGCCGTCGCCGCCGTCTCCGAGCACCTGCTGTCCGTCGCCCGCGAGATCGAGGGCAAGGACGACGTCGCCGCCGTCGCGTCCCTCTCCGCGCAGGACACCCAGGTCGGTGAGCTGATCGCCGAGGCGATCGACAAGGTCGGCAAGGACGGTGTCATCACCGTCGAGGAGTCGAACACCTTCGGCGTGGAGCTGGACTTCACCGAGGGCATGCAGTTCGACAAGGGCTACCTGTCGCCGTACTTCGTCACCGACGCGGAGCGTCAGGAGGCGGTCCTCGAGGACCCGTACATCCTGATCAACCAGGGCAAGATCTCCTCCATCCAGGAGCTGCTGCCGCTGCTGGAGAAGATCCTGCAGGGCGGGGCCTCCAAGCCGCTGCTGATCATCGCCGAGGACGTCGACGGCGAGGCGCTGTCCACCCTCGTGGTGAACAAGATCCGCGGCACCTTCAACGCCGTCGCCGTCAAGGCCCCGGGCTTCGGCGACCGCCGCAAGGCGATCCTCGGCGACCTGGCCACCCTGACCGGCGGCACGGTCATCTCCGAGGAGGTCGGCCTCAAGCTCGACCAGGTCGGCCTGGACGTGCTGGGCACCGCCCGCCGCGTGACCATCACCAAGGACGAGACCACCGTCGTCGACGGCGCCGGTGACGCCGAGGCCGTCGCCGGCCGCGTCGCCCAGATCAAGGGCGAGATCGCCGCGACCGACTCCGACTGGGACCGCGAGAAGCTGCAGGAGCGCCTGGCCAAGCTGGCCGGCGGCGTCTGCGTCATCAAGGTCGGCGCCGCCACCGAGGTGGAGCTGAAGGAGCGCAAGCACCGCCTCGAGGACGCCATCTCGGCGACCCGCGCCGCGGTCGAGGAGGGCATCGTCGCCGGTGGTGGCGCCTCCCTCGTCCACGCCGCCAAGGTGCTGGAGGACGGCCTGGGCCTGTCGGGCGACGAGGCGACCGGTGTCGCGGTCGTCCGCAAGGCGCTGCACGAGCCGCTGCGCTGGATCGCCCAGAACGCCGGCCTCGAGGGCTACGTCATCACCCACAAGGTCGCCGAGCTGGAGACCGGCCACGGCTACAACGCGGCCACCGGCGAGTACGGCGACCTGCTGAAGGCCGGCGTCATCGACCCGGTCAAGGTCACCCGCTCCGCCCTGGAGAACGCCGCCTCGATCGCCTCCCTGCTGCTCACCACCGAGACCCTCGTGGTGGAGAAGAAGGAGGAGGAGGCCGACAACGGTCACTCCCACGGCGGCCACGGCCACTCGCACTGACGCCCGAACCGTCTGACCGGAGGCCCGGCCGCACCCCTCACGGGGCGCGGTCGGGCCTTCCGGCTGTGTTTTCGCCCGCTCGCGGGAGGAGGGCTCGGGGCGGGGCCGTCGGCCGTTGGCCTTCCGGCTGTGTTCCATCCTTCAACTATCAGCAGAATTTTGCGCACAGCAAAGATTGCCTTATAACTGAGGCATGATCGAGGCCCGCCACCTGCGCGTCCTGCGTGCCGTCGCCCGCACCGGCTCCTTCTCCGCCGCCGCCCGCGAGCTGGGGTGCACGCAGCCCGCCATCAGCCAGCAGATGAAGGCCCTGGAGAAGTCGGTGGACACTCCGCTGGTGGTCCGTTCGGGCCGCGGCATGCAGCTCAGCGAGGCCGGGCGGGTGCTGCTCAAGCACGCCACCGGGATCCTGGCCGGGCTCTCCGCGGCCGAGGAGGAGGTGGCCGCGATCGCCGGGCTGCGGGCCGGGCGGGTGCGGCTGGTCTCGTTCCCGACCGCGAGTTCCACCCTGGTGCCGCCCGCTGTCGCCCGGCTGCGGGACGGCCATCCGGGGGTGCGCGTGTCGCTGGTCGAGGCGGAGCCGCCGGAGTCGCTGGCGATGCTGCGCGGCGGTGAGTGCGAGATCGCGCTGGCCTTCCGGTACCCGCAGTCGAACGGTGCCGCGGCGCTGCCGGCGCCCGCCCACGGGACGCCGCGCGAGGCGCGGGCCGAGGCCAACCTGGAGGCGCAGCAGCTGAGCGCCGGCACCGACTGGTCCGATCTGGTGGTCACCCCGCTGCTCGACGACCCGCTGGTGGGGCTGCTGCCCGCCGCGCACCCGCTGGCGGGCCGCGGCGGGCCGGTGGGGCTGGCCGAGCTGGCGGAGGAGCAGTGGATCGCGGGCTGCCCGCAGTGCCGGGGGCACCTGGTGGAGCTGTGCGCGGGGGCGGGCTTCGAGCCGCGGATCGACTTCGCGACCGACGACTACCCGGCGGTGGTCGGCCTGGTGGCGGCCGGGCTGGGGGTGGCGGTGCTGCCCCGGCTGGCACTGGAGTCGGTGCGCCCCGACGGGGTGTCGACGGTGCCGGTGCGGACGGCCGCGGGGGCGCCGGCGGTGCGGCAGGTGGTCGCGCTGACCCTGCCGGACCTGGCCGAGGTGCCGGCCGTGGCGTTGATGCTGGAGCGCCTGGCGGGGGCGGCCGGCCGCTGAGGCCCGGCGGCCCCGCGGCGGCCCCGGGTGCCCCGGGAGCGGGGTGGAGCAGCCTGAGGCGCCGCGAAGAAACGTTTCTTCACGGCAGGCCGTCGAGGCGGGGCTAGCGCTGCGCGATGGCCGGCGGGGTCAGCGGGACCTCGACCAGCCGGTGCCGGGAGCGGCCCAGCATCTCCTCGCGCTCGTCCTCGGTCATCCCGCCCCAGACGCCGTACGGCTCGCGGACGGCGAGCGCGTGCGCCGCGCACTCGGTGATCACCGGGCAGCGCATGCAGACCTCCTTGGCGCTGGCCTCGCGCGAACTCCGCGCGGCCCCGCGTTCGCCCTCGGGGTGGAAGAAGAGCGAGCTGTCCACGCCACGGCAGGCTGCGGAGAGCTGCCAGTCCCACAGGTCCGCGTTGGGGCCGGGGAGGCGGGAGAAATCTGCCATGGCTCATTCCCTTCAGAGGCTCGCCCCCCGTGGGCCGGCGCTCGGCCGGCTGCTGCCGGGTGCGCGGCGGGGCGTCGATGCACTGGTGTGGACACCTGGAAATATGACTTACGGCAACTCCATGGACAAGTCACCCACAGAGTGGCACAACAGTCAATGACCATACGAAAGCTATAAAAACGGGCAAAGTGGGCAATGACTTCGACGGGCGCGGACGTGGCAATCGGGTGGCCGACGGGCGCGCGAGGCTCCGCACCGGTGTGCGGGTCGTACGCCCACCGCGCGCGAGCTGCGCAAAAGTGCGGCGTGTGCACCGCGATGCGGCTGATCGGTAATGAGTTGGCCACGTACAGTGGTGGAGATGGCCCTGAAGGCCGTAACTCATTCGAGTGACGGTCGTTGGAAGTGCGGAGGCGGTTAGCGGGCGCCGGACGTCGGGAACGATCGCGGGGAAGTTGAGGCGATCAGCACGGACTCTGTCGCCGATCGGCCGTGTCGGAGAGGTTCGTACCAGCCAGGAGGCTCAACGTGACGCGGATCAGCTGCGGAGGACGACGGTCATGACTTCCGTTCTCGTTTGCGACGATTCCCCGCTCGCCCGCGAGGCGCTTCGCCGCGCCGTCGCGACCGTACCCGGGGTGGACCGGGTCACCACCGCGACGAACGGGGAGGAGGTCCTCCGCCGCTGGGTGGCCGACCGCTCCGATCTCGTCCTGATGGACGTCCGGATGCCCGGCCTCGGCGGGGTCGAGACGGTCCGGCGGCTGCTGTCCGCCGATCCGGGCGCGCGGATCATCATGCTCACCGTCGCCGAGGACCTCGACGGCGTCGCGCTCGCGGTCGCCGCGGGCGCCCGCGGGTACCTGCACAAGGACGCCTCGCGCGCCGAGCTGCGGGCCACCGTCACCCAGGCGCTCGCCGACCCGACCTGGCGCCTCGCGCCGCGCCGGCTGCGCAGCCCCGACATGGGTGCCGCCCCCACCCTGACGGCGCGTGAGATCCAGGTGCTGGAGGGCATGAGCCACGGGCGCAGCAACGCCGAGATCGGCCGCGAGCTCTTCCTGTCCGAGGACACCGTCAAGACCCACGCCCGGCGGCTGTTCAAGAAGCTCGGGGCCTCCGACCGCGCGCACGCGGTGGCGCTGGGCTTCCGCTGGGGCCTGGTCCGCTGACCACCGCCGGCGCCGCCGGGTGCGGCGCGCCGCCGGTGGTTCCCGGGGCGGACGCCGTACGGGCGTGTGACGTTACGGTCCCGAGGTTGCACCATGGAGGAGTGGAGCACCTCGGGGACCAGCGGACAGGCACTGCGGCGAACCACGCAGCCGCAGGACACTCGGCGGACGGCGCGACGGACGGGACCGCCGACCTCGGCGGGGCGGGAGGCGGCACGGTGCAGGAGGGGCCGGTGGTGCGCGGCGGCACGCCGTACGGCGCCGCAGCGCATAACGTTCCGGTGCACAACTCCGGACGCGGTGCCGCGTTTTCCCGATCGACCAGGCACCATGGACCGATGCGCGACGACGTCGCCGGCGCGGCCGGCCAGGCGGACCCGGTGGAGGCCGAGCCCTCCGCCCCGGGTGGCGGTCCGTCGTACGCCGACCCGGGCGGTCCGGGCTCGGACCCGGGCCCCGACCGGCCCCCGGTGCTCGGCACGGGGAGTTCGCCGCTGGTGGGCGAGCTCGTCGCGGCCGCCGTCCGCGGTGAGGGCCCGGCCATCGACGCCCTGCTCGCCTACGTCCACCCGCTCGCGCTGCGCTACTGCCGCGGCCGGCTCGTCCGGCTGCCGGGTGGGGCCCGGCACCACGTGGACGACGTCGCGCAGGAGGTCTGCGTCGCGGTCCTGTGCGCGCTGCCCCGCTACAAGGACCAGGGGAGGCCGTTCGAGGCCTTCGTCTACGGCATCGCCGCGCACAAGATCGCCGATCTGCAGCGGGCCGCGATGCGCGGGCCCGGCTCGACCGTGATGCCGCAGGACGACCTGCCGGAGGTGCCGGACGAGGCGCTCGGCCCGGAGGAGCAGGCGCTGCTGAGCAGCGACGCGGCCTGGGCCAAGGAGCTGCTCTCCAACCTGCCGGCCCGTCAGCGCGAGCTGGTGCTGCTGCGGGTGGCCGCCGGGCTGTCGGCGGAGGAGACCGGCGAGGTGCTGGGGATGTCGCCCGGCGCCGTCCGGGTGGCGCAGCACCGCGCGCTCAGCAGGCTGCGGGCGCTCGCGGAGGAGTCCTCCTGAGCCGTCGGGCCCGCCGGAATGGGACGGCGGCGCCCGGTGTTGTCAAGGGCACACGAGGACACATTCCCGGTGCCAGTACCATGGGGTATCGGCGCCTGGGCGGGTTGCCAAAGTTTCGCGGGTGAGTGTGCGGTTCTCCTGGAGGTTCCTCCAAAACCACCCGGCTTTCGGCGGTCTGCGCGAGTGAGCGATGAACGCGCCCCCACCCTCAGGGCGTGAGCGGATTAGGCCGGCCACGGAAGGTACCCCCGAAATGTCTTACAACGCCGCAGGCGTACCCGAGAAGTTCGCCATGCTCGGGCTCACGTTCGACGACGTCCTGCTGCTGCCCGGGGCCTCCGCGGTGCTGCCGAACGAGGTGGACACCTCCTCGCGGATCTCCCGGAACGTCCGCGTCAACATCCCGCTGCTCTCCGCGGCGATGGACAAGGTCACCGAGGCCCGGATGGCCATCGCGATGGCCCGCCAGGGCGGCGTCGGCGTGCTGCACCGCAACCTGTCCGTCGAGGACCAGGCCAACCAGGTCGACCTGGTGAAGCGCTCCGAGTCCGGCATGGTCACCGACCCGATCACCGTCGGCCCGGACACCACGCTGGCCGAGGCCGACGCGCTGTGCGCCAAGTTCCGCATCTCCGGCGTGCCGATCGCCGACGAGGCCGGCAAGCTGCTCGGCATCGTCACCAACCGCGACATGGCCTTCGAGTCGGACCGCACCCGCCAGGTCCGCGAGATCATGACCCCGATGCCGCTGATCACCGGCAAAGTCGGCATCTCCGGCGAGGACGCGATGGCGCTGCTGCGCCGCCACAAGATCGAGAAGCTGCCGCTGGTCGACGACGAGGGCCGGATCAAGGGCCTGATCACCGTCAAGGACTTCGTCAAGGCCGAGAAGTACCCGAACGCCGCCAAGGACGCCGAGGGCCGTCTGCTGGTCGGTGCCGCCGTGGGCGCCAGCGCCGAGGCGTTCGACCGGGCCCAGGCCCTGGTCGAGGCGGGCGTGGACTTCCTCGTGGTGGACACCTCGCACGGGCACAGCCACAACGCGCTGGCCTGGATCGAGAAGATCAAGTCGGCCGTCGGCGTCGACGTGGTCGGCGGCAACGTCGCCACCCGGGACGGCGCCCAGGCGCTGATCGACGCCGGCGTGGACGGCGTCAAGGTCGGCGTCGGCCCCGGCTCCATCTGCACCACCCGCGTGGTCGCCGGCATCGGCGTCCCGCAGATCACCGCCATCTACGAGGCCGCGGTGGCCTGCCGGGCGGCCGGCGTGCCGGTCATCGGCGACGGCGGCCTGCAGTACTCCGGCGACATCGGCAAGGCCCTGGCCGCCGGTGCCGACACCGTGATGCTGGGCTCGCTGCTGGCCGGCTGCGAGGAGTCCCCGGGCGAGCTGCTGTTCATCAACGGCAAGCAGTTCAAGTCCTACCGCGGCATGGGCTCGCTGGGCGCCATGCAGTCCCGCGGCCAGGGCCGCTCGTACTCCAAGGACCGCTACTTCCAGGCCGAGGTGGCCTCGGACGACAAGCTCGTCCCCGAGGGCATCGAGGGCCAGGTGCAGTACCGCGGCCCGCTGTCGGCCGTGCTGCACCAGCTGGTCGGCGGCCTGCGCCAGACCATGGGCTACGTCGGCGCCGCCACCATCGCCGAGATGGAGAGCAAGGGCCGGTTCGTCCGGATCACCTCGGCGGGCCTCAAGGAGAGCCACCCGCACGACATCCAGATGACCGTCGAGGCGCCGAACTACTCGGCGCGCTGAGCCGCTGGACCGCTGAGAACCGGAGGGCCCGCCGTACGGCGGGCCCTCCGGCCTGTCCGGGGTCCGGGCCCTCGGGGCGCGGGCACCCACGGTGCGGGATACTGGGTGCGGCCGGGGTGACCCGGCGGGCATGAGCAACAAACCAGAAGGGCTCGAAGTGACTGAGATCGAGATCGGGCGAGGCAAGCGCGGCCGACGGGCGTACTCCTTCGACGACATCGCCGTCGTCCCCAGCCGCCGTACCCGGGACCCGAAGGAGGTCTCGATCGCCTGGCAGATCGACGCCTACCGCTTCGAGCTGCCGTTCCTGGCCGCCCCCATGGACAGCGTGGTCTCGCCGCAGCAGGCCATCGCCATCGGCCGCCTCGGTGGTCTCGGCGTGCTGAACCTGGAAGGCCTCTGGACCCGCTACGAGGACCCGCAGCCGCTGCTCGACGAGATCGCCACGATCACCGACGAGGCCGCTGCGACCCGCCGCCTGCAGGAGATCTACTCCGCGCCGATCCGCGCCGAGCTGATCAAGCAGCGGATCCAGGAGGTCCGCGACTCCGGCGTGGTCACCGCCGCCGCCCTCTCGCCGCAGCGCACCGCCGAGTTCTCCAAGGCCGTCGTGGACGCCGGCGTCGACGTCTTCGTCATCCGCGGCACCACCGTCTCGGCCGAGCACGTCTCCAGCGGCGCCGAGCCGCTCAACCTCAAGCAGTTCATCTACGAGCTGGACGTCCCGGTGATCGTCGGCGGCTGCGCCACCTACACCGCGGCCCTGCACCTGATGCGCACCGGCGCGGCCGGCGTGCTGGTCGGCTTCGGCGGCGGCGCCGCCCACACCACCCGCAACGTGCTCGGCATCCAGGTGCCGATGGCCACCGCCGTCGCCGACGTGGCCGCGGCCCGCCGCGACTACATGGACGAGTCCGGCGGCCGCTACGTGCACGTGATCGCGGACGGCGGCGTCGGCTACAGCGGCGACATCCCGAAGGCCGTCGCCTGCGGCGCCGACGCGGTGATGATCGGTGCCGCGCTGGCCCGGGCCACCGACGCGCCCGGCAAGGGCTTCCACTGGGGCATGGAGGCCGTCCACGAGGAGCTGCCGCGCGGCAAGCGCGTCGACCTCGGCACGGTCGGCACCACCGAGGAGATCCTGACCGGCCCCTCGCACACCCCCGACGGCACCATGAACCTGTTCGGCGCGCTGCGCCGCGCGATGGCCACCACCGGCTACACCGAGCTCAAGGAGTTCCAGCGGGTCGAGGTGACCGTCAACCCGGCGCTCCACCACCGCTGAGCACCGCCCCCGGTCCGCTCCCGGGCCCCCGCCGGCACGCCGGCGGGGGCTCCGGCGCGTCCGGGGCCCCGACCCGCGGTCAGCCCCGGTTGGCGGTGCGGCGGGTGAGCAGGAAGCCGCCGACCACCGCGATGCCGTAGAAGGCCAGGTCGAGGGTGCGCAGTTCGGCGCGCCAGTGCGCCAGCGCCTCGTGCGGCAGCCCGCGCGGGCCCGGGCCGGCCGCGTGCACCCGGCGGAGCTGGACCGTCAGCTGGCCGATCAGCAGCGAACCGGCCGAGAGCAGCGACCCGAGCAGCGGAAGCACCCGGCTGCGGCCGCCGAGCAGGCCCAGCGGCAGGGAGACCAGGGCGGCGAGCGCGATGGCCAGCCAGCCGAGGCTGTCCGCGGCCCGCAGCGGCGCGCAGCCGTAGGCCAGACCGCCGATCAGCCCGGCGAGGGCGGCCAGGGCGACCGCCAGGGCGGTGCGGCGGCGCGGGCGGGCGTGCCGGACCCGGGGGGCCGGGTCGTATCCGGCCACCGGCGCACCGGGCATCCCGGGCGCGACGTAGCCCTCCGGGGCCTCCATGGCCGGCGCGACCGAGTAGTGCTGGGCGGTGCGCGGCCGTCCCGACTGGCCGTCAGCGCCCGGAGCGGGTGCGGTCATGGACGTCGGATCCCCCCGGGAAGACTACGAGCTGCCGAACGGTAGCAGTGTCTCGAACAGATCTTGGCGAGTTTTCGATCACAGATCGGGCACGGAGCGCCGCACCGCTTCCGCTATGTCCCGGCTTGGGACGGGGGCCGGGTGGTCGCGGGCCCCGGGGACAGGGGATGATGGAGGCTTCGGCGTTCGGCCTGAGGCGGGCCGACACGCCGTCACCACGACCGCCAGCAGCACATGGGGGAACGTTCCGAATGACCCAGGCGCAGGGTTCCACCGGCCGCCTCCTGGCCGGCCGCTACCGGCTGAACGGCGTGCTCGGGCGCGGTGGCATGGGCACCGTCTGGCGCGCCGAGGACGAGATGCTGGGCAGGACCGTCGCGGTCAAGGAACTGCGGATGAACGCCAGCGTCGACGAGGAGGAGAAGCACCGGCTGATCGTCCGGACGCTGCGCGAGGCCAAGGCGACCGCCCGGATCCGGCACAACTCCGCCGTCACCGTCTTCGACGTGGTGGAGGAGGACGACCGGCCGTGGATCGTCATGGAGCTGGTCGAGTCCCGCTCGCTGGCCGACGTCATCCGCGAGGACGGGCCGCTCGAGCCCGCCCGCGCCGCCGAGATCGCGCTCGACGTGCTGGGCGTGCTGAGCGCCGCCCACGCGCTCGGCATCCTGCACCGCGACGTCAAGCCGTCCAACGTGCTGATCGGCGAGGACGGCCGGGTCGTGCTCACCGACTTCGGCATCGCCAGCGTCGAGGGCGACGCCTCCGTGACCTCCACCGGCATGCTCGTCGGCGCGCCCTCGTACATATCCCCCGAGCGGGCCCGCGGGCAGAAGCCCGGCCCGCCGGCCGACCTGTGGTCGCTGGGCGGAACGCTCTACGCGATGCTGGAGGGCCGCCCGCCGTACGACCGGGGTTCGGCCCTGGCCACCCTGACCGCGGTGATGACCGAGGAGCTGGCGGCCCCCGTCAACGCCGGGGCGCTGCGGCCGGTGATCGAGGGCCTGCTGGCCAAGGACCCGGCCGAGCGGCTGGACGCCTCGCAGACCCGGTCGATGCTGAAGCGGGTGGTCGCCGAGGCCACCGCGAAGGCCGAGTCGACCACCGAGCACGCGGTGCCCGTCACGGCGCCGGCGGAGGAGCCGGCCGCCGCGGCCGCGGAGCCCGAGCGGGCCGAGGAGCCCGCGGTGAAGGCCGAGGAGGTCCGCAAGCGGCCCGTCGGCGGGCTGCTGGGGACCGTCCGGGTCGGCAGCCGGGCCAAGGAGGAGAAGCCCGCGGCGGTCCTGCCGGCGCCCGTCGCCGAGCCGGCCGCGGAACCCGCGCCGACGCCCGCCGCGCCGCCCGCCGCGCCGCCGGAGACCGAGCCGATCCGGCCGGTGACCAGCGAGTGGACCCTGGGCGCGACCCAGGCGGCCGGCGCCGACCCGCGCAACGGCCGGCGGCGGCTGGCCGTCGTCACGGTGGTGCTGGTGCTGCTGCTGATCGCCGGGGTGATCGCGGTGGTCCAGGCCGTCGGCGGCGGCAAGGGCGAGTCCGCGCACGGCGCGGGCGCCACCTCGCCGGTCGTGGCCACCACGTCGGACGGGCCGGGTACCGGCGCGTCCGGCACCGGGACGGCGCCCGCCGAACCCGCGCCGGCCGGCGGCACCCAGGCCCCGGGCAGCCCCGCCCCCGGCACTCCGGCGCCCGGTACGCCGGCCGGGGAGACGCCGCCGCCCGCCACGGGCGCCACGGGCGCCGCGCCGGCCACCACGCCGCCGGCCGCCACCGCGGCGTCGACGCCCACCTCGACCCCCACGCCGACCCCGTCCGGGGCCGCCTTGCCGGCCGGTTACCACGAGTACAAGGACTCGACCGGCTTCTCGGTCGTCCTGCCGGACTGGCTGCAGCCGGCCGGCTCGGACGGCGTCCGCCGGATCTTCAAGGGCAACGGCAGCACCCTGACCATCGAGTGGACCACCACCCCCGGCCCCAGCGCCGTCGCGGACTGGCAGGAATCCGAGCCGGGGCTGCGCGGCAAGGTCACCAACTACCAGCGGGTCAACCTGGCGGCGATCACCTACCGGCAGTGGACCAACGCCGCGGACTGGGAGTGGATCAGCGGCTCGCCGCGGACCCACTCGCTCAACCGCGGCTTCGTGACCGGGAACCCGGCCAAGTACGGGTACGCCATCTACTGGATCACCCCGGACGCGGACTGGGCCGCGCCGGCCAACGCCCAGGCCCGGGACACGGCCTTCGCCACCTTCCAGCCGGCGCCGTAGCCGGATCCGGCCGCCGCCGCCCGCCGCGTCGGCACCGGCAGGCCGGCGGCAGGGCCTAGGGTTCGTCTTCGGAGCCCCGCAGCCGCGGGTGTGACGACACGCGCTAGCCGATGAGGCGGGCCTTGGCCCGGGTGAACTCCTCGTCGGTGAGCGCCCCGGAGCGGTGCAGGGCGGCCAACCGTTCCAGCTGGTCGACGAGTTGCCCGCCGGCGTCGGCCTCCGCCGGGACCGGCGCGGAGGCCGCGGCCGGTACGGTGCGGGCGCGCCCGGCGGCCGCCCGGAGCTGCTCGGCGAAGACGTCGGCCTTCACCACGTCCTCGAAGCGGTGCGAGCCGGTCAGCGCGACCACCGTGAGCACGTCGCCGTTCAGCTTCGTCCGGGCCACGGTCGCGTCGGTGACCGCCGAAAGCGGAACCGGGACCGGCGGTTTGCCGTCCTTGAGGAAGAGCAGCCGGTGCGTGGTGAGGACGAGCACGCCCTTGCGGAAGTGGTCGGGATGGCGCCCGGCCGTGGAGGCGACCGGGTTCTCGCCGCCGATGACCGCCGCCTCGACCGTCCGTACGGCATCGGCCCGGTCGGCTCGGTCGCTGTTGCCCGCCACCGTGAAGGCGGTGTCGATCAGATCGGTCCAGTCCATGGCTCCGAGCCTAGGGCGTGTCGCTCAGTAAGCTGACCGGTGAGCGAGAGGAACTGGCATGCGAGGCGGTCCCGGACAGTTGCTGGGCGGGCGGTACCGGCTGACGGACCGTCCGCGACCCCTGCGTGCGGTGGCGGTGGACGAGCGGACCGGGGAGTCGGTGCTGCTGCGCGGCCTCGAACTGCCCGCGCTGCTGACTGCCGGTCAGGACCCCGAGGACGAGGTGCCCGAGCAGGCCGACCGGCTGGTGCGCCGGGTGGCGGCGGTCGGGTCGGCCGCGCCGACCCGGCACCCGCGGCTGCTGCGCGGGGTCGGCGCGTTCGTCGAGGGCGACCTGCTGTGGACGGTCGAGGAACGCCCGGCCGGCCTCTCCCTGGCCGAGCTCCTCACCGCCGGACCCGTGCCGCCGTACCGCGCGGCCGAACTCGCCGCGGACCTGGCCGGCGCGCTGCGGGCCCTGCACGAGGCCGGGCTCGTCCACGGGAACCTGACCGCCGACGCGGTGCTGGTCTGCGAGGACGGCGCGGCGATGCTCGGCGGGCTGCTGTCCGGGGTGGCGGAGGAGGCGCTGGCCGAGGACCTCGGCGGCCCCGGCGGCCGCCGCCGGTACGAGGTGCGGGCCGCCCTGGTCGGCCCGGTGGCCGAGCGCTGGCCGTTGGACGGCGGCCCGGCGGGCGACTGCTGGGCGCTCGGCGTGCTGGTGCAACGGATGGTCGGCGGCCGCTCGCCGTTCCCGGACGGCAGCGTCCCCGAGCTGGTCACGGCCGTCCGGGACGGGCGGCGCGCGCCGGTGGACGTCTGCGGACCGCTGGCGCCGGTGGCCGAGCGGCTGCTGCAGCCCGATCCGGCGCTGAGACCGACCGCGGAGGGCGTCCGGTCGGACCTGGCGGTGCTGCTGGCGGGCGCGCCGGAGCCGGTCGACGAGGAGTCGGCCGCGCGGGCGGTGGTGCTGCGACCGGAGGGGCCGCTGGTCCCGCTGCGGCCGCGCCGCCGCGGGCGGGGCACGGCCGGCGCGCTGGCCGCCCCCGGCGCAGGGGCGGCGGACGGCGACGGGGGCACCGCGCGGGCGGGGCGGTCGAAGCCGCCGCGGATACCCCCGGCCCTGCTGGGGCCGTTGCTGGTGGGGGGCGTTTTCCTGGTGCTGGTGCTGGGGGTCGCCGCGGTGGTGCTGTTCGCAGGCTGACGGCCCGGGAGCGTCCGGCCGCGTCGTTCCGGCGGGTGGGCGTGATTACCGGGGGCGGCACGGTACGCCTAGGGTGTGCGTGGGATTTGTTCGAACAGTGGTCTGCACCAGGCCCTCCGTCGCGGTGACGGCAGGCGGATGTGAGGGGGAGCGGTCGCCGATGGGCGTGCAGGACCGGCCGGATGCGGCCGACGCGGAGCGGCTGCTGGCCGGGCGGTACGAGCTGGGCGACCGGCTCGGCCGGGGCGGGATGGGCACCGTCTGGCGGGCCTGGGACCGGATGCTGGACCGCGAGGTCGCGGTCAAGGAGCTGACCGTCAACCACCTGCCCGAGGAGGACCTGCAGATCCTGCACGCCCGGATGAAGCGGGAGGCCAGCGCGGCCGCCCGGATCAAGCACCCCGGCGTGATCACCGTGCACGACGTGCTGGAGCAGGACGGCCGGCCGTGGATCGTGATGGAGCTGGTCGACGGCCGTTCGCTGGCCGACGTGATCAGCCAGGACGGCACCCTGCCGCCGCGCGCCGCCGCCGAGGTCGGCAGCCAGGTGCTCGCCGCGCTGCACCGCGGCCACCAGCTCGGCGTGCTGCACCGGGACGTCAAGCCGGCCAACGTGCTGCTGGAGCGGGGCACCGGGCGGGTGGTGCTGCTGGACTTCGGCATCGCCAAGTACGAGGGCTCGACCGAGCTGACCCGGCCGGGTGACCTGGTCGGCTCGCCGGACTACCTGGCGCCCGAGCGGGCCCAGGGCGAGCGGCCCGGCCCGGCCTCCGACCTGTGGGGCCTCGGGGCGACGCTGTACGCGGCGGTCGAGGGCCAGTCGCCGTTCCGCCGGGACTCGCCGATCACCACCCTGGCGGCCGTGGTCGACGAGCCGCTGCCGGAGTCGCTCCGGGCCGGGCCGCTGGGGCCGGTGCTGGCCGCGCTGATGGCCAAGGACCCGGCGGACCGCCCGAGTGCGGACGAGGCGGCCCGGATGCTCGCCGAGGTGCAGGCCGGGCACACGATCGGCCTGAAGTCGGTGGCGTCGGTGCGCACCCCCACCCAGTCGGTGCCGGTGGTGGACCGCAGCGAGCGGACGGCCCCCGAGGCTGGCGCCGAGGAGGGCACGCTGGGGAAGGACGGCGAGGAGCCGACCGAACCGCGCGGGCCGGCCGTCCTGCCGGAGGCGGTGGGGAGCGCGGCCCTCGGCACGCCGGCGCAGACCACCGGCGTCACGCCGGTGGCACACCCCGTCGCGCCCGCGCGCGGCCCGGCCAGGCGCCGCAACCTGCTGAGGGTCGCCGCCGTCGCCCTCGCCGTCGGCCTGGTGGCCGCCGGGGCGACCTTCTTCGCCACCCGGCAGGAGCCCGGCACGCCGACCGCCGACCCCACCGCGACCACCAGCCCCACGCCGACCGGCGACGCCAGCCCCGAACCGGCGGCGCCCAGCGGCTACCACTGGGTCGACGACCCGGCCGGCTTCCGCTTCCCGCTGCCCTCGGGCAATCCGGTGTGGCAGCGCACCGCCACGACCGACAACCAGATCTACTACAGCCCCGACAACAAGGTGCACTACCTGCAGTTCGCCGTCACCGTCGGGCAGTCGGTCAAGCCGCTGGACCACATGCGGCAGATGGAGACCTCCGTCTCCAGGACGCTGAAGGACTACAAGCAGCACAAGATGACCGGCGTCGCGGTGAACGGCCACGAGGCAGCCGTGTGGGAGTTCAGCTACGCCGCCAAGGAGGGCGGCCGGCGCCGGGCGGTCGAGGCCGAGTTCATCGACGACGACGGCACCAGCTACGCGATCTACTCCTCCAGCCCGGAGCGGGGCAACGAGTGGAACGAGGCCGAACAGCGGTTCAACGCGGTGCTCCACTACTTCACGCCGACCCGCTGAGGCCGGCTGAGGCCGGCTGAGGCCCGCCGCGATCCGCCGGGGCCGGCCTGCGGGCGGGCGGCGGCAGATTCTTGTTACCGACGGGTACCGATCCGGCCCCCGAACGCCTAGGCTGCGCCGTATGTCGGACCTCACAGCAGACGCAGTGGCCACCGAACACTCCGCGACCGGGAACCCGCCCGCCCCCGGCGGTGGCCGGACCGTCGCCGCGGCCGTCCCGCCGTCCCTGGTCGCCCGGCTGGCCGCCGGGGTCACCGCCACCGGCGAGCCCAGCCTGGTGGACACCGTCGCCCCGCTGACCGGTGAGCGGCTGGCCAGCCTGCCGCAGTCCACCCCGGCCGACGTCGAGGTCGCCTTCCAGCTGGCCCGCCGCGCGCAGACGGCCTGGGCCGCCCTGCCGGTGCGCCGCCGCGCGGCCGTCCTGCTGCGCTTCCACGACCTGCTGCTGCGGCGGCAGGACGAGGTGCTGGACCTCGTCCAGGCGGAGACCGGCAAGGCCCGGCTGCACGCCTTCGAGGAGGTGCTGGCCGTCGCCATGGCCGCCCGGTACTACGGGCGGACGGCGCACGCCCACCTGCGGGACAAGCGGCGGGGTGGTGCCCTGCCGGTGCTCACCCACGCCGTCGAGGCCCGTCGCCCCAAGGGCGTGATCGGCCACATCTCGCCCTGGAACTACCCGCTGGAGCTGTCCGTCGGCGACGCCCTGCCCGCCTTCGTGGCCGGCAACGCGGTGGTCAACAAGCCGGACACGCAGACCGCGCTCACCGCGCTGTGGGCCCGGGAGCTGCTCGTCGAGGCCGGGCTGCCGGCCGACCTCTGGCAGGTCGTGATCGGCGACGGGCCGGTGATCGGCCCCGCCGTCGTGGAGCACGCCGACTACGTCTCGTTCACCGGCTCCACCCGCACCGGCCGCGACGTCGCCCAGCGCGCCGCCGCCCGCCTGGTCGGCGCCTCGCTCGAGCTCGGCGGCAAGAACGCCATGCTGGTGCTCGCCGACGCCGACCTCGACCGGGCCGCCGCCGGCGCCGTCCGGGCCTGCTTCTCCTCCGCCGGGCAGCTGTGCATCTCGATCGAGCGGCTGCTGGTGCACCGGTCGGTGGCCGACGGGTTCCTGGAGCGCTTCGCCGCCCGCACCCGGGCGCTGCGCCTTGGCGGCGGCCTCGCGTACGGCGCGGACATGGGCTCGCTGGTCTCGGTCCGCCAGTTGGAGACCACCACCCGGCACGTCGAGGAGGCCGTCAAGGCGGGCGCCACCGTGCTGGCCGGCGGCCGCGCCCGGCCCGACCTCGGCCCCTTCTTCTTCGAGCCGACCATCCTCGACGGCGTGACCCCCGAGATGGCGGTCTGCGGCGAGGAGACCTTCGGCCCGGTCGTCTCCGTCTACCGCTTCGACACCGACGACGAGGCGGTGGCCGCGGCCAACTCCACGCCGTACGGGCTGAACTCCAGCGTCTGGAGCGGGGACCAGCGGCGCGGCCGGGCGGTCGCGGCCCGGTTGCGGACCGGCACGGTCAACGTCAACGAGGCCTACGCGGCGGCGTACGGCTCGGTCGCCTCGCCGATGGGCGGCATGGGGGACTCCGGGCTCGGCCGCAGGCACGGGGCCGAGGGCCTGCTGCGGTTCACCGAGGCGCAGACCATCGCGACCCAGCGGCTGATGCCGATCGCGCCCTCGTTCGGCCTGGACGACCGGCAGTTCGCCGCGGTGATGACCGGCGGGCTGCGGGCGTTGAAGGCGCTGCGGTTCAAGTAGCCGCCGGCTCCGCGGTCCGACCGGCCGCGGGCGCCGTGTAGCGGGCGGGCGGCCCCGCCGTCATGGGTTCGGGGTGCGGCTCGTCCGCGCCCGTGGTCAGGTTCGTGTCCCGAAGGAGCAGTGGCAGATGGTGGAGTCCGGCGGTGCGGCGGAGTTCGACTACGACGTGGTCGTGGTCGGGTCCGGGTTCGGCGGCTCGGTCGCCGCGTTGCGGCTGACCGAGAAGGGCTACCGGGTCGCCGTCCTGGAGGCGGGGCGGCGCTTCGAGCGGGACGAGCTGCCCAGGAACTCCTGGGACCTGTCGAACTACCTGTGGGCGCCGCAGCTCGGCCTCTACGGAATCCAGCGGATCCACCTGCTGGCCAACGTGCTCATCCTGGCCGGCGCCGGGGTCGGCGGCGGCTCGCTGAACTACGCGAACACCCTGTACGTGCCGCCGAAGGCCTTCTTCGAGGACCGCCAGTGGAGCCACATCACCGACTGGCAGCAGGAGCTGGCGCCGTTCTACGACCAGGCGCAGCGGATGCTCGGGGTCCGGCTCAACCCGACCGTCACCCCCTCGGACGTCCACCTCAGGGCGGCCGCCGAGGAGATGGGCGTCGGCGACACCTTCCACATGGCACCGGTCGGCGTCTTCTTCGGTGACGGCGAGGACGCCGGGGGCGCGGCCAAGGCGGCGCCCGGTGACGAGGTCGCCGACCCGTACTTCGGCGGTGCCGGGCCGGCCCGCAAGGCCTGCGTCGAGTGCGGCGAGTGCATGACCGGCTGCCGGCACGGGGCCAAGAACATGCTCACCGAGAACTACCTCCACCTGGCCGAGCGCGGCGGCGCCGAGATCCACCCGCTGACCACGGTGGCCCGGATCCGCGCGCTGGGCGGCGAGGACGGGTCCGGCGGCTACGCGGTGGACGTGCGCCGCACGGACTCGCGATCCCGCACCGACCGGGTGAAGGCGGGTGCGCGGACCATCACCGCCGCCCGGGTGGTGGTGGCGGCCGGCACGTACGGCACCCAGTCGCTGCTGCACCGGATGCGCGACGCCGGGCACCTGCCCCGGATCTCGAGCCGGCTCGGCGAGCTGACCCGCACCAATTCCGAGGCGCTGGTGGGCGCGCAGACCACCGACCGGCGCTACGGCGCCCGGGCGGACTTCACCAAGGGCGTGGCGATCACCTCGTCGATCCACCCGGACGCCAACACCCACATCGAGCCGGTCCGGTACGGCAAGGGCTCGAACGCGATGGGCGCGCTGTCGATCGCCCAGGTCAAGGGCGGCGGTCGGGGCCCGCGCTGGCTGCGCTACCTGGGGAACTCGGCGCTGCACCCGGTGACCTTCGCCCGCTCGATGAACCAGCGCCGCTGGTCCGAGAAGACGATCATCGGGCTGGTGATGCAGTCGCTGGACAACTCGATCACCGTCTCGCTGAAGAAGGACCTGCTCGGCAAGAGCCGGCTCACCTCCACCCAGGGCCACGGCGCCCCCAACCCGACCTGGATCCCCGCCGCCGAGCAGGGCGCGCAGGCGCTGGCCGCACAGATCAACGGCTTCGCGGGCAGCACCGTGGGCGAGATCTTCGACATCCCGATGACCGCCCACTTCCTCGGCGGCTGCCCGATCGGCGACGCCCCCGAGACCGGCGTGGTCGACCCGTACCACCGGCTGTACGGCTACCCCGGGATCAGCGTGGTGGACGGCTCGGCCGTCTCCGCCAACCTCGGGGTGAACCCCTCGCTGACCATCACCGCGCAGGCCGAGCGCGCCATGTCGATGTGGCCCAACAAGGGCGAGACGGACCGCCGCCCCGCCCAGGGCGAGGCCTACCTGCGGGTCACCCCGGTGGCGCCGACCCGGCCGGCCGTCCCGGAAGGGGCGTTCGGCGCGCTGCGGCTGCCGCTGCTGCCCGTCCCGGAGGTCCCGAAGAAGCAGGCCTGAGCACGCCGGACGGGCCAACCGGCAGGCCCGGGCACCCGGTTGACATCCGTTCGGATCCGATGGGATAAACGGGCTTTCTGGGCGACCAGGAACTCGTCGAGCGGGGGGAAACCGGCCCATGGCCAACTGCGCAGCGTGCGGCGCGGCATCGGTGGAGGGGGCGCCCGCGTGCGCCTCGTGCGGGCGGCCGGCGGCACCGCCGCCCCCGCCACCCGCGGCGCCCCCGGCGGCGGCCACGCCTCCCGCCGGGCCGCCGACCGCCGGGATGCCTCCCGCCGGGCCGCCGGCCGCGCCCCCGGGGGTGCCGCCCGCGACGCCGCCCCGGCAGGTGTACGGACCGCCGCCCGCCGGGCCGGGGTACCCGCCCCCGCCGCCCGGCCCGCAGCCGGGCTACCCGCCGCCTGCCGGCCCGCTCACCGGCCCGCCCACGCTGGCCGGTTGGGGCGCCGGTCGGCCGTACGACCCGAGGGCCGGTCAGTCGGCCGCGCTGCGCGGACTGCTCGGCGCGGACTGGCGCCCGGCACTCGTGGCGGCCGTCGCGCCGACCCTGGTGCTGCTCCTGGCGGCTCTGGTCGCGGCCGTCCCGAGCGACTACCAGTACGCCTTCCTGTTCCGGGCGCCCGAGTTCGGCGAGCGCTACGGCGCCGCCCTGGCGATGGCGCTGAACGCGCTCGGCGCGCCGTTCCAGGTGGGCTACCACACCACGTTCACGCGCGGCGACGCCGGAGGGACGGACCTCCTGCTCCGGGTCGTCCCGATGACGGTCACGGTGCTGTGGGCGGTGGCGCTCTGGCTCGGCCTGCGGGCCGGGGCCCGGCGCCGCCGGTCCGCCGGGATCCAGCTGACCAAGGGCCAGGCGGCCGGCGAGGCGCTGCGCACCGCGGTGGTCCTGTCGGCCGTGACGGCGCTGCTCGGGCTCCTCGGCGGGACGAGCTGGCAGCCGGAGCGCGGTGGTGCCGGCTACCCCGGCGGCATCGTCGGCCGTGCTCTCGGGGCGACGTACACCATGGACTCCGGCTGGCCGGAGGCGGTCGGCTGGACCGCGCTGCTGGCCGGCCTGCTGGCCTTCGCCGTCCACGGCACCGACGCGCTGCGCTGGGCCGCCTGGCGGAGCCGGGCGGTGCGCGGCTGGGCGGTGGCCGCGCTGACCGCCGGCCAGGCGCTGGCCCTGACCCTGGGGCTGGCCTCGCTGACCGGATTCGTGCTGGTCGCCGCGAACAGCGACAAGGGCTGGCAGACCGCGGTCTCGCTGGCCTTCCTGCCGAACCTGGGCCTGGGCCTGCTCGGCCTCGGCTCGGGGGCGACGCTGCGGTTCTTCAACGGGGTGGACGGCGTCTCCTCCGGCGGCGGTGACTACGGCGACTACGGGGGCAGCCCGGACCGGACGGAGCTGTCCTTCTTCGACCTGCCCGCCCAGAGCGCCGACTGGCGCTGGACCGGCCTGCTGGCGCTCGCCGCCGCCGGGATCCTCGGCTGGTCGGCGTACCGGCGGCAGCTGGACGCGGCCGACCGGCTCCGGCTGGCGGGCGTGTACGCCGTGCTGCTCGTCGCGCTGTCGGCGGCGGCCGGCGCGCTGACGACGACCACCTCCTCCTCCGCGACCGGGGGCTGGGGCACCGCCGGCCGGCAGCTGGACACGACCCGGGAGACCTCGGTCGGTCTGGTGTTCGTGAGCGTGCTGCTGGCGAGCCTGGTCTGGGCGGCCGTGGGCGCGCTGCTGGTGCCGCCGCTGCTGGCGGCCGTCCGCGGCCGGGGCGCGGCGGCCCGGTACGGGGCCGCCCCGCACGCGGCCGGACCGCTCGAGGGTGCTCCGCATGAGGGCGCTCCGCACGAGGGCGCGCCGTTCGCCGGTGCCTCGCCGGGGGTGCCGCACCTGGCCGCGCAGCCGTCCGCCCCCGCGGCGGAGGTGCGCGAGGTGATCGGCTCGTCCGACGCCCCGCCGGCCGGCCACGCCCCGCCGGCGGCGGCCGGTGAGTCGGTCGACCCGAGCGTCTGGCGCAAGCAGGACTGAGCCCCGCCGGGGCGACCTGCCGCCGGGCCCACCCGGACGGTCGGGGTGGGCCCGGCGGCCCGGACAGGGCAAAGGGCCCCGCGGGGGAACGGGGCCCTTTGTCGTTCAGCACGCGGCGTCAGGGCTGCGCCGGTGCTGGGTGGACGGCGCCGGGGGAGGAGCGCCATCCGGTCGGTCGGCTCGGGGGTGCGCCGCCGCGGCCCGGCGTGGGTGACCGGTCGTGCGGGGCGCACGAGTGCCCGGGGCGGCGGGTCGGCGCAGGTCTGCGCCGGACCTTCGCTCACGGAGCGTGAGATCTCCTCCGGGGTTGCCGCAGCGCGCGGCGACCCCGGTCGGCCCTCCGCGGTGCGCCTTCCGGCGGCCGGGAGAACCTCTTCCACGCAGCATCGTGCTGGACGAAGGGCTTGCTCTGCAACCGATTCGGCACAGTTGGGTGCAATCCACAAAGTGCGGGTACCGACCTGCGGACGCCGTTCCGACCGGTTCCGCGGCTCCGGTCGGAGTGACGGCACCAGGCCGTCGATGATCACGGTGTGTAGTGGTGTGGGCGTTGCGGCGCACGGGGACGCGCGTAGCGGCGTGGGACGGCGGGGGTTGTGCGCCCGGGTGTGTCCGGCTCGCGCCGGGGGTGCGACGGCCGGCCCCGGGCGTCCCCGGGCCCGGCCGTCCCACCTCTCGGTCCAGTCGCGGCCGGGGTCGCTGTCCCCTGCTGTCCGGCCGCGGCACCCGCGCACGGTCCCACGGCGCCGCGCTCCCGGCGGGGCCGGGGCGGTGGCGCCACGCGCGCCGGTGGACTGGGATGAAGCTCCACGCGTGGTCCTGCAGCCCGTACGGCGGCGCCCCTGGCCGGGGCGAAGGCGGCGCGCCTGGCGGGCGCGGCGCGGTCGTACGGTCGTCAGAAGCAACGAAGCGCGGCCCCGCCCGGTCACGGTTCTTTGGACGGGCAGACGAGTGAAACCGGACAGCCCGGTAGAATCGGTGTCCAGACACCCCCACCCGTCGCCGCCGCGGCCCCCGCCGGGGAAGCGGTTCGGTGTGACACCTCTCGTACCGCTGCCGGAAGGCCGTCTGTGTCCTCTGCAATCCCCGTCCAGTCCGCGCCGGACAACGACCCCGTCCTGGTGGTCGACTTCGGTGCCCAGTACGCCCAGCTCATCGCCCGTCGGGTGCGTGAGGCGCGGGTCTACAGCGAGATCGTGCCGAGCAGCATGCCGGTCGCCGAGATGCTCGCCAAGAACCCCAAGGCGATCATCCTCTCCGGCGGTCCGTCGTCGGTCTACGAAGAGGGCGCGCCGCAGATCGACCGCGCGATCTTCGAGGCCGGTGTCCCGGTCTTCGGCATGTGCTACGGCTTCCAGCTGATGGCCAAGACCCTCGGCGGCACCGTCGACAACACCGGTGCCCGCGAGTACGGCCGCACCCCGCTGGTCGTCAGCCGCACCGGCTCCACCCTCTTCGAGGGCGTCCCGGCCCGGCACTCGGTGTGGATGTCGCACGGCGACGCCTGCTCCGCCGCCCCCGAGGGCTTCACCGTCACCGCCTCCACCGAGGTGGTCCCGGTCGCGGCCTTCGAGAACGACGAGGCCCGCCTGTACGGCGTCCAGTACCACCCCGAGGTGCTGCACTCCGACCACGGCCAGCAGATCCTCGAGCACTTCCTCTACCGCGGCGCGGGCATCGCCCCGACCTGGACCACCGGCAGCGTGGTCGAGGAGCAGGTGGCGCTGATCCGTGCCCAGGTCGGCACCAAGCGCGCGATCTGCGGCCTCTCCGGCGGCGTGGACTCCGCGGTCGCGGCCGCCCTGGTCAACAAGGCCGTCGGCGACCAGCTGACCTGCGTGTACGTCGACCACGGTCTGATGCGCAAGGGCGAGACCGAGCAGGTCGAGAAGGACTTCGTGGCGGCCACCGGCGTGCAGCTGAAGGTGGTCGACGCCGCCGAGCGCTTCCTGACCGCGCTGAAGGGGGTCACCGACCCCGAGGAGAAGCGCAAGATCATCGGCCGGGAGTTCATCCGGGTCTTCGAGCAGGCCCAGGCCGAGATCATCGCCGAGGCCGGCGAGCAGGGCGAGTCGGTCGACTTCCTGGTCCAGGGCACCCTGTACCCGGACGTGGTGGAGTCCGGTGGCGGCACCGGCACCGCCAACATCAAGTCCCACCACAACGTCGGCGGCCTGCCCGAGGACCTGCAGTTCCAGCTGGTCGAGCCGCTGCGCAAGCTGTTCAAGGACGAGGTCCGGATGGTCGGCCAGGAGCTGGGCCTGCCGGAGGAGATCGTCCAGCGCCAGCCGTTCCCGGGCCCGGGTCTGGGCATCCGGATCGTCGGCGAGGTCACCCAGGAGCGGCTCGACCTGCTCCGCGAGGCCGACGCGATCGCCCGCGAGGAGCTGACCGCGGCCGGTCTGGACCGGGAGATCTGGCAGTGCCCGGTCGTGCTGCTGGCCGACGTGCGCAGCGTCGGCGTGCAGGGCGACGGCCGCACCTACGGTCACCCGATCGTGCTGCGCCCGGTCTCGTCCGAGGACGCCATGACCGCGGACTGGTCGCGCCTGCCGTACGACGTGCTGGCCCGGATCTCCACCCGGATCACCAACGAGGTCCGCGACGTGAACCGCGTCGTCGTCGACGTCACCAGCAAGCCGCCGGGCACCATCGAGTGGGAGTAGCCACTCCCGCCGGACGCTGAGCCGGTGCTGAACGGCCGCGCCGTCGTTCCCGTATACAGGGGAGCGGCGGCGCGGCCGTTCGCGGTGGGGCTTCCGCCCACCGGGTGGGCCCTCCCACCGAAAGCGATCGGGACCGGGCAGAATGCGGACCGGACCTGTCAGGACGTGGCAGGCCGCGAGGGAAGGTGTGACGGATGTCGGAGGCCAGCAACTCCGTGGCGGTCGACGGGGGAGCGGCCGGTCGGGCCGACCGGGCGGCGCAGCGGCGGGCGTTCGCGTCCCGGTACGCGCTGCTGCCGCTGCGCCTCTTCCTCGGCGTCACGTTCGTGTACGCCGCCCTCGACAAGCTCTCCGACGGGCACTACCTGGCCGGCGCCGGCGACCCGGCCTCGTTCGTCTCGCAGACCCAGGCCGTCAGGGCCGGCAGCCCGATCTCCTTCCTGCTCGGCCCCGCCCTGGACGCCCCGACCCTGTTCGCGCTCGCCATCGCCTTCGGCGAGCTGGCGGTCGGCCTCGGCACCCTGCTCGGCCTCTGGGGCCGGGTCGCGGCGCTCGGCGGCGCGCTGATCAACCTGAGCCTCTGGCTGACCGTCAGCTGGAGCGTCTCCCCGTACTACCTGGGCAACGACCTCGCCTACCTGATGGCCTGGACCCCGCTGCTGCTGGCCGGCACCCCGTACCTGTCGGTGGACGGCTACCTGGCCGCCCGGGCCGGCCGGGACCGGGCGCGCGGCCTCGCCGAGGACCGGGTCAAGCGCCGGGCCCTGGTGGACGGCGGGATCGCCGCCGTCGCGATCGGCGGCGCCGGGCTGCTCACCGGCTCGCTCACCCGGACCTTCGGCCGGGGCGGGAAGTCCGCGGCCAAGCAGTCCGCGGCCCCGGTCAGCTCCGCCCCGGCCCCCGCCGGGCCGGCCCCCTCGGTGCCCGCCGCGAGCGTGCCGGTCGGCGGCTCGGCCCAGGTCAAGGACCCGGCCACCGGCGACGCCGTCTACATCGTGCAGCCCAAGGCCGGCCAGTACTGCGGCCTCTCCTCGGTGTGCACCCACTCCGGCTGCGCGGTCGACGCCCCGAAGAACGGCCAGCTGTACTGCCCCTGCCACGGCTCCCGGTTCGACGCCGCCACCGGCGCGGTGGTCAACGGCCCGGCGGTGAAGCCGCTGCCGAGGTACGGCGTGACCAAGGACGGCGACCAGCTGAAGCTCGGTCCGCTGCAGAGCTGACCGCTCCGCCCGTCGCCGCGGTCACCCGCCGTCGCGTTCGCCGCCGTCGCCGCGGTTGCGCCGGGCGACCGCGGCGACGGCGCCGACCAGGCCGCCGAGGCCGAGCACGATGAAGGTGACCGGGATGACGATCCGGCCGTTCACGGTCTGGTCGTTGAGCGCCGCGACCAGGTAGAGCACGGCGATCGTGGTGAACAGTCCGCCCGCGATCAGCGAGAACGGGTCGAGCCGGTGCTTCCTCACTGCTGGACCTCCACCTTGATGTTGCCGAGGCCGACCGAGAGTTCCAGGTCGATCGTGCCCTTGGACGTCTGACCGCCGACGGGTTGCAGCAGGTAGGTGTGGCGACCGGTGCCGTCGTCGCGGCCGCCCGGGACGGAGACGTTGCCGAGGCCCGTCCGGGTCACCAGGTTCACCGTCGCGTCCGGCGGCAGCACCACGGTCAGTTCGCCGACGCCCAGCTCGGCGCGGCTGGTGAGGGTCGCGCCGGTGGTGTCCAGCGCGCTCAGGTCGAGGTGGAGCTCGCCGGCGCCGAGGGTGTACTTGGGCGCCAGGTCGGTCGTCGCGGTGACGGTGAAGTCGCGCCGCCCGACCGCGTCGCGCACGGAGTCCGGGGAGTGGCCGACGAAGGTCAGCGCCAGGGTGATCAGCAGGCCGATCGCCGCGAGCTTGCGGGCCCGGCCGAACTTCGCTCCGAGCAGCAGGGTCAGACCGACCACCAGCAGCGCGGTGGCCAGCACCGTCGTGCTCAGCACGCCGAGATCGGTGTGGCCGACCGAGGCGGACCAGACCGCGGCGCCCGCGCCGATCGCCAGCAGCAGGCCGAAGAACCCCAGCGCGGAGCGCTCCCGCGGGTGCCGGACGGCGGCGGGCCGCGGCCGGCGGGGCGGGCCGTCCTTGCGCAGCGGATCGCCCTCGGGCAGGTCGGCGCGCTGCCACCAGGGCTGGGCGGGGCCGCCGGCGGGCGGCACCGGGGTGCCGTACGGCGGGGTGCCGGTGCCGCCGTAGGGGTTGCGGTCGGGGTGGCGCGGGTCCCACAGGTAGCCGCTCGGGCCGGGGGCCGGGGAGTCGGCGGGCACCGTGCCGGCGGCCTGCGCGGCGGCGTGCCGGGCGCGGGCGGCCGCGTCCTCCTCCGGCCGGGACCAGGGGTGGCCGCCCTGGTCGTCCTCGGGGAAGTGCCGGTCGTACGGGCCGCCGCGGCGGCGTCCGCGCACCCGGCCGCGGCGCCGCTCGGGGTCGTAGCGCACCGCCAGGAAGACCAGGCCGGCGAGCAGCAGCAGCGGGAAGAGCTGGCCGTCGTCGCCCATCGAGGAGAAGAACACCCCGGTGCCGATCACGGTCAGCAGCACCGCGCCGACCGACTGGCCGTCCACCCGGCCGGTGAGCACCCGCTGGAGTTCGGTGCGCCCCTGCCGGTCCTCGCCCCGGCCGTCCGGCACCGGCTCGGTCGGGACGACCAGCCAGGCCAGGCCGTACAGGAAGAGCCCGAGGCCGCCGGAGAGGCAGAGCACCACGATGACGACCCGGAAGACCACCGGGTCGATGTCCAGGTGCCGTCCGAGACCGCCGCAGACACCGGCCACCACGCGGTGGTGCCGTGCCCTGGTCAGCGGCGGGCGGTCCGGTTCCGGCGGGGCGGCGGGCCCGGCCTCCTCGATGCGGTGGTCCTCGGTCATGGGCACCATCCTCCCGGCTGGGCCCGGCCCGCCCAACCGGTGGGAGCCCTGTCCGTACCCTGACCCGTCCCTGAGAAGGGCTTAGGGACACACCCTGATGCGCCCGCGTGCGCGAGCGTGGAACCATCGGTGCCGTGGCAGCACCCGGTACCGATCCCCGACCCCTCGCCCCCGACACCGCGTCGGCGGGCACCGACCCGAGCGTGCCCGACGGCGGGCGGCCGCCCTACCGACGGCTCTACCGCAGCCCGCAGGGACGGATGCTCGGCGGTGTGGCGCACGGCCTCGCGGTGCACCTCGGGCTGCCGGTGCGGTGGGTCCGGCTGGCGTTCGTGCTGCTGTTCTTCGCGCAGGGCATCGGCGCCCTGCTGTACGCGGCGTTCTGGTTCGTGGTGCCGATCGGCATCGGCGAGCCGGCGCAGCGCGGCGGCGCGCACTGGGTGTACGTCAACGGCGGCTTCGTCCCGACCGGCCAGGGGCAGCAGCAGGGCGGGGCGCTGACCAAGGGCGGCCGCGGCGGCTGGCTCGGCCGGCTGCGCGAGCTGCTGCAGCACGCGCTGCAGGGCGAACCGGCCGCGCCGGCCGCGGAGGGGGAGGGCGCCGCGCCCGGCGGCCGCCCCGGTCAGGGCGGGCTCGGCCAGCTCGCCGCCCTGGTGATCACGGTGATCGGCCTGATCGCGCTGCTGAACGTGCTGGGCGTGCAGACCGCCAAGCCGTACACCTGGCCGCTGCTCGCGATCGGCGTCGGCGTCGCGCTGGTCTGGCGGCAGGCCGACGACTCGCGCTGGCAGCGCTGGTTCGGCCTGGAGGAGGGCGACCGGCGCCGCGGCGCCTACACCCGGGTCGGCGTCGGCGTGCTGCTCGTGGTGGGCGGCACCATCGCCTTCCTCGCCGTGCAGGGCAGCGGCTCGACCCTCGGGTCGGTCGTCGAGGCCTCGCTCGCGGTGCTCGCAGGGGTGCTGGTCCTGCTCGGCCCGTACGGGCTGCGCCTGTGGCAGGACCTCGGCGCCGAGCGCACCGCCCGCATCCGGGCCCAGGAGCGGGCCGAGATCGCCGCGCACGTGCACGACTCGGTGCTGCACACCCTGACCCTGATCCAGCGTCGGGCCGAGGACCCCAAGGAGGTGCTGCGGCTGGCCCGCGCCCAGGAGCGCGAGCTGCGGCTCTGGCTGTACCGCCCGGAGGCCGCCGCGGAGGCCGCCCCGGACACCATGGCGGAGAGCCTGCGGGCCGTCGTGGCGGAGGTGGAGGACCGGCACGGCGTCCCGGTCGAGCTGGTGATCGTCGGCGACTGCCCGATGGACGAGCGGATCGCGGCACAGATGCAGGCCGCGAGGGAGGCGACCGTCAACGCGGCCAAGTACGGTGGCGGGGGACCGGTCCAGGTCTACGCCGAGGTCGAGGGGAGGACCGTGATGGTGTTCGTCCGCGACCACGGCCCCGGCTTCGACCCCGACACGGTGCCGGAGGACCGGATGGGCGTACGGGAGTCGATCATCGGCCGGATGAAGCGCAACGGCGGCACCGCACGGGTGCGGCCCGCGCCGGACGGCGGGACCGAGGTCGAGCTGGAGATGGAGAGAACGAATGACTGAGGCAGCTCCGGAGCGCACGGCGAGGGTCGTCCTGGTGGACGACCACCGGATGTTCCGGACGGGGGTCAGGGCCGAGATCGGCCGCACCGACGTGACCGGCATCGACGTGGTCGGCGAGGCCGACGACGTGGAGTCGGCGGTCCGGGTCGTCGCCGAGACCAGGCCGGACGTGGTGCTGCTCGACGTCCACCTGCCCGGCGGCGGCGGCGTCGAGGTGCTGCGCCGCTCGGCCGGGCTGATGGGCGAGGCGGGGGGAGCGGTCAAGTTCCTGGCGCTGTCGGTGTCGGACGCCGCCGAGGACGTCATCGGCGTCATCCGCGGCGGTGCCCGCGGCTACGTCACCAAGACCATCACCGGGACCGACCTGGTCAACGCGGTCTTCCGGATCGCGGACGGCGACGCGGTGTTCTCGCCGCGGCTGGCCGGCTTCGTGCTGGACGCCTTCGCCGCGACGGACACCCCGCCGGTCGACGAGGACCTGGACCGGCTCACCCAGCGCGAGCGCGAGGTCCTGCGCCTGATCGCGCGCGGGTACGCCTACAAGGAGATCGCCAAGCAGCTGTTCATCTCGGTGAAGACGGTGGAGAGCCACGTCTCCGCCGTGCTGCGGAAGCTGCAGCTCAGCAACCGGCACGAGCTGACCCGCTGGGCCACCGCCCGCCGCCTGGTCTGAGCCCGCACCCGGGCCCCGTCGAGCCCGCCCGGCCCGTTCCGTACGGGCCGGGCGGGCTTGTCGGTGGGTGGCCATAGACTCGGAGTGCCATGAGTAGCCTCTTTGACGACCTCCCGCTCCCCGGTTTCGAGGCCCCCGCCGCCGGGTCGAAGCAGCCCGCCGCACCCATCGACGAGGAGCCTCCGCCGTACGAGGGCGACGTCCCGTACGACGCCTACGAGGAGGCGATCCCGGACGGCTTGTTCCACACCGACCACGCCGCCGAGGCCGAGCGGGACGCCTGGTACCGCAACGGCGCCGCCCGCCCGGTGGTGGACCCGGCGCAGCTGCTGGAGGGCATGAACGACCCGCAGCGCGAGGCGGTGCTGCACGCGGGTTCGCCGCTGCTCATCGTGGCCGGCGCCGGCTCCGGCAAGACCCGGGTGCTGACCCACCGGATCGCCCACCTGCTCGGCGCCCGCGGCGTGCAGCCCGGCGAGATCCTGGCCATCACCTTCACCAACAAGGCCGCCGGCGAGATGCGCGAGCGCGTCGAGGCCCTGGTCGGCCCGCGGGCCCGGGCGATGTGGGTCTCCACCTTCCACAGCGCGTGCGTGCGGATCCTGCGCCGCGAGTCCAAGCTGCTGGGCTTCACCTCCAGCTTCTCGATCTACGACTCGGCCGACTCGCAGCGCCTGATGTCGCTGGTCTGCCGCGACCTCGACCTGGACCCGAAGCAGTTCCCGCCGAAGTCCTTCACGGCGAAGGTCAGCAACCTCAAGAACGAGCTGATCGACGAGGAGACCTTCGCCGACCAGGCCGCCAACCCGATGGAGAAGAAGCTCGCCGAGGCGTACGCCCTCTACCAGCGGCGGCTGCGCGAGGCCAACGCGCTGGACTTCGACGACATAATCATGACGACGGTGAACCTGCTGCAGGCCTTCCCCGACGTCGCGGAGCACTACCGGCGGCGGTTCCGGCACATCCTCGTCGACGAGTACCAGGACACCAACCACGCCCAGTACATGCTGGTCCGGGAGCTGAGCGGGGGCTCCGTCGCCGCCGCGCCCAGGCGCACCGTCGACGGGGACTTCGTGAACCCGGCCGCCGCCCACCTCGCCGAGGTGCCGCCCGCCGAGCTGTGCGTGGTCGGTGACGCGGACCAGTCGATCTACGCCTTCCGCGGCGCGACGATCCGCAACATCCTCCAGTTCGAGGAGGACTACCCGAACGCGACCACGATCCTGCTGGAGCAGAACTACCGCTCCACGCAGACCATCCTGAGCGCCGCCAACTCCGTCATCGAGCGCAACGCCAACCGGCGCGAGAAGAAGCTCTGGACGGCCGGCGAGCACGGCGAGAAGGTCGTCGGCTACGTCGCGGACGACGAGCACGGCGAGGCCCAGTTCATCGCCGACGAGATCGACCGGCTCACCGACGCGGGCGACGCCAAGCCCGGCGACGTCGCGATCTTCTACCGGACCAACGCCCAGTCCCGCGTGTTCGAGGAGGTGTTCATCCGGGTCGGCCTGCCGTACAAGGTGGTCGGCGGGGTGCGCTTCTACGAGCGCAAGGAGGTCCGGGACGTCCTGGCGTACCTGCGGGTGCTCTCCAACCCGGAGGACACCGTGCCGCTGCGCCGGATCCTCAACGTGCCCAAGCGCGGCATCGGCGAGCGGGCCGAGGCGATGATCGACGCGCTGGCCGCGCGGGAGCGGATCTCCTTCGCCCAGGCGCTGCTGCGGGTCGACGAGGCGTACGGGATGGCCGCGCGCTCGGCCAACGCGGTGAAGAAGTTCAACGTGCTGCTGGCCGGTCTGCGGCAGGTCGTCGAGTCGGGCGCCGGCCCGGCCGCGGTGCTGGAGGCCGTCCTGGAGGAGACCGGCTACCTCGCCGAGCTCCAGGCCTCCACCGACCCGCAGGACGAGACCAGGGTGGAGAACCTCCAGGAGCTCGCCTCGGTGGCGCTGGAGTACGAGCAGGACCCGGGCGAGCGGCCGGACGCCGGCGAGGACGGCGCGCCGCCGGTCGGCTCGCTCGCCGACTTCCTGGAGCGGGTCGCGCTGGTCGCCGACTCCGACCAGATCCCGGACGAGGACGAGGAGGGCCGGGGCGTCATCACGATGATGACCCTGCACACCGCCAAGGGCCTGGAGTTCCCGGTGGTCTTCCTGACCGGCATGGAGGACGGCATCTTCCCGCACATGCGGGCGCTCAACCAGGTCAAGGAGCTGGAGGAGGAGCGGCGGCTCGCCTACGTGGGGCTCACCCGCGCGCGGGAGCGGCTCTACCTGACCCGCTCGGTGCTGCGCAGCGCCTGGGGGCAGCCCGCCTACAACCCGGCCTCGCGGTTCCTGGAGGAGATCCCGGACACCCTGGTGGAGTGGAAGCGGACGGGCGCGGCGCAGGCACCGGCCGCACGCGGCTTCTCCTCGGGCTCGTCCTGGGGCAGGTCCTCGTCCGGGGGCGGGGGGCAGCGCTCCTCCGCGTCCGCCTCGGCCGCCCCGAAGGCGGGCTGGGGGCAGTCGGCGCGGCGCGGCGGCAAGGTCGTCGAGCGGGACGTCGTCTCGCTGGCGGTCGGGGACCGCGTCACCCACGACACCTTCGGGCTGGGCACGGTGGTGGGCGTCACCGGTGTCGGCGACCGGGCCCAGGCCACCGTCGACTTCGGCACGGAGGGGCGCAAGCAGCTGCTGCTGCGGTACGCACCGGTGGAGAAGCTCTGACCCCCGGGCCGGGCGCCGGGCAGGGGCCGGCGGGGGCCGGTCCCAGCAGGGGTCCGGCCTGGCGGGGGTCCGGTCCTAGCGGGGGTCCAGTCCGTTCGAGAGGAACCACGGCAGCGGGTCGACCGGCCCGCTGCCGGCCGGGCGGATCTCGAAGTGCAGGTGCGGCCCGGTGCTGTTGCCGCTGCTGCCGACGAAGGCGATCACGTCGCCCTGCTTCACCGGGCCCTTGCGGACCTTGTACGCCCGCAGGTGGCAGTACCAGGCCTCGGTGCCGTCGGGCATCTTCAGTATCGACATGTAGCCGTACGACGGGTTCCACTGCGTGCGGATGGTGCCGTCCGTGACGGCCACGACCTGGGTGCCGCCGTCCACCGGGAAGTCGATGCCGGTGTGGCGGTTCGCCCAGTGGGTGCCCGCCTCGCCGAACAGCTCGCCGAGGCCGTGCTGGGCGACCGGCATGACCACCTTGGGCTGGGCGGGTTCGGCGGTCGGCTGGGCGGTCGGGGTGGCGCCGGGGGCCGTGGCGTCGGCGGGCTGGGCGCCGGACAGCGGCTGCCGGGCGTCGCCGCGGGAGGCCTGGGCCTGGTCGCCGACGGCGAGCGCCTGCTGCGCGGACGCCTTCGCGGCCGTGGCGGCCGTGCCGTCCGGGGCGTCGGCCGCCGTCGACTGCGGGGGGACCCGGCCGGCCGCCTGCGCGCGCTGGTCGGCCTCGCCCTGCACGGTGACCGCCGCGGCGGCGGCGACCCCGAGCGCGGCCACCGACGGCAGCGCGACCCGCAGCAACGCCGTCCGGGTGGCGGCCCGGGCGGCGCCGCGGCGCTGGGCGCGGGACTGCTCGCGGGCCGCGAGGCGCAGCTCCGCACGGGTCGGGCGGGCTGCTTCGGGAGCCATCGGGGGCTGCCTCCTCGGTGGGCCTCGGGCGCGTCGTCGGGCGTGGGGAAAACCGGGGGGAAAACAGCCGAGACTGTAGTCGCAAGGCCGACGCCCCCGAAAAACCAGCGCTTGTCAAGGGGTCGGCCGGGGGTCCGTGCGGACGGCGGCGGACGGGTATACCCACTGGTAGCAAGGCCGGTGGCTTGTGACTTTGCCCTCCTCTTGGGGGGTGGCACGACCAACGGGGTCGGGTGGCGCTAACCTCCCCTCAGGTTGGTTATTGACCGTTAACCGAGCCCGCGGCCCACGAGGTCCGGTCGGACGGTGGACGACGATGTCCAGGAGGCAGTCATGAGTGTGTCGGGGCCGATCCGTGTGGTGGTCGCCAAGCCGGGGCTCGACGGTCACGACCGTGGCGCCAAGGTCATTGCGCGCGCCCTGCGCGACGCCGGTATGGAGGTCATCTACACCGGGCTGCACCAGACGCCCGAGCAGGTCGTCGACACCGCGATCCAGGAGGACGCGGACGGCATCGGGCTGTCGATCCTGTCCGGCGCCCACATGACGCTGTGCGCGCGGGTGCTGGAGCTGCTGAAGGAGCGCGACGCCGAGGACATCAAGGTGTTCTGCGGCGGAATCATCCCGGACGAGGACATCGCCGAGCTCAAGGCCATGGGCGTCGCCGACATCTTCACCCCGGGCACGCCCACCCGGGACGTCGTCGCCTGGGTCGAGGCCAACCTGCGGGCGGCCGGCTGAGGCCCGCCCCTCCCCCGAAGCGGTAGCGCGCACGGCCGAGCGGGCCGCCCCCTCCGGAGGGGGCGGCCCGCTCCGCCGCGTCAGCCGCCGAGTTCGGCGAGCATCGCCGCCCGGAAGCGCAGGGTCCCGGCCAGCCGGGCGAAGGTCTCCGACCACGCGGAGTCCGGGGCGGCCCCGGCGGCCAGCTCCTCCACGGCGGCCGCCGTCTCCGGGGCGAGCGCCCGCTCCGTCATCCCGAGCACCCCGCTGTGGCTCCACGGGTACGCGCCCGAGCCGGCGGCCCGGGCCAGGGCCGTCACCACGGCGGTGGACAGCGGCGGCGTCCACGGGGTGGCGCAGGCGCCCAGCAGCTGGAAGGCCTCGCCGAGGCCGTGCACCTCGATGAACGCGGCCGTCCAGGCGGCCCGCTCCCCGGGCGGGAGGACGGCCAGCAGCTTGGCCGGGGCACCGGTGGCGCGCGGCGCGCGGGGCCGTCCGGAGCCGCGGACGGGCGGGGCGGGGGCGGGGCCGAGCAGCGCCCGGGCCCAGTCGGCGTCGTGCTGGCGGACGGCGGCCCGCGCCCAGGCCTCCCGCAGGTCGTCGGCCCAGCTGCTGCTGGTCTCGTCGATGCTGTCGCCGACCCGCAGGGCGAGCAGCTGCTCCGGGGTCAGACCGGTGCTGCGGGGCCAGGTGGCGAGCGGCGCGGCGGCGACCACCTCGCCGAACCACCAGGCCCGCTCGCCGCGCCCGGTGGGGGAGGTGGGCGCGATGCCGTCGCGCTGCATGGCCGCGTCGCACTCGGCGGGCGGGGTGACCAGCAGGTGCGTGCCGGCGTCGGCGAGGCGGACGGCGGCCAGCGCGCGCTCGGCCATCCGGTGGGCCAGGGCCGAGCCGGGCAGGGTGGAGAGCAGCTCGGCGGCCGTGGCGCGGACGTTCTTGCTGCGGTCCCCGAGGGCGGCCTCCAGGAACGGTTCGTCGGCGGCGGAGAGGCCGTCCTGCAGGGCGTCCAGGAAGAGCAGGCGGTCCTCGGCGCGCTCGGTGGGCCAGGTGCCGCTCAGCAGTTCCAGACCGGCCGCCGGGTCCCGGCGGCGCAGCAGGGTGAGGTGGGTGACCCGTTCGGCGAACAGGCCCTCGTGCCACAGGTGGTGGTCGACGGGCTGCCCGGGCCGTCCGGCCGGATCGCCCGCGGTGCGCAGCACGAACCGCCAGTCGGGGTTCTGCTCGGCCAGCCAGCGGCCCAGCGGGCCGGCCAACGCGACCGCGTCGGGGCGCAGTTCGCTGCGGGCCCGGGCGGCGTCGAGCAGGCCGGGTACCAGGGCGCCGGGCGGCCGCAGGCCCCGGGCGCGCGCGGTGGCGAGCCACTGCGGGAGCAGTTCGGCCAGGTTGGCCAGGGTGCTGCCGCCGGTGCCGCCGGAGCGGCCGGCCAGCAGCACGGCGAGCCGGCGGGCGGCCGGCTCGGGCAGCACCGGGCGCCGGTCCTCCGGCGCGGGCGGGCCGGGCGGGCCGGCGGCTGGCACGGGCAGGGCGCCGGCCCGGCGGCGGACGGTGGCGAGCGCGGCCAGCTCCAGCAGGGCGGTGGCCGGGTCGGACCGGTCGACCTCGTCGGCGAGCGGCAGCGCGGCGGCCGGGAGCGGGCGGCGGTCGGTGCCGAGCAGCGCGGTGGTGTGCAGGGTCTCCCACGGGTCCTGGGTGGTCGTCATGTCCGTTGCTCCTACGCAGTGGTGAGGCCGATCGGGCGGTCCTGGCCGGACCAGGCCGTGACCGGGGCGAAGCCCTGGTGGCCGTACTCGCCGAAGACGGTCAGCGGGCGGCCGGTGGAGACCGCGGCCAGCCGCCACAGCGCCGCCTCGGGGACGGCAGGGCCGTGCACGGGCACGGTGTGGTGGCCGTCCGTCAGGTGCCAGCCGTCCGGGGTGCGGACCGGCACGACCCCGGCGAGGACGGTCGGCCAGCTCTCCAGCCACGGGTCGTCGGCGACGGCGGTGCCGTAGCCGGCCACCGCCTCGGCGACGGCGAGGCCGTCGGGCGGGCCGGCCGGGCCGGGGGCGGGGGCGCCGTAGCGGGTGCCGAGGGCGGCGCGCAGCGGGCGGGCACCGGGGTGGAAGGCGAGGTCGGCCTCCAGCAGGTGGCCGGTGGGCAGGGCGAGGTCGGGGGCCTGGCCGGGCCGGCCGAAGGCCAGCAGCAGGGCGGGCCGGCCGGTCTTGGCGCCGCGCAGCCAGACCCGGCGGGTGGTCAGCCGGTCGTCGGAGCCCCCTTCCATCTGCACCGTCCGGCTGCCGAGCACCTGCCAGCGGTCGCGGACGGTGGGCCCGGCCAGGACCTCGGCGGTGTCGGCGGGGTAGCCGACCCGGGTGCGGACCGTCGCGGCGAGGTCGGCCGGCAGTTCGTCGAGGCGGGTGGCGGCGGTGGCGAGCAGGTGGAGCATCGCGTACTCCTCCAGGAGGAGGTCGGAGGGGACGGTGTCGAGCGTGCGGACCCGGGTGGCCAGGCCGGGTGCCTGCGCGTCGACCATCCGGGCGGCGACCGCCTCCCAGGGGCCGGCGGCGGACTGGTCGGCCAGGCCGTGCCGGACCCGGTCGGCCAGCCGCAGCCGGAGCTCGGCGGCGCCGGCGGCCACCCGGGCGCCCCGCTTCTCGGCCCGGCGGCGGGCGGCGGCAGGGTCGGCCGGGGCGGCGGCGCGCTTCTCGGCGCGCTCCCCGCGGGCCCGGAGCCAGTCGGCCGCCCAGTCGGCCGGCTCGGCGGCGGGGACGGCCTGCGGGGCGCCCGTCCAGAGCAGGAGGAGCCCGAGCGCGTGCTTGCACGGGAACTTCCGGCTGGGGCAGCTGCACTGGTAGGCGGGCGTGGCGAGCTCGACCACGGTGCGGTACGGCGTGCTGCCGCTGCCCCGGCACTCGCCCCAGACCGCGGTGCCGTCGGTGCCCGCCCCGGACCACGGCGCGGGCGAGGAGAGCTTGCCGGCCGCCTTCTGCGACGCGGCGTCAGGTGCCAGGGACAGGACGTGTTCGGTGCTCCAGCGTTCCTCCATGCGACCGACGGTAGGCGGCGGCACTGACATCGCCCGGGTGCCCGTCCGGCCCGCGCGCGAGGGCGCCCGCCGGTCCGTCAGGTGATGTCAGTGGCCCGGTGCAAGGTGGTTCCGCAGGCCGGGACGCCGACCTGGCTCCCCCCGATCACCCCGCCGCCGGGGCACCCGTGCACCCGGCGGCCGACCCGAAGGAGCCCCCCGATGACCGACGTTCTGCGGCAGCACGCCGAGGACGCCTTCGCCGGCGAACTGGCCGCCCTGGCCGCGCAGGACGACCGTCCGCGCCCGGAGCGCTGGAAGCTCTCGCCGTGGGCGGTGGCGACGTACCTGCTCGGCGGCGAGCTGCCCGACGGCACCCGGGTCACCCCCAAGTACATCGGTCCGCGCCGGGTGGTGGAGGTCGCCGTCACCACCCTGGCGACGGACCGCGCGCTGCTGCTGCTCGGTGTGCCCGGCACCGCCAAGACCTGGGTCTCCGAGCACCTGGCCGCGGCGATCAGCGGCGACTCCACCCTGCTGGTGCAGGGCACCGCGGGCACCCCGGAGGAGGCCGTCCGGTACGGCTGGAACTACGCCCGGCTGCTCACCCACGGCCCGAGCCGGGACGCCCTGGTCCCCTCGCCGCTGATGCGGGCGATGGCCGACGGGAAGATCGCCCGGGTCGAGGAGCTGACCCGGATCCCGGCCGACGTGCAGGACGCCCTGATCACCGTGCTGTCCGAGAAGACGCTGCCGGTACCGGAGTTGGGCTCCGAGACGCAGGCCGTGCGCGGCTTCAACCTGATCGCCACCGCCAACGACCGCGACCGCGGCGTCAACGAGCTGTCCAGCGCGCTGCGCCGCCGGTTCAACACCGTGGTGCTGCCGCTGCCGGGTTCGCTGGAGGAGGAGGTCGACATCGTCACCCGCCGGGTGAACCAGCTCGGCCGCTCCCTGGAGCTGCCCGAACTGCCCGGCGGCGCCGCGGAGATCAGGCGGGTGGTGACGGTATTCCGCGAGCTGCGGGCCGGGATCACGGCGGACGGCCGGACGAAGGTCAAGACCCCGAGCGGCACCCTCTCCACCGCCGAGGCGATCTCGGTGGTGACCAACGGGCTCGCCCTGGCCACCCACTTCGGTGACGGCGTGCTGCGCGCCGGGGACGTGACGGCCGGCATCCTCGGCGCCGTGGTCCGCGACCCGGTCGCGGACCGCGCGGTCTGGCGCGAGTACGTGGAGGGCGTGGTGCGGGAGCGCGACGGCTGGAAGGACTTCTACCGGGCCGCCCGCGAGGAGGTGCGATGACGGCCGACGTCGCGCTGCTCGGCATCCGGCACCACGGCCCGGGCTCGGCCCGGGCGGTCGCCGCCGCCCTGGAGCAGTGGCGGCCCGACGCGGTGCTGATCGAGGGCCCGCCCGAGGCCGACGGCCTGCTCCACCTCGCCGCCGGGACGGGCCTGGTGCCGCCGGTCGCGCTGCTCGCCCACGCCGTGGACGACCCGGCGAAGGCCGCCTTCTGGCCGTACGCCGAGTTCTCCCCGGAGTGGGTGGCGATCCGTCACGCCGTCGAGCGGGAGCTGCCGGTCCGCTTCATCGACCTCCCCGCGGGCCACGGTTTCGGTCCGGCCGCCGGGGAGGCGGACGGCGAGCCGGAGGAGCCGGCGGCCGATCCGCTGGCGCTGCTCGCCGAGGCCGCCGGGCACGACGACCCGGAGCGCTGGTGGGAGGACGTGGTCGAGCACCGCGCGCCCGGTGCGGACGCGCTGGCCCCGTTCGCGGCCGTCGCCGAGGCGATGGCGGCGCTGCGGGCGGAGGGCCTCGGCGAGTCCCGGCGGGACACCCTGCGCGAGGCCTACATGCGCCAGCAGGTCCGCGCCGCCCGCCGGGCCGGGCACGGCCGGATCGCCGTGGTCTGCGGGGCGTTCCACGTGCCCGCGCTGGCGGCCGCGCCGAGCGTCGCGCACGACCGGGCGCTGCTCGCCGGACTGCCCCGGAAGGTGCGGACGGAGGTCACCTGGGTGCCGTGGACGCACCGCAGGCTCTCCCAGGCCGCCGGCTACGGCGCGGGTGTGCGGTCGCCCGGCTGGTACCACCACCTGTTCACCACCGAGGGTGACCCGGTGCCGCGCTGGCTGACCCGGGCCGCCGAACTGCTGCGCGCCGAGGACCACCCGGTCTCCTCCGCCCACGTGATCGAGGCGGTCCGGCTCGCCGAGGCCCTCGCGGTGATGCGCGGCCGCCCGCTGGCCGGGCTGACCGAGACCCTGGATGCCGTACGGGCCGTGCTGTGCGAGGGCTCGGACGTCGCCCTGGAGCTCGTCCGGGACCGCCTGGTCGTCGGCGACGCGCTCGGCGAGGTCCCGGACACCGCCCCGGCGGTGCCGCTCCAGCGGGACCTCACCAGGCTGCAGCGCTCGCTGCGGCTCAAGCCCGCGGCCGAGCCCAAGGACCTGGACCTCGACCTGCGCAAGGACACCGACGCGGCCCGTTCCCGGCTGCTGCACCGGCTGCGGCTGCTGGGCGTCGACTGGGGCGTGCCCGCCCGGTCCGCCGTGAACTCCACCGGGACGTTCCGGGAGAGCTGGCGGCTCTGCTGGCAGCCCGAGTTCGCGGTCCGGATCGCCGAGGCCGCCCAGTGGGGCACCACGGTGGAGGAGGCGGCCACCGGCAAGGCCGTCGGCACCGCCCGCGCGGCGGCCGAACTCGCCGAGCTGACGGGCCTGGTGGAGACCTGCCTGCTGGCCGGCCTGCCCGGCGCGCTGCCCGCGGTGATGCGGGTGCTCGCGGACTGCGCGGCCCTGGACACCGACGTCGCCCACCTGGCCGGGGCGCTGCCCGCGCTGGTGCGGGCGCTGCGCTACGGCGACGTCCGCGGCACCGACCACGGTGCGCTCGGCGCGGTGGCCGCAGGGCTCGCCGACCGGATCTGCGTCGGGCTGCCGCCCGCCTGCGTGGGGCTGGACGCCGAGAGCGCTGCGGCCATGCGCGTCAGGATCGACGAGGTGCACGGTGCGATCGGCCTGCTCGGGCCGGGCGGACCGGCCGACCCGAACGCCGCGGGCGACCCGGACGCCGCGGACGGGCCCGGCGGCCCGGGCCCCGACGGCCGGAGCCCGGACGGCCTGGCCGGGCGTTGGGCCGCCACCCTGCGGGGCCTGGCCCGCCGGGAGCCGAGCGCCGGACCGGCCACCGGCGTCCCCGGGCTGCTGCGCGGCCGCGCCGTCCGGCTGCTGCTGGACGACGGCCGGCTCGACTCCGACGAGGCCGGCCGGCGGCTGCGCCTGGTGCTGTCCGCCGCCAGCGCCCCGCTGGACGCGGCCGGCTGGATCGAGGGCTTCCTCACCGGCGGCGGAGCCCTGCTGCTGCACGACCCGCGGCTGCTCGCCCTGCTCGACGCGTGGGTGAGCGGCGTCCCCGCCGGGGTGTTCACCGACGTCCTGCCGCTGCTGCGCCGCACCTTCACCGGGCTGGAGGCGGGCGTGCGGACCACGATCGGCGGCCGGGTGGCGGCCGGCCCGCTGGGCGAGGCCCCGGCCGGTGCCGACCAGCCGGGCGAGCTCGACCGGGGCCGGGCCGACGCGGCGGTGCCGGTGGTGGCGCTGCTGCTCGGGGTCCGGCCGCGGATCCCCCGGCAGGCTGCCGGGCGCAACACCTGACGCGGCCTCCCCGGGCCGCCCCCCCGGTCACCCCCGGTGTCCCCGTCACCCCTCTTACCCCCGTTGTCCCCGTCGAAGGAGGACGAGATGGCTGCGACCACGACCGACGACCGGCTGCGCCGCTGGCGCCTGGTGCTCGGCGGCGAGGCCGACGGCACCGGCTGCACCCTGCGCGGCCGGGACGCCGCGATGGACGGCGCCCTCGCCGCGCTCTACCGGGGCGCACCCGAGGAGGGCGGCCGTCCGGCCCGCGGCGGCCGGCGCGGTGCCGGGCTCGGCGGCTCGGCCCCGCAGGTGGCCCGCTGGCTGGGCGACATCCGCGAGTACTTCCCGTCGACCGTCGTCCAGCTGATGCAGCAGGACGCGATCTCCCGGCTCGGCCTCGACCGGCTGCTGCTGGAGCCGGAGATGCTGGAGGCCGTCGAACCGGACGTGCACCTGGTCGGCACCCTGCTCTCGCTCCGGCACGCGCTGCCCGAGACCACCCGGGAGACCGCCCGGGCCGTGGTCGGCAAGGTGGTCGCCGACCTGGAGCGGCGGCTCGCCGACCGCACCAGGGCCACCGTGGGCGGCGCCCTCGACCGCAGCGCCAGGGTGAACCGGCCCCGCCACCGCGACATCGACTGGGACCGCACCGTCCGGGCCAACCTGGGCAACTACCTGCCCGAGCACGGCACCGTCGTCCCCGAGCGGCTGGTCGGCCACGCCCGCGCCCGGCACGCGGTGCGCAAGGACGTCATCCTCTGCATCGACCAGTCCGGTTCGATGGCGCCGTCCGTGGTGCACTCGGCGGTGTTCGGCGCGGTGCTCGCCTCGATGCGGAGCCTGGACACCCGCCTGGTCGTCTTCGACACCTCGGTGGTCGACCTCACCGAGCAGCTCACCGATCCGGTCGACGTCCTGTTCGCCACCCGGCTGGGCGGCGGCACCGACATCAACCGCGCGCTCGCCTACTGCCAGTCGAGGATCACCCGGCCCGCCGAGACGGTCGTGGTGCTGATCAGCGACCTCTACGAGGGCGGGATCCGGGACGGCATGCTGCGGCGGGTCGCCGCGATGAAGGCGGCCGGCGTGCAGTTCATCGCCCTGCTGGCGCTCTCCGACGAAGGTGCGCCCGCGTACGACCACGCCCATGCGGCCGCCCTGGCCGCGCTCGGCGTACCGGCCTTCGCCTGCACCCCCGACGCCTTCCCGGAGATCATGGCCGCGGCGATCGAGAAGCGCCCCGTCCCGGTGCCTGACCAGGGAGTGTGAGGATTCACCCGGACGCGCTAAACCCGCCCGCCGGTGGGCGGGGCCCGCGCCGCACCGCTCTAGGCTGTCTGTGACGGTTCTCACCCAAGACGGGAAGGCCCCGGGCGAAACAGTCCCGTCGTACGGGGATAACCTGCCAGACGGACGTGACGCGCGTGTTGATTGACGTGTGCGCCCGTGGCTGTGTGGGCCGCAAGGCCGTACCTCTGCGTACCCGCACCGCCCCGACGACCCGCAGCGAAGATCCTGCCGTGGCACGCTCGTAGAGACACAATCCGCGACCACGAACAAGGACAAACACGTGGACCTGTTCGAGTACCAGGCGAGGGACCTCTTCGCCAAGCACGGCGTGCCCGTGCTTGACGGCGATGTCATCGAGACCGCCGCAGACGCTGCCGCCATCGCGGAGCGCTTCGGCGGCCGCGCCGTCGTCAAGGCTCAGGTGAAGGTGGGTGGCCGAGGCAAGGCCGGTGGCGTGAAGCTCGCCTCCGACCCGGCGGACGCCGTCGCCAAGGCCGAGCAGATCCTCGGCATGGACATCAAGGGCCACACCGTTCACAAGGTGATGCTGGCCCAGACCGCGGACATCAAGGACGAGTACTACGTCTCGTTCCTGCTGGACCGCACCAACCGCACCTTCCTGGCCATGGCCAGCGTCGAGGGCGGCGTGGAGATCGAGGTCGTCGCCGAGCAGAACCCCGACGCGCTCGCCAAGATCCCGGTCGACGCCAACGAGGGCTGCACCCCGGAGAAGGCCGCCGAGATCGTCGCCGCGGCGAAGTTCCCGGCCGAGGTCGCCGACCAGGTCGCCGAGGTCCTGCAGAAGCTGTGGACCGTCTTCATCAAGGAGGACGCCCTCCTCGTCGAGGTCAACCCGCTGATCAAGTCCGGTGAGGGCAAGATCATCGCGCTCGACGGCAAGGTCTCCCTGGACGAGAACGCCGAGTTCCGCCAGCCCGAGCACGAGGCGCTCGAGGACAAGGCCGCGGCCAACCCGCTCGAGGCGGCGGCCAAGGCCAAGGGCCTGAACTACGTCAAGCTCGACGGCCAGGTCGGCATCATCGGCAACGGCGCGGGCCTCGTCATGAGCACCCTCGACGTGGTCGCCTACGCCGGAGAGAACCACGGCGGCGTCAAGCCCGCCAACTTCCTCGACATCGGTGGCGGCGCCTCCGCCGAGGTCATGGCCAACGGCCTGGAGATCATCCTGGGCGACCCCGACGTCAAGTCGGTGTTCGTCAACGTCTTCGGCGGCATCACCGCCTGTGACGCGGTCGCCAACGGCATCGTGCAGGCCCTGGAGCTCCTCGTGAGCAAGGGCGAGAGCGTCACCAAGCCGCTCGTCGTCCGCCTGGACGGCAACAACGCGGAGCTGGGTCGCAAGATCCTCGACGACGCCAACCACCCGCTGGTCCAGCGCGTGGACACCATGGACGGCGCCGCGGACCGCGCCGCCGAGCTGGCCGACAAGTAAGGAAGGGGACTTAACACCATGGCTATCTTCCTTACCAAGGACAGCAAGGTCATCGTCCAGGGCATGACCGGCGCCGAGGGCATGAAGCACACCCGCCGCATGCTCGCCTCGGGCACCCAGATCGTCGGCGGCGTCAACCCGCGCAAGGCCGGGACCACGGTCGACGTCGACGGCACCGAGATCCCGGTCTTCGGCTCCGTCGCCGAGGCCATGGAGAAGACCGGCGCCGACGTCTCCGTCCTCTTCGTGCCGCCGGCCTTCACCAAGGCCGCCGTCATCGAGGCCATCGACGCCGAGATCGGCCTGGCCGTCGTCATCACCGAGGGCGTCCCGGTGCACGACACCGCCGCCTTCTGGGCCTACGCCGGCTCGAAGGGCAACAAGACCCGGATCATCGGCCCGAACTGCCCCGGCCTGATCAGCCCCGGACAGTCGAACGCCGGCATCATCCCGGCCGACATCACCACCTCCGGCAAGATCGGTCTGGTCTCCAAGTCGGGCACCCTGACCTACCAGCTCATGTACGAGCTGCGCGACATCGGCTTCTCCTCGGCCGTGGGCATCGGCGGTGACCCGGTCATCGGCACCACCCACATCGACGCCCTCAAGGCGTTCCAGGAGGACCCGGAGACCGAGCTCATCGTCATGATCGGTGAGATCGGCGGCGACGCCGAGGAGCGTGCCGCGGCCTACATCGCCGAGCACGTCACCAAGCCGGTCGTCGGCTACGTCGCGGGCTTCACCGCCCCCGAGGGCAAGACCATGGGCCACGCCGGCGCCATCGTCTCCGGCTCCTCGGGCACCGCCCAGGCGAAGAAGGAGGCCCTCGAGGCCGCCGGTGTCAAGGTCGGCAAGACGCCGTCCGAGACCGCCCGCCTGGCGCGCGAGATCATCGCCGGCTGACCTCGGTCAGCGGCGCGACGAGCGCCCCCGCCCTCCCGGGCGGGGGCGCTCGCCCGTTCCCGGGCCGTTCAGCGCGGTGCCGGCCCGGTGGTGCAGGGCAGCGGCGACCACAGCGGACAGGCCGCCGGCCCCTGCGGCGGGGGCGCCCCGGCCCCCCGGGCCGCCGCGGGCAGCTCCCACCGGGCGAGGGCCTCCGTCCGCGGCTCCACCACCACCGCCTCGATCCCCGGCGTCGGACTGCACCACAGGCTGCGCACGCCGTTCGGCGGGCCGCCCGGCAGCACCGGCACGCCCGGCTCGTCGGCGTCCGGGGCGGGCACGCACACGGCCGGCTCCGGCGGCTCCGGCTCCCGGAAGAGTGCCGCCGGTCGGATCCCCACCAGGGTCGCCAGCACCGCTCCGCCCACCGCCACCGTCAGGGCCGCCGCCGCCCCGGTCCGGCTCGCGCTCCACATGCGGTGCCGCGCCCGCAGCACCGGCACCGGGGCCCGGTGGGGCTCCGGGCAGCCCCGCACCGCCGCCCGGTGCAGCAGGCCGCTGAGCCGGTCCGCGAATCCGGGCGCCGTCGGGTCCGGGCCCACCAGGTCCGGCACCGACTGGGCCAGCGCCGCCCGGGCCGCCCACACCCGGCCCTCGGCGGCCGCCAGCGTGGACTCCACCTCGACCGAGACCGCCGCGGCCGGCAGCCCCAGGCCGTCGTGCAGCACCAGCGCCCGCCGCTGCGGCCGCGACAGGCGGCGCAGCGCCTTCAGCAGCGCGCGGTCCCGGTCGGTCAGCCGGTCGTGGTCCGGCAGGACGGCCTGCGACTCGTCGGCCGGTCGGACGGTGATCCGGCGGTGCGGCAGGCTCCAGAGGTGCGAGCGCCGCGGGCCCCCGCGATGCCACGGCGACAGCCCCAGCTCGCAGGCCCGCACCCGTACCCATCCCTCCGGATTCCCCGATGCGGCCACCGCCTCCCACTCCCGCCGCGCCTGTCCGAACGCCAGCCGGACGCAGTGCACCGCCCGGTGCCTGCAGGTGGTCAGCAGGAACACCTGCTGCACCAGGCGGGTGTGGGCCGCCTCGTACAGCTCCTCGAAGTTCCGGGGGACGGCGGCCGTCGCGGAGCCGGCCGGGGCGGGCGCGGGGGCGTCGACCGGCTGCTCCGCCGCCCGGGCGGGGGCGGGCTCGCCGCGACCGCCCCGGTCGGCCGGGCCCGCCGGGGCCGGTTCACCCGCCCGGGCCGGTGCGCCGGGGCCGGTCGCTCCCGCGACCGCTCGGGGGCGCCGGCCGGCGCGGGCGGGCCCGGTGCCGGTGGGGGCGGTGGTCTGCCGCCCGGCCGTGGTCGGCGCCTCGGTCGGTGCCGTGGTCGGCGCGGTGGGGGTCGCTGTTTTCACGGGCGCGGGCTTTCCGGTGCTGGTGGGCGGGTTGCCGGGCTCCGCGGGGGCGGGGGCGGCGGGGGCCGGGGCGGCCGGGGAGCTCGCGGAGCGTGGGGGCGTGCGTGGGCGGCCGGTGCCGGGGGGTGCGCCGCCGGGCCGCTCGCCGGGGGACGGCTGCGGGCGGTGGCCGTCCGGGGCGGATGCGCGGTTCTCCTTCGGCCGTCCGCCGGTGCCGAGGACCGGGGCCCGGCCGGCGCCGTCGGCCGGGGGAACGGCCGGGCCCGGGGGCCTGGCCGGAGCCGGAGCCGGTGCCGCCGACGTGGCCGGGGGAGCCGCCGGGGGCGAGGTCTGGGGCGCGCGGAGGCCGGCGGTGAGGGCGACGGCCTCGGCCTCCGTGGCGGCGCCGAGCTTGCGCATGGCCCGCTGGACGTAGCTGCGGGCGGTGGCCGGGGTGACGCCGAGGGCGGCCGCGGTCTGCGGGAGGTCGCGGCCGGTGGCGAGGTGGCCGAGGGCCTGGGCCTCACGGGGGGTCAGCTTGCGCAGGAGGCGGGCGGTGTCCTGGTCGGCGCGGGCGGCCCGGGGTTTGCGGGGTCGGCGGCCGGGGGTGGGGGAGTCGGCCCCGGCGGGGTGTTCGGCGGTGGGTGGCGTGGTCATCAGACGCTCCGGGCCGGGGCGCCGGCGGCTTGGGGGCAGGGTCTGAAAATGCGCATAAGCCAATAATCTGGGACACGGCGGCAGTTTGCCGCTTCACCGAGCATGGCGAGTCGCCTTGGCACCATGAGGCGCATGACGCAGCTGATGGGCCGTCCGATCCTCGAAGTGCCGGGCGAGCTGGGTGGACGCCCGCTGCCGGCCGACCTGTTGGCGGGGGTGCGGACGGCGCTGGTCGGCCTGGCGGCGGTCGGGGTGCCGGTGCTGGGGCTCTGGGTGGCCACGCCGTACGCGGACAACGGCGCGGCCGGTGCCACCCGGTTGGCGGGTGCGCTGTGGCTGCTCGGGCACGGCGCGCCGCTGGTGCGGGGGGCCGCGGACGCCCCGCTGACCGTCACTCCGCTGCTCCTGGGCGTGCTGGCGGTGGTTCAGCTCTACCGGGCCGCCGCCGGCGTGGCCGCCCGGCGCGGGCCCCGGCGGCGGTGGGGCGGCCCGGTCGCGGTGTGGGCGGGCTACTGCGCGGTGGCGTTCGCGGTGGTCCTGCACTGCACGGGCGACGGGCTCTTCCGGACCAGGGTGCTGCCGGACGTGCTGGTGGTGGGCCTGGTGACCGGGCTGGCGACGGCGGCGGGCGCCCGCTCGGCGCGGGCCTCCGGTCCGGGTCGGCCGCTGCTGGACCGGCTGCCGCCGTCGCTGCGCCCGTCCGGTGGCGAGGCGGCGGTGCGCGGGGCCGCGCTGGCCGCCGGTGCGGGGCTGGCGGCGGCGGGCGGGCTGCTGGTGGCGGTCGCGGCGGTGCTGGCCGCGGTGGTCGGGGGCGGCCGCGGGGCGGCGGTGCTCGGGGGCGGTCCGGCGGCCCTGGCCGGCTTGCTGCTGCTCGGGGTCGCGCTGCTGCCGAACGCCGTGCTCTGGGGGGCCGCGTACGCGCTGGGGCCGGGCTTCGCGGTGGGCGCCGGGACGGCGGTGACCCCGGCCGGTACGGCGCTCGGCCCGGTGCCGGAGTTCCCGCTGTTCGCGCTGCTCCCGGCCGAGGGGCCGGGCGGCTGGCGGTGGGCGGCGCTGCTGCTGCCGGTGCTCGCGGCCGTGGTGCCGGCGGTGCTGCTGGGCCGGGCGGCGGCCGGTCACGGCCGCCCGGCGGAGCCCGCGGGGGAGCCCACTGGGGAGCCCGGTGCGGTGCCCTGGTCGCCGGCCGCCACGGCGGCGGCGGTGCTGGCGGCGGCGCTGCTGACGGGTGCCGGGGCGGCCGCCCTGGGCTGGCTGTCGGGCGGCGCGCTCGCCGGTGGGCGGATGGCGTGGATCGGCCCGGTGCCGTGGTGGACGGGCCTGGCGGCGGCGGGCTGGCTGGTGCTGGTGGCCGTGCCGGGGGCGCTGCTGACCCGTCACCGGGCGCTGCGTCCCGCGGTCGCCGCCTCTGGGGTCGCCGCCCCCGGGGACGGCGGTGTCGGGGACGGCGGTGTGGGGGGCGCTCCGCTCACCGCCCGCGCCCGGCTCGCGGCGCAGGCGCACCGGGGTGCGCTGCTGGTGCGCGCCCGCGCGTACGCCGCCGTGGTGCGCCTGAGCGGACCTCGGGAGGGGTGAGGTCCGGGACCTACCCGGCGTTCCCGGTGAAGTCCACGTACCACTTGGGCGCCAGGCGGTTGCAGTTCTCGGCGCCGACGGAGGTCAGCGAGTCCCGGACGCAGGTGACGTAGTCGTCGTAGTACACCCCGAGGGCGATCACCGAGGAGGCGACCACGACGGTCATCGCGCCGGTGAGGATGCCCGCGAGCGCGGCCGGGGTGAGCGGGTTCGGGGCGGCGGGCCGGGGCGCGGCGCCGGGGCCCGCGGCTGCGCGCCGCGGGGTGCGCATCGCGCTGACGCCCAGGACGATGCCGAGCACGCCGAAGAACAGGGCCGCCCACTGGAGGCCGATGAACAGGCAGACCAGCGCGGCCGGTCCGGCGAGGGCGGCGTTGCGGGCGCGGCGCTGGGCCGGGTCGGTGGGGTCGAGCTTCGGCGGCTGCGGGGCGGGGGGCCGCGGCCCCCGGCCGTCACCGTGCTGGACGGGGCCCCAAGGGTGCGGCGGCGGGAACTGCGGGCGCTCGCCGGTGCCCTGGCCGTCGGGCCCCTGGCCGCCGTCGCCCCGGGGGTGCTCGCCGGGCCAGGGGTTGCGCGGCTGCCACGGCTGGTCCGGGGCATCCGCCGGCGGCGGCGCGAAGGGGTTGCGCTCGCCGGTGTCGTCACCGCTGCTCATGGTTCAGCCATTCCTTCTCGGTCGGAGGGGCGGTCTCCCGCGCCCCCTATGATCCCGCAGCCGTTCGCCGGGGCTCCGGCGGCCCGCCCGCTGCCCGGGCCGGGAGGGGCCCGCCGTGGCCGTCCGGCGCGGGACGGCCGCCCGGGTTCCGGACGCGCCCCGCCGCGGCAACTGCGCTGCGGGGGGCGGGAGGAGATCCCCGTCTCAACTACGCGCGTAGCGCCGACAGGAGGGTTCGAGGGGCGTCCGACCAGCCGTTATCGTGGTGACGGTCAGCAGCTCACATAGGTTCCCGGGGGCCCGCGTCGCGGCGGGTTCTCCTGGTGTTCCCCCTCGCTCGACCTGCCGTTCGTAGTGGCCCCACCGCCGGTGGACGTACCAGCGGGCGGCGCCCGACCTACGGAGAATCGCGCAGTGGCCGCCCCCGCCCAGCTCTTCCCGCCCCGTACGCCCGGACCGGCCCGACTGGTGGTGCTGGTCTCCGGTTCCGGCACCAATCTGCAGGCGCTGATCGACGCCGCCGCCGATCCGGCCTTCGGGGCCGAGATCGTCGCCGTGGGCGCGGACCGCGACGGGATCGCCGGTCTGGAGCGCGCCGGGAGGGCCGGACTGCCGGTCTTCGTGCACCGGGTGAAGGACCACCCGGACCGGGCCGACTGGGACCGCGCGCTGACCGCCTCCGTCGCCGCCCACGAACCGGACCTGGTGGTCACGGCCGGGTTCATGAAGATCCTCGGCCCCGAGTTCATCGCGGCCTTCGCCGGGCGGATCGTGAACACCCACCCCGCGCTGCTGCCGTCCTTCCCCGGTGCCCACGGCGTGGCCGACGCCCTCGCCTACGGGGTCCGGGTCACCGGCTGCACCGTCCACCTGGTCGACGCCGGGGTGGACACCGGGCCGATCATCGCGCAGGGCGTCGTCGAGGTCGTCGACGCCGACCACGCCGATGGCGGCGACGCGCTGCACGAGCGCATCAAGACTGTCGAGCGCAAGCTGCTCGTCGACGTCGTGGGCCGGCTGGCCCGCGAAGGTCACCGCATCGAGGACCGAAAGGTATGGATTCCGGCATGAGCGCAAGCTCCACCACCCCTCCTGTCTCCGAGGACGTCCGTCCGATCCGTCGCGCGCTGATCAGCGTGTACGACAAGACCGGTCTGGAGGAGCTGGCCCAGGGCCTGCACGCCGCCGGGGTCGCCATCGTCTCCACCGGCTCGACCGCAGGCCGGATCGCCGCCGCCGGCGTCCCGGTGACCGAGGTCTCCGAGCTGACCGGCTTCCCGGAGTGCCTGGACGGGCGCGTGAAGACCCTGCACCCGCGCGTGCACGCCGGCGTGCTCGCCGACCTGCGGCTGGAGTCGCACCGCGCGCAGCTGGCCGAGCTGGGCGTCGAGCCCTTCGACCTGGTCGTGGTGAACCTCTACCCGTTCAAGGCCACCGTCGCCTCGGGCGCCACCCCGGACGAGTGCGTCGAGCAGATCGACATCGGCGGCCCGAGCATGGTCCGCGCCGCCGCCAAGAACCACCCGTCGGTGGCCGTCGTGGTCGACCCGGCCCGCTACGGCGACGTGCTGGAGGCCGTCGCCGGCGGCGGCTTCGACCTGGCCACCCGCAAGCGCCTGGCCGGTGCCGCGTTCGCGCACACCGCCGCCTACGACGTCGCGGTCGCCTCGTGGTTCGAGGCCGGCTACGCGCCGAGCGACGAGCGCTTCCCGGAGTTCCTGGGCGCGACCTGGGAGCGGCAGAACGTGCTGCGCTACGGCGAGAACCCGCACCAGGGCGCCGCGCTGTACAGCGACGGCACGGGCGGCCTGGCCGGCGCGCAGCAGCTGCACGGCAAGGAGATGTCGTACAACAACTACGTCGACACCGACGCCGCGCGCCGTGCCGCGTACGACCACGCCGAGCCGGCCGTCGCGATCATCAAGCACGCCAACCCCTGCGGCATCGCGACCGGCGCGGACGTCGCCGAGGCGCACCGCAAGGCGCACGAGTGCGACCCGGTGTCGGCGTACGGCGGCGTGATCGCGGTCAACCGCCCGGTCACCGTCGAGCTGGCCGAGCAGATCGCACCGATCTTCACCGAGGTCGTGGTGGCCCCGGGTTACGAGGACGGCGCCGTCGAGGTGCTGGCCCGGAAGAAGAACCTGCGGGTGCTGCTGGCCCCCGAGGCGCCGGCCGGCCGGCAGGAGGTGCGCCCGGTCTCCGGCGGCGTGCTGCTGCAGGACACCGACCGGGTGCACGCCGAGGGCGACGACCCGGCGAACTGGACGCTGGCCACCGGCGAGGCGCTGTCCGGCGCGGAGCTGGCCGAGCTGGCCTTCGCCTGGCGGGCCTGCCGGGCCGTCAAGTCCAACGCGATCCTGCTGGCCAAGGACGGAGCCTCGGTGGGCGTCGGCATGGGCCAGGTCAACCGGGTCGACTCGTGCAAGCTCGCGGTCGAGCGGGCCGGCGAGCGCGCCAAGGGCGCCTACGCGGCCTCGGACGCGTTCTTCCCGTTCGCGGACGGTGCGGCGATCCTGATCGCGGCCGGTGTGCGGGCCATCGTGCAGCCGGGTGGTTCTATCCGGGACGAGGAGGTCGTCGCGGCGGCCGCCGAGGCGGGCGTGACGATGTACTTCACCGGCGCGCGGCACTTCTTCCACTGATCGCCCGGTCGCCCGACCGTCACCGGCTGACGGTGTGACGGAGCGGCCCGGCCCCCTCCCGCGGGAGGGGGCCGGGCCGCTCGTCGTTCCGGCCCGGCGGCCGGTGGCCCGGTGCGGGCGCCGCCCGCCGGGCCCGGTGCTCAGTAGCGCGGCCGGGAGAACCAGGCGACGCCGTCCTTCACGCTCATCGAGACGATCATGATGATCGACACCGCGAGCCACATCAGCACGAAGACCAGGCCGACCGGGTTGGCCTTGTTGGCGAAGGTGCCGAGCAGCCCGAGCAGGCCCAGCAATGCGCCGAGCGCGCCGTACACCAGGGTGGTGACGCGCACGGCCGGGCCGCCCTTGCCGAACTTCGCGCCCAGCGTGATCGAGAACGCCGCGAACAGCGCGCACACGACGCCGATCACCACCAGCACACCGGCCGCCGCGTTGCCGAAGCCGTTGAACGGGTCGCTTCCGTCGATCTGCTGCGCCCGGTTGGTGACCTCCTTGGCCGCCGCGGCGGCGATCAGGTAGACACCCGCGCCGATGATCTGCACGGCGCCGATGACGAACAACAGCACCCGGGTGGTGACGACCAGGCCCGGCATGCTCTGCGGGACGGCCGGCGGGTAGCCGTAGCCCGGGGCGCCGTAGCCCGGAGCGGCCTGCGGGTAGCCGTACGCGGCGGCCGGCGGGGCCTGCTGGGGGTAGCCGTAGCCGGGGGCCTGCGGCGGCTGGCCGTAGGGGTTGTTCGGGTCGGGCGGGTAACTCATCGATGCCTCCGGGCAGTTACGGGGACGTGGGGACGGTGCGGAGGTCCCGGTTCCGGTCGGCGGGTCGGGTCGGCGACGGAACGGGGCGCGGGCAGGGCGGAGGCCCGGCACGGGGCCGGGCGGCGCGGTCGGCTCAGCCGCGTGGTGAGCGCGGTGGCGGCGGCGCGAGCGGAGTCGTCGACGGGCACGCCGCGGGCGGGACGACGCCTCGCTGGTCGGGCTGCTCGATCTGAAGTGGTCGGCTCACGTGCTCTTTCCCCCGGGTACGCCCCGCCGGGAGTCCGTCGGCCCGTCACCGGGCCGGTTCGCGGCAGGGAATGCCCGCATATCGTCGAACGGACGGCCTGGCCGTGTCCAGCCGGTTCCCCGCGCGCGGGCCGGACTGTGGCGCAACCGCAACGTGGCCAGGACGTTCCGTGTCCGTTCGGTCGGCTGGCGGGCCCTGGTACGGCGGCGCGCCGCGATCCGGGAGAATGGGGTCATGACTGCCCAGATTCTCGATGGCAAGGCCACCGCCGCCGCGATCAAGTCCGAACTCGCCGCCCGCGTGGCGGCCCTCAAGGCGAAGGGCGTCACGCCCGGCCTCGGCACCGTCCTGGTCGGCGACGACCCGGGCAGCCGCTGGTACGTGAACGGCAAGCACCGCGACTGCGCCGAGGTCGGCATCGCCTCGATCCAGCGCGAGCTGCCCGCCACCGCCACGCAGGAGGACGTCGAGAACGTCGTCCGCGAGCTCAACGCCGACCCCGCGTGCACCGGCTACATCGTCCAGCTGCCGCTGCCCAAGGGCCTGGACCAGAACCCGGTCCTGGAGCTGATGGACCCGGACAAGGACGCGGACGGCCTGCACCCGACCTCGCTCGGCCGCCTCGCCCTGGGCATCGAGGGCCCGCTGCCCTGCACCCCGCTGGGCATCGTCGAGCTGCTGCGCCGCCACGGCGTCGGGATCGACGGCGCCGAGGTGGTCGTGATCGGCCGCGGTGTCACCGTCGGCCGTTCGATCGGCCTGCTGCTCACCCGCCGCAGCGAGAACGCCACCGTGACCCTGTGCCACACCGGCACCCGGGACCTCGCCTACCACCTGCGCAAGGCCGACATCGTGGTGGCCGCCGCCGGTGTGCCGCACCTGGTCAAGCCGGAGGACGTCAAGCCGGGCGCGGCGGTGCTGGACGTGGGCGTCAGCCGCAGCGAGGGCAAGATCGTCGGCGACGTGCACCCCGGCGTGGCCGAGGTGGCCGGGTGGATCTCCCCCAACCCCGGCGGCGTGGGCCCGATGACCCGGGCCATGCTGCTCAACAACATCGTCGTGGCGGCCGAGCGCCGCGCCGGCGTCTGACACCCGACCGACACCACGACGAGGGACGGCGAGCATGACGGAACCGCGACCGGCGCGGACCCGGCGCAGGCCGGTCAAGACCACCGGCACCCTGCCGCCCGAGGGCTCGGCCGCGGCCCTCGGGCGTGACCACGCGCTGCCCGTCCGGCAGTGGCCGATAACCCTGGTCCTGCTGGTGGTCGGCGCCGGTCTCGCGGTCACCTGGTTCGCCGACTTCAAGGACGGCTTCAAGTACGGGCTGCTGATCCTCGGCGGCGGGGTGCTGCTCGGCGCCGTGCTGCGGCTGGTGATGCCCGAGGTCGGGATGCTGGCGGTGCGCAGCCGCTTCACCGACGTGATCGTGCTGACCTTCCTGGGCGCGTCGATCGTGCTGCTGACCCTGGTGGCACAGCCGAACCCGTGGCTGGAGATCCCGCTGCTCGACAACATCGGCCAGCTGATCGGCCGGCCCAAGCACTGAGCCGGGCCCCCGTGACGGCCCCCGCCCGGACCCTCCGGGCGGGGGCCGCCGTCGTTGTGACGCATCAGCCAGTCCGGTACCCGCGGCGTACGCTTCGCTTTGCGATAACCTGACGCCGGTCTCTCGATGTCGAGAGACCATCCTCGGCTCCAGTGCGCCGGTGTGCCTGGGGCACCTGGCGATTTGCTGGAGAAGGTAGAAATGACCCGCACCCCCGTCAACGTCACCATCACCGGAGCGGCCGGCCAGATCGGCTACGCGCTGCTCTTCCGCATCGCCTCGGGCCACCTGCTCGGTGCCGACGTGCCGGTGAACCTGCGCCTCCTGGAGATCCCGCAGGGCCTCAAGGCCGCCGAGGGCACCGCCATGGAGCTCGTCGACTGCGCCTTCCCGCTGCTGCGCGACATCACCATCACGGACAACGCGAACGAGGCCTTCGACGGCGCCAACGTGGCGCTGCTGGTCGGCGCCCGTCCGCGCACCGCGGGCATGGAGCGCGGCGACCTGCTGCAGGCCAACGGCGGCATCTTCGGCCCGCAGGGCAAGGCGATCAACGACCACGCCGCGGACGACATCAAGGTCCTGGTGGTCGGCAACCCGGCCAACACCAACGCCCTGATCGCCCAGCGCAACGCCCCGGACGTCCCGGCCGAGCGCTTCACCGCGATGACCCGCCTGGACCACAACCGGGCCGTCGGCCAGCTGTCCCTGAAGACCGGTGCGCCGGTCTCCGAGATCAAGCGCGTCACCATCTGGGGCAACCACTCCGCCACCCAGTACCCGGACGTCTTCCAGGCCGAGATCGCCGGCAAGCCGGCCTTCGAGGCCGTCGGCAGCGACCAGGCCTGGCTGGAGAACGACTTCATCCCGACCGTCGCCAAGCGCGGCGCGGCCATCATCGACGCCCGCGGCGCCTCCTCGGCCGCCTCGGCCGCCAACGCCGCCATCGACCACGTGCACACCTGGGTCAACGGCACCGCCGAGGGCGACTGGACCTCCATGGGCGTCGTCTCCGACGGCTCCTACGGCGTCCCGGCCGGTCTGATCTCCTCCTTCCCGGTCACCACCAAGGCCGGCAAGTTCGAGATCGTCCAGGGCCTGGAGATCTCCGACTTCTCGCGCGCCCGCATCGACGCCTCGGTCAAGGAGCTGACCGAGGAGCGCGACGCGGTCCAGGAGCTCGGCCTCATCTGAGCCCCGCGCGACGCCTCCCGACGGCCCGCCGCCCCTCCCGAGGGGCGGCGGGCCGTCGCCCTACACTGGCCCGCTGTGAACGAAACCCTCGGGGACGCCGCGCTCGTCCTCGTCTTCATCCTGCTGGGCGGACTGTTCAACGTCGCCGAGATCTCGCTGATCTCGCTGCGCGAGGGCCAGATCCGGACCCTGGAGGCGCACGGCACCCGCCGCTCCGCCCGGGCCGCCCACCTGGCCGCCGACCCCAACCGCTTCCTGGCCGCCGTCCAGGTCGGCGTGACCTGCATGGGCTTCCTGTCCGCGGCCTTCGGCGCGGACACCCTGTCCGGCAAGGTCGCCCCGCTGTTCGTGCGGGCCGGGCTGACCGAGGGCGTCGCCGACGCGATCGCCCTGGTCGGCCTCACCCTGGTGATCAGCTACGCCTCGCTGGTGCTCGGCGAGCTCACCCCCAAGCGCATCGGCCTGCAGCGCGCCGAGTCCATCGCGGTGCTCGCGGCGCCGGTGGTCGACGTGATGTCGGTGGTGCTGCGCCCGGTGATCTGGCTGCTCGGTCACTCCACCAACCTGATGGTCCGCCTGCTCGGCGGCGACCCGGCCGCCGGCCGCGGGTCGATGAGCTCCGAGGAGCTCCGCGGCCTGGTCGCCGCCAACACCGAACTCGGCAGCGACGAGCGCGCGTTGATCGCGGACGTGTTCTCCGCCGGGGAGCGCCAGCTGCGCGAGGTGATGGTCCCGAGGACGGAGGTGACCTTCCTGGACGCCGAGCGCCCGCTGGCCGCCGTCCGGCACCAGGCGGACACCTCGCCGCACTCGCGCTACCCGGTGGTCGAGGGCAGCGCCGACGCGGTGGTCGGCTTCGTCCACGTCCGCGACCTGTACGGCGCGCGCGGCGAGCAGGCCGTCAAGGCCCGCGACCTGGCCCGCCCGGTCAAGCTGCTGCCCGGCACCAAGCTGGTGCTGGAGGCGATGGGCGAGATGCGCCGGGAGGGCCACCACCTGGCGATCGTGGTGGACGAGTACGGCGGCACCGCCGGGATCGTCACCCTGGAGGACCTGGTCGAGGAGGTGATCGGCGAGATCCGGGACGAGTACGACCGGCCGGAGACCGCCGCCACCCGTCGGCTGGCCGGCGGCGGCATGGAGCTCGACGGCCTGCTCAACCTCGGCGACTTCACCGAGGAGACCGGCGCCACCCTGCCCGAGGGCCCGTACGAGACGGTGGCGGGCTGCCTGGTCGCCTCGCTCGGCCGGCTCCCCCGGGACGGCGACCAGGTGCGCGTCCCGGTCGACGGCGGGGGCGGCGTGCTGCTGACGGTGGCCAAGATGGAGGGCCGGCGGATCGCCAGGGTGAGGGTGAGTGCGGTCACACTGGCGGAACCTCCAGGGGCAGACGTTTCCTGAGCGACCGGTGGAACTGGAACAATGGCGCGCATGGTCAACGCAGCGGTCACCGGTCCGGTCAAGGACCGTCCCCGGGTGCTCTCCGGCATCCAGCCCACCTCCGGCTCGTTCCACCTCGGCAACTACCTGGGCGCGGTGCGCCAGTGGGTCGACCTGCAGAAGGAGAACGACGCCTTCTACATGGTCGTCGACCTGCACGCGATCACCGTGGAGCAGGACCCGGCGACGCTGCGCCAGAACACCCGGATCTCCGCCGCACAGCTGCTCGGGGCCGGCCTGGACCCTGAGCACTGCACCCTGTTCGTCCAGTCGCACGTGCCCGAGCACGCGCAGCTCGGCTGGGTGATGAACTGCCTCACCGGCTTCGGCGAGGCCTCCCGGATGACCCAGTTCAAGGACAAGTCGGCCAAGCAGGGCGCCGCCGGCACCTCCGTGGGCCTGTTCACCTATCCGATCCTCCAGGTCGCCGACATCCTGCTTTACCAGGCGGACGCCGTCCCGGTGGGCGAGGACCAGCGCCAGCACGTGGAGCTCACCCGCGACCTCGCGGAGCGCTTCAACACCCGCTACAGCCCGACCTTCACGGTCCCGAAGCCGTACATCCTCAAGGAGACGGCCAAGATCCAGGACCTCCAGGACCCGGCGATCAAGATGAGCAAGTCGGCCTCCTCGGCCAAGGGCCTGGTCAGCCTGCTGGACGACGCGAAGACGAGCGCCAAGAAGTTCAAGAGCGCCGTCACCGACACCGGCACCGTGGTCTCCTACGACGAGGAGGAGAAGGCCGGCGTCTCCAACCTGCTGCGCATCCACTCGGCGCTCAGCGGCCAGTCGGTCGAGCAGCTGGTCGCGCACTTCGAGGGCAAGATGTACGGCGCCCTGAAGACCGAGCTGGCCGAGCTGTTCACCGAGTGGGTCACCCCGTTCCAGGAGCGCACCCGCGTCTACCTGGACGACCCGGCCGAGCTGGACCGGGTGCTGGCGATCGGCGGCGAGAAGGCCCGCGAGGTGGCCGCGCAGACGCTGGCGACGGTGTACGACCGGATCGGCTTCCTCCCGGCCGCCAAGCGGTGACTGCGCTGCCGCGACTGCCCGATGGTGAGGACCTCCCGGAGGTCCTCACCATCGGCGTGTCCGTGAGCGTCCCGGACCCGTACGGGACGGAGATCCAGGACGCCCGCGCCGGGCACGGCGATCCGCAGGCCCGGTCGATACCGACGCACGTGACCCTGCTGCCGCCGACCGAGGTGCCGGCCGGGGCGCTGCCGAAGATCGAGGAGCACCTGGCCGCGGTGGCCGCCGCGCACCGGCCGTTCCGGATGCTGCTGAGCGGCGCCGGGACCTTCCGCCCGGTCTCCCCGGTGGTGTTCGTCCGGGTCGAGGAGGGCGCGCAGGAGTGCCGCCTGCTGGAGGCGGACGTCCGCTCCGGCCCGCTGGCCCGCGAGCTGGCCTTCCCCTACCACCCGCACGTGACGGTGGCGCACGGCCTGTCCGAGGACGCGCTCGACCAGGCGTACGCGCAGGCCCGCGGTTTCCGGGCGGCCTTCGACGTGCCGGGCTTCAGCCTCTCCCGCTTCGACGCGGACGAGGTCTGGCGGCCCTGGCGCGGCTACCGGTTCTCCTGACCCGCCCCCAGCTCCAGCATCCGGTCCACCACCCGGCGGGACGCCCCGCCGTCGTCCAGGACGCAGTGCTCGGCCCGGAAGCGGCGGTGGCGCTCGGCGTAGCCGGGCGGCAGCCCGGTGCCGCCGTCGGCGAGTTCGCGCAGCGCGCGGAGCAGTCCGGCGGAGGTGGGGACGAGCGGGCCGGGGGCCTGCGGCTCGAAGTCGAAGTAGAAGCCGCGCAGGGTGTCCCGGTAGTGCTCCAGGTCGTAGGTGAAGAAGAGCACCGGGCGGCCCGTGACGGCGAAGTCGAACATGATCGACGAGTAGTCGGTCACCAGCACGTCCGCGACCAGCAGCAGCTCCTGCGGGTCCGGGTAGTCCCCGCAGTCGTACAGGAAGCCGTCCCCGGCGCCGGGCAGCGGTTCGCGGACGTGCGCGTGGGGGCGGACCAGCAGCACGTGGTCCGGGCCGAGCAGGCGCCGGGCGTGGTCGAGGTCGAGGCGCAGGTCGAAGCGGAAGCCGTCGCCGTCGCCGCGCTGCTGGTCCTCCCGCCAGGTCGGCGCGTACAGCACGATCCGCTTGCCGTCCGGGACGCCGAGCCTGCGGCGGACGGCCGCGGCGGTGCGTCGGTCGGGTCTGGCGAGCACGTCGTTGCGGGGGTAGCCGGCCTCCAGGATCTCGCCCTGGTAGCGGAAGGCGCGGCGCAGGATCGGGGTGGCGAACGGGCTGGGGGAGAGCAGCAGGCTCCACTGCGGGGTCTCCCGGTCGAGCGCGTCCAGGTAGCCGTGGTCGGCCAGCCAGGGGTTGTCGACGTCGTGGGCGATCCGCTTCAGCAGTGAGCCGTGCCAGGTCTGCACCACCACCTGGCCGGGGCGGCGTTCCAGGAAGTCCGGGAAGTGGGTGTTGCCGACGAGGTAGCGGCAGGTGGCCAGGGCCCGGTACCACTCGGGGCTCCAGATCCGGACGGCGCGCACCCCGGGCGGGAGTTCGGCCTGGGCGTCGTCGACCACCCAGAGGTGCTCCAACGGCGCGCTGCGGCGGTCGAGTTCGGCGTGCACCGCGCGCGGCGAGTCGGCGTAGCCGCGGCCGCCGAACACGTCGTACAGCACGGCCTCGCGCAGCGGCTCGCGGCGGGCGGCGGGGTACGCGCGGGTGCGCAGCCGGGCCTGCGTCCAGGCACTGCGCTCGGTGGCGGTGAGCACCGGGGTGGAGTCCACCAGCAGGGTGTCGTGCCAGCGGCGCTGCAGCAGGATCCGCTTGCCGCCGACGGAGGTGGCGGCGGGCAGGGCGGGGAGCGCGGCGGGCGCGGCGAGCAGCGGGCGGCTCGGGCCGGAGTGCCCGACGGGCTCCAGCGACGCCTCCCAGACGCCCTTGCGCAGCGGCAGGCCGGCGCCGTCCGAGCCGGTGCGGGTCGCCGGCACCCGGACCAGGAACCGGCCGCCGGGGCCGGTCTCGACGGGGCTGCGCACCTCGCCGGCCACGCCGGTGTGCCGCAGCACGAGCTCCAGCCGGTCGGCGGAGCCCCCAGGGCAGTGGCCGGTGAGCTCGAAGCCGCCGGCCCGGACGGCGATCCGCTCGACCAGGCCGGCCGCCGGCTGGACGCACAGCTGGAGCCGCCCGTCGGCGAGGTGCTTGAGGTAGAGCGCGCGGTCCGGGGCGCCGGGCAGCCGGTGCTGGCCGGCCACCCGGCCGTGGCGCTCATCGAGGCAGAGCTGCTCGGTGGTGCCGTCGGGGCGCTGCAACTCGGCGTCCCAGTGTTCGAGGTCGTCGGCGCCGCGGCCGTCGGCGGTGAACGGCCGGTACGGGACGTGGACGGCGAAGCGGTCGCCGGTGCGGGCGACCGGCCGTTCGATGACGGCCGGGCTCTGCCGGTGGCGCAGCCGCAGCACGGTGCCGTCGGGCTGGTCGTGCGCGGTGCCGCGCAGGTCGAGGCCGTCGGCGGTGGGGGCGGCGTGGGTGAGCCGGACGCCGGGGCGTTCGAGCCGCAGCCGCAGCCGCCCGTCGGAGAACTCCGGCTGGAGGCGGACGTCCCGGTCCAGCCAGCGGGCCGGCGGGTACTCGCCGGAGCCGCACCAGTGCGGGGCGAGGGAGCCGTACTGGCGCCGCACCCGGGCCGGGCGCGGGCGGGTGAACAGGGTGGCCTCGACCTGCCAGTCGCCGAGCGGCCAGTCGGGGCCGCGGCGCAGCCGGGCCGGGTCGACCAGGGCGGTGAAGCCGGACCAGTCGTGGTTGAGGTCGGGCTGGGCGCTGTCGTCGGTGACCTCGGGCAGCCGGCGCGGCCGGGAGCGGAGGTGGACGGGCGGGAGGTCCGGGTCGGGGTGGCGCAGGGTCAGCCAGGTCCAGGCGGAGCCGGGGCGGCCGGTGTCGAGGTCGTCCGGCCGGGCGAAGCCGGTGAGCTCCAGCCCGCGGCCCGTCCAGCGGGCGCGCAGCAGGCCGAAGACGACGTCCTCGTCCTCGGCGGGCCGGTCGGTGCCGACCCGCGGGCCCGCGTGGGGGAGGACGAACCGCGTGAGCACAGACATCGGGGGTGGGCCCTTCGGGACGGCGGCCGGGCCATGGCGGTGGACCGGGGCTCCGGGCCGATATCCACCGGGCCGGATCCGAATTGACATCCCATACCGGGACGACACCCGGGGTCAACTGTACGGTCCGGCGAATTTCCCGCGAAATTCGTCAACGAAACACGAGTTCGAGTGTAATGCGGACGTAAAGGGCGGGGAAGTGTCCAGGAAACGTCCAGAATGCGCCGAGGCGCCCGACGCGGATCGCGTCGGGCGCCTCGGCGGGGCGGGGGGCGGTTACTCCTTTCGGAGCATCGCGTCGACCACCCGGGCGGCGGCCTTGCCGTCGTCCAGGTCGCAGTACTTCTCGCGGAACGCGGCGGCCCGGTCCGCGTGCTCGGCCGCGACCTCGTCCACCCGGCCGAGCGCGTCGACCAGCTGCTCGGAGGTGGCCAGCAGCGGGCCGGGCGCCTCCGCCTCGAAGTTCAGGCTGAAGCCGCGCAGGTTGTCGCGGTAGTGCTCCAGGTCGTAGGTGAAGAACAGCACCGGCTTGCCGGTCGCGGCGAAGTCGAAGACGCTCGCCGAGTAGTCGGTGACCAGCACGTCCGCGATCAGCAGCAGCTCCGCCATGTCGGGGTAGCTGCCGACGTCCCAGACGAAGCCGTTGCCGGCGTCCGGGATCTGGCCGCACATCATGCTGTGCCGGCGCACCAGGAGCACCTGGTCGTCGCCGAGCGCGGCCTTGGCCGCCTCCAGGTCGATCCGCAGGTCCAGCTGGTAGCCGCCGTCCGGCCGGCGCCGGTCCTCGCGCCAGGTCGGCGCGTAGAGCACGACCTTCTTGCCCTCGGGCAGGCCGAGCCGTTCCCGGACCTGCTCGGCGGTCTTCTCCCGGTCGACCGCGAAGAGGAGGTCGTTCCTGGGCGAACCGCTCTCCAGGATCTCGCCCTTGTAGTCGAACGCGCGTCGCAGCACCGGAGCCGACCAGCTGTTCCCGGCGACCAGCAGGCTCCAGTTCGGAACCTCCTTGGCGAGGCCCTTCAGGTAGTTCGAATCGGTGAACCAGACCTTCTCGAAATCGAGGCCGATCTGCTTCAGCGGGCTGCCGAGCCAGGTCTGCACGACGACCTGGCCGGGGCGGCGGACGAAGAAGTCGGGCAGGTGGGTGCTGGTGACGATGTACTTGGCCGTCGCCAGCGCCTCGAACCACTCCGGGCTCCAGAGCCGCAGCGCGCCCGCGGTCTGCGGCAGCTCGGCCTGCAGGTCGTCGCTGCCCCACAGGTGCTCCAGCGGCAGGCCGCGGCGGACCAGCTCCTCGTGGATCGCCCGCGGGGAGTCGGCGTACAGGCCGCCGAGGCCGACGTTGTACAGCACGGCGTCGCGCAGCGGGTGCCGGCGGGCGCCCGGGTAGTCGACGTTGCGCAGCTGGCGCTGGCGGTAGCCGCTGCGCTCCTCGGGCAGCAGCGCCGAGTGCGACTCCAGCGAGATCCCGTCGTGGTGGCGGCGCTCCAGCACGACGCGCTTGCCGCGCGACTCCACCTCCAGCGGCAGCGCGCCGAAGCACTCCGGCGCGATCAGCGCGTACGAGCTCGGCATCTCCTCGACGGGGGCGCCGAGCGGGCGGAAGAAGACGCCCCAGGTGCCCTGGGCGAGCGGCACCCGGCCGGCGAAGGAGGCCGTCGGCACGGCCGGCATCGCGGTCCGGAACCGGCCGTCCGCGATCTCCACGGGGTAGACGTGCTCCTCCTCGCGCCAGTTGTGCCGGACGACGAGCTCCCAGCGGTGCGTGCCGGGCAGCGGGAACGAGCCGCTGAGCAGGAAGCCGTCGGCGCCGCGGGAGGAGACCTCGTCCACCACCGGCTGCAGCAGCTGGTCGGAGAACTGCAGGTAGCCGCTGGGGGAGGGCTTGGAGTAGAGGGCCCGGCGCCGGTCCGAGGGGGCCTCCGGGTTCAGCGCCAGGTGCAGCTGCGAGGGGGCGTTGCGGTCGTCCCAGGCGATCGCGACGGTGCTGCCGTCGGCGAGCACCAGCGAGGTGTCCCAGCGGTCGCGGGCGCGGTCGGCCGCCACCGGGTCCAGCTCGGCCCAGGACTCGCGCAGGGCGGTCAGCTCGGCCACCGGGAAGGAGACCGTGAACGGCTGCAGGCTGCCGACCGGCGTGCCCAGCTCCACCGGGTAGGCCAGCTCGCGGTCCGACTCGACGTGCAGGAGCCGCAGCTTGGCCCCGGCGAAGCTCGCGCCGGAGCGGGCCGCACCCGAGACCTCCACCCGGCCGCCGTGCGCGGCCAGGCCGGTCACCCGGGCCTTGACGGTCTCCACCCGCAGGTAGACGCTGCCGTCCCGGACCCACGGCACGATCCGCACGTCCGGCTCGACCCAGTGCGCCGGGATGTACTGGGCGGTGTCGCTCCAGCCGGCCCAGATCCGGCCCTTGTAGACGCCGCCCTTGCCGGCGCCGGCCACCAGGACGCGCCAGTTGCCGTCCTTCCACTGACCGCGGTGCCGGAGCTTCTTCGGGTCGATGGAGACGTTGAAGCCGGCCCAGTCGCAGTTGTACAGGTCGTGGTGGCAGCTGGCGGTGGCCTCGGGGCTGTACGTGGTCTTCATCGGCACCGCGATCACCCGGCGGCCCTTGGCCTCGCGCAGCACCAGGGTGCGGACCATGTCGTGCTTGCCGGCCGCGCCCATCTGCTCCGGGTACGCGTGGCCGGACAGCTCCAGCCGCCCGCCGACCCAGCCGGTCTCGTACAGCCGGCTGCGCATGACCAGCGAGTTGTCGAGCTTGAGCACGCCGGACGGCACGCTCTTGCGCCCGCCGCGCAGGAACGGGTAGTCGGCGTACGGCCGCAGCAGGCCGCGGGCCTGGACGCCGCCGTTGCTCTCGCCCTCGTACTTGATCTGCTCGACGAACTCGTCGATGCGGCCCTGCAGGGTCAGGTGGTACTTCAGCCGCAGCGGCGCCCGCAGCTTGCGGACCTGCTCGGGGCCGATCGCCCGGAGCAGCCGGCTGACGTTCTTGAGGTAGGCGTCCCGGTACTCCTTGTCGCCGTCCACGACGGACCAGAAGAACATCGGGATCTCCTCGACGAGGGTGTTCTCGTCGTAGGAGCGCAGGTACTGGGCGAAGCGCGGCTCGGTCTGCTTCTTCAGCCAGCCGCGGACCAGCTCGACCGAGGTGACGCGGTCGATCAGGCCCTTGGGGTTGGTCCGCATCTGCGTGATCGACATCTCGCCGACCTCGCGCTCGCGCCAGTGGTAGATCGGCTCGGAGAGGACGTCCACGCTCTTGGCGAGGTAGTGGTGCGGCACGCTGACCGGGGCGTCCTCGTACAGGATGCCCTCGGGGTAGAGGATGCCGGCCGCGTCGAAGAAGGAGCGGCGGTACACCTTGTTCCACGCGGTGCGGTCGGTGACCAGCGCCGGGATCTCGGTGATGTGCGTCTTGAGCTTGGTCTCCCGGAACGGCCTGGAGTGCCCGCCGGACTGGTAGTAGCCCACGGCGCGGAAGCGCAGCACGTTGCCGGTGGCGAAGTCCGAGCCGGTCTCGTCGAGCGTGCTGATCATCAGCTCGTACGCGCTCGGCGGCATCGAGTCGTCGCTGTCGACGAAGCACAGGAACTCGGAGTCCGGGTCGATGTGCCGGATGCCCGTGTTGCGGGCGGCGCCGAGGCCCTTGTTCACCTGGCGGACCAGCCGGAACCGGGAGTCCTTGGCCGCGTAAGCCTCGGCGAGGGCCGCGCTGTCGTCCTTCGAACCGTCGTCGACCATGACGCACTCGAAGTCCGTGAAGGTCTGGGCGGCGATCGAGTCGAGGCATTCGACCAGGTAACGCTCGACGTTGTAGATCGGAACGACGATGGAGAGGCGGGGAGCCATCGGCTACGCAGGCCTTTCTCGGGAAGGAGCGTGGCAGCCCGTGGGGGGCGTGACCGCATTTGATCGGTGCGTACGTGCGCCCCGATCCTACCTCCGGGCTCCGCGGCCCCTCCGGGCCACTACTCTGGGGCCCGTGCCCCGCTTCAGCGTGATCGTCCCCGTGTTCAAGGTCCAGGACTACCTCGCCGAGTGCCTCGACTCGGTCCTCGGCCAGGGCGGCCCCGACCTGGAACTGATCGCGGTCGACGACCGCTCCCCGGACCGCTGCGGCGCGATGCTCGACGAGGCCGCCGCCGCGGACCCGCGGATCCGGGTGCTGCACCTGCCGGAGAACGTCGGACTCGGCCGGGCCCGCAACGCCGGCCTGGAGGTCGCCACCGGCGACTACGTGGTCTTCCTCGACAGCGACGACACGCTCACCCCGAACCTGCTCAAGAGCGTCGACGACCGGCTCACCGCCACCGGCGACCCGGACGTCCTGGTCTACGACTACGCCCGCACCTACGTCGACGGCCGGATCACCCGCGCCGCCTCGGCCCACGTCTTCGGCGCCGCCTCCCCCGAGGTCTTCGACCTCGCCGCCCGCCCGGACCTGCTCGACCTGCTGCAGGTCGTCTGGAACAAGGCCTACCGCCGCGACTTCGTCACCGCGCAGCGGCTGGTCTTCCCGGCCGGCTACTACGAGGACACCCCCTGGACGTACCCGGCGCTCCTCGCCGCCGCCCGGATCACCCTGCTCGACGAGGTCGGCGTGCACTACCGCCAGCGCCAGGAGGGCGGCAACATCCTGGCCACCGCCAGCCGCAAGCACTTCGACGTCTTCGACCAGTACGACCTGGTCTTCGGCTTCCTGGACGGCCGCCCCGACCTGGACCACTGGCGCCCCGTCGTCTACGGCCGGATGCTGCACCACCTCAACACGGTCGTCTCCAAGCCCGGCCGGGTCCCGCCCGGCGACCGCCGCGAGTACTTCCGCCGCGCGGCCGCCCACTGCGCCCGGCTGCGCCCGGCCGGCTACCGCCCCCCGGCGGGCGTCGACGGCGTGCGCACCGAACTGCTGAGCCACGGCCGCTACGGCGCCTACCAGGCCGTCAGGGCGCTCGCCCGGGCCCGCCGGCTGGTCCGCGGCTAGCTGCGGCGGGCCCCGGCGGCCACGACGCGGCCCCGGCCGCGCGTCGAGCCTGACGGCCGTTCGGGGGACGGGCCGGTATAACCGGTCGGGTGGACTTCCTGACCCGCCTTCCGGTCATCGGCCCGCTCGTGACGCGACTGCTGCGCAGCCGCCCGTACCGGGTGTACGAGCACTTCACCGCGGCCCGCGGGAACAGACTGGCCGGCGCGGTCACCTTCTTCGGCTTCCTCGCCCTGTTCCCGCTGCTCACCGTCGCCCTGGCGATCGCCGTGGCGACGTTCAGCGACAGCCGGGTGGCGGACATTCAGAAACGCATCTCCGACCAGCTGCCGGGCATCTCCGACGCACTCAACCTGCCGTCGCTGGTGGCCAACGCGGGCGCCGTCGGACTCGTCAGCGGGGCACTGCTGCTGATCTCCGGCCTCGGCTGGGTGGACACCATGCGCACCTCGATCCGGGACGTGTGGCAGCTGCCCGAGGAGGACGGCAACCCGGTGCTGCGCAAGGCGTGGGACTGCGTGGTGCTCGGCGGCCTCGGCCTGGTCTCGCTGGTCTCGCTGGGCGCCTCCGCCGCGGGGACGACGCTGGCCGGGCGGATCGCCGACCAGCTCGGCCTGCACAACGGCTACCTGCTCACCGGGATCGGCATCCTCATCGCCATAGGGTGCGACACCCTGCTCTTCGCCTACCTGCTGGCGCCCTTCCCCGGCATCGGCGGCCAGCGCCGGCGGGACGTGCTGCAGGGGGCGCTGATCGGCGCGGTCGGCTTCGAGGCGCTGAAGATCCTGCTCGCCTCCTACCTCGGCTCGGTCGCCGGGAAGAGCCTCTACGGCGCCTTCGGCGTACCGGTGGCGCTGCTGCTCTGGATCAACTTCGTCAGCCGGCTGCTGATGTACTGCGTGGCCTGGACGGCCCTCGCCGACCCGGAGGCCGCCCGGGAGCGGGCCAGGGCCCACGGCCGGGCCGTCATCGAGGCGGCCGACGAGGCGGGGGCCGCGGCGGAGCCGGCGGCCAGGGCCCAGGGTCCGGCCCAGTCCTGAGCGTCCTGGGAGCCGGCCCCTGAGCCCTGGGCCCGTGCCCGGGCCCGTCGGCGGATCAGCCGGCGGCCCTGCGGCGGCGGTGCACGACCAGCGCCCCGTAGCCGCCCGCGGCCACGGCCAGCGCGACGGCCAGCCAGCCGCCGAGGCCGGGCCCGGTGCCCCGGGAGGCCGCGGCGGGGGCCGCCGCCGGGGTGGCGGGTGCCGTGGCGGTGGGGGACGGGTGCGGCGGGGGCGCGGGAACGCCGGCGGCGCCGCCGGCCTGGCCGGTCGGCTCGCCGCCGGGCGGCAGCTCGTCGACCAGCCGGCCGACCGGTCGCACCTTGTCGGCCGCCGCGAAGCCCCAGTCCAGCAGCGCGGCCGTCTCGTCGTAGACCTTCTGGTAGCTGGCCGGGTGCATCACCGTCACCAGCAGGGTCCGGCCGTTGCGCTCGGCGGCGCCGACGAAGGTGGAGCCCGCGTTGGTGGTGGTGCCGTTCTTCACCCCGATCAGGCCGGGGTACTTGCCCAGCAGCCGGTCGGTGTTGGCGATCCCGAAGCTGCCGCGCTGGCCGGTGTTCTTGTCCACCGCGCCGGGGAACATCGCGTCCCGGGTGGCGCAGTACATCCGGAAGTCGGGATTGCGCAGGCCGGCCCGGGCGAACAGGGTGAGGTCGTAGGCCGAGGAGACCTGGCCGTCCATGTCGTACCCGTCCGGCGAGATCACCCGGGTGTCCCGGGCCTGCAGGGCGTCGGCGCGGGCCTGCATCTCGCCGACGGTCTGCTGCACGCCGCCGTTCATGTGCGCGAGGACGTGCACGGCGTCGTTGCCCGAGCTCAGGAACACCCCGCGCCACAGGTCCTCGACCCGGTAGTCGAGGTTCTCCTTGATGCCGACCAGGCTGCTGCCGGCGCCGATCCCCAGGATCTCCTCGTCCGCGACCCGGTGCACCAGGTTGCGGTCGAACTTGGGCAGCACGGTGTCCGCGAAGAGGATCTTCAGGGTGCTCGCCGGGGGCAGCTTCAGGTGCGGGTTGTTCGCCGCCAGCACCTCTCCCGACGTGGCGTCGGAGACTATCCAGGACTGGCCGGTGAGGTCCCCGGGCAGCGCCGGGGCGCCGGCCAGCGGGTCGACCTGGACCCCGGGGAGCCCGAGCCGGCCGCCGCCGACCGCGGTGGGCGGGGGCGGCTCGTACGGGGCGGCGGCCGCCGCCGGGGCGACGAGCAGGACGGGGAGGGCCGCGGTGACCGCGGCGCACAGGTGGGCGAACGTGTGACGGGCTGTGGGCACCAGCTGACCGTACCCACTCCGGGCGCCGGCCGTCCGCCGCACCGGGCCGGTCCTCCGCAGGAGGGCCCCGCCGTACGCCGATCGGCCGTCCGCGCATACTGGGGACGCACACCGCCTTCACACCCCCGCCGAGGATCCCATGAAGCTCAGCCGCCGCACCTCCTGGTTCCTGACCGCCTTCGGCGTCTGGTCGATGATCATCTGGACGACCTTCGTCAAGAACCTGTGGAAGGACTCCGGCGGCCAGGCCTTCACCGGCGGCGACCACTCCCAGCCGACCGCCTTCTTCTGGGTGCACCTCCTCCTCGCCGTCACCTCCTTCCTCCTCGGCATCGCCGTCGGCTCCGTCGGGGTCCGCGGCCTGCGCGCCGCCCGCCGCGCCGCCCCGGCCGCGGACTGAGGCCGGCGACCGCGCCGCCGGTACGCGCGAAGGCCCCCGTCCGCACCGCGGACGGGGGCCTTCGTCGGGCCGGGCCGGGTGGCTCAGAAGCGGCGGGTGACCAGGGCCCGCTTCACTTCCTGGATCGCCTTGGTGACCTCGATGCCACGGGGGCAGGCCTCGGAGCAGTTGAAGGTGGTGCGGCAGCGCCACACGCCCTCACGGTCGTTGAGGATCTCCAGGCGCTGCTCGGCGCCCTCGTCACGCGAGTCGAAGATGAAGCGGTGCGCGTTGACGATGGCGGCCGGGCCGAAGTACTGGCCGTCGTTCCAGAACACCGGGCAGGACGACGTGCACGCGGCGCACAGGATGCACTTGGTGGTGTCGTCGAAGCGCTCGCGGTCCTCGGCGGACTGCAGGCGCTCGCGCGTCGGGTCGTTCCCCTTGGTGATGAGGAACGGCATGACGTCCTTGTACGCCTGGAAGAACGGGTCCATGTCCACGACCAGGTCCTTGAGGACCGTGAGGCCCTTGATGGCCTCGATCGTGATCGGCTTCTCCGGGTTGACGTCCTTGATCAGGGTCTTGCACGCCAGCCGGTTGCGGCCGTTGATCCGCATGGCGTCGGAGCCGCAGATGCCGTGCGCGCAGGAACGGCGGTAGGTGAGGGTGCCGTCCTGCTCCCACTTGATCTTGTTGAGCGCGTCCAGGACGCGCTCCTTCGGGTCCATCTCGAGCTGGTAGTCGACCCACACCGGGTCCGGGTGCTCCTCCGGGTTGAACCGGCGGATCCGGAAGGTGACGGTGATCAGCTGGGTGGCACCGCTCTCGGCCGCGTCCAGAGCGGCCGAGTGCTTCTCCACGGTCGGAGTGCTCATCAGTACTTACGCTCCATCGGCTGGTAGCGGGTCGTGACGACCGGCTTGTAGTCGAGGCGGATGGAGGTGGTGCCGTCGGCGGCAACCTCCTGGTACGCCATGGTGTGCTGCATGAACTTCACGTCGTCACGGGTCGGGAAGTCCTCGCGGTAGTGGCCGCCGCGGGACTCCTCGCGGGCCAGCGCGGACACGGCCAGCACCTCGGCCAGGTCGAGCAGGTTGCCCAGCTCGACGGCCTCCAGCAGGTCCGTGTTGTAGCGGAAGCCCTTGTCCTGGATGGAGACGTGCTTGTAGCGCTCGCGCAGCGCGGCGATGTCCTCGACGGCCTGCTTCAGGGTGGCGCCGGTGCGGTAGACCATGGCGTTGGCGTCCATGGTCTCCTGCAGCTCCTTGCGGATCTGCGCCACGGACTCGGTGCCGGTGGACTCGCGCAGGCCGTCGACCATGGCCTGGACCTTCTCGGCCGGGTTCTCGGGCAGCTCGGTGTAGTCCACCGTCTGCGCGTAGTCGGCGGCGGCGACGCCCGCGCGCTTGCCGAACACGTTGATGTCCAGCAGCGAGTTGGTGCCCAGGCGGTTGGCGCCGTGCACGGACACGCAGGCGACCTCGCCGGCCGCGTACAGGCCCGGGACGACCTCGGTGTTGTTGCGCAGCACCTCACCCTCGACGTTGGTCGGGATGCCGCCCATGGCGTAGTGCGCGGTGGGCTGGATCGGGATCGGGTCCGTGTAGGGCTCGATGCCGAGGTAGGTGCGGGCGAACTCGGTGATGTCCGGGAGCTTGGCGTCCAGCTGCTCCGGCGGCAGGTGGGTGAGGTCCAGGTAGACGTGGTCGCCGTCCGGACCGCAGCCGCGGCCTTCGCGGATCTCGGTGTAGATCGCGCGGGAGCAGACGTCACGGGACGCGAGGTCCTTCATGACGGGGGCGTAGCGCTCCATGAAGCGCTCGCCGTCCTTGTTGCGCAGGATGCCGCCCTCGCCGCGGGCGCCCTCGGTGAGCAGGATGCCCATGCGCCAGATGCCCGTCGGGTGGAACTGGAAGAACTCCATGTCCTCCAGCGGCAGGCCGCGGCGGTAGACCAGGGCCTGGCCGTCACCGGTGAGGGTGTGGGCGTTGGAGGAGACCTTGAAGAACTTGCCGGTGCCGCCGGAGGCGAACACGACCGACTTGGCCTGGAAGACGTGGATCTCGCCGGTGGCCAGCTCGTAGGCGACGACGCCGGCCGTCCTGCCCTCGTTGAGCAGCAGGTCGAGGACGTAGAACTCGTTGAAGAACTCGACGCCGTGCTTGACGCAGTTCTGGAACAGCGTCTGGAGGATCATGTGGCCGGTGCGGTCGGCCGCGTAGCACGAGCGGCGGACCGGGGCCTCGCCGTGGTTGCGGGAGTGCCCGCCGAAGCGGCGCTGGTCGATGCGGCCCTGCTCGGTGCGGGAGAAGGGCAGACCCATCTTCTCCAGGTCGAGGACGGCGTCGATGGCCTCCTTGCACATGATCTCGGCGGCGTCCTGGTCGACCAGGTAGTCACCACCCTTGACCGTGTCGAAGGTGTGCCACTCCCAGTTGTCCTCCTCGACGTTGGCGAGGGCGGCGCACATGCCGCCCTGGGCCGCGCCGGTGTGGGACCGGGTGGGGTAGAGCTTGGTCAGGACCGCGGTGCGGCTGCGCTGCGTCGACTCGATGGCCGCGCGCATGCCGGCGCCGCCGGCGCCGACGATGACGGTGTCGTACTGGTGAATCTGCATGGGGGGTTAACTCGCCTCTGGCCTCTGCCGATGTCCGATGTTGCTCGCGGCTCAGATGTTGGGGTCGAAGGTGAAGATCACCAGGGTGCCGAGCAGCACGGTGAAGACCGTGGCGGTACCCATGAGCCCCTTGAGCCAGAGCCGGGTCGAGTCCTTCTCGGCGTAGTCGTTGATGACCTGACGCATGCCGTTGGCGCCGTGCAGCATGGCGAGCCACAGCATCGCGAGGTCCCAGACCTGCCAGAACGGCGAGGCCCAGCGGCCGGCCACGAAGGCGAAGCCGATCTTGGAGACGCCGCCGTCGAGCACCAGCATGATCAGCAGGTGGCCGAGGATCAGCACGACCAGGACGACACCGGACAGGCGCATGAAGAGCCAGGCCAGCATCTCGAAGTTGGTGCGGGTGCGGCGCGGGGTCTTCGCGGTCCGCTTGCGCGGAGGCTCGATGACGAACTCGTCGGCCGGGTTCCCGGTGCCGAGGCCCTTGCCGGTGTGCGCCTGGGCGGAGGGGACCACCAGCGCGTCGGAGATTTCCGTGGACATGTGTCGGCTCACTTCCCGAACCAGGAGATCAGCGTGTGCTGCAGGATCCCGTAGAAGGAGCCGGCCATCAGGACGACCCAGACGCCGACGACGGTCCAGAGCATCTGCTTCTGGTACTTCGGGCCCTTGGCCCAGAAGTCGACCGCGACGACCCGCAGGCCGTTGAGGGCGTGGAACAGGATGGCGGCCACCAGGCCGTACTCCATCAGGTTCACGAGAGGCGTCTTGTACGTCTGAATGACGGTGTCGTAGGCCTCGGGCGACACCCGCACCAGCGCGGTGTCCAGGACATGGGCGAACAGGAAGAAGAAGATGAGGACGCCGGTGACTCGATGAGCCACCCAGCTCCACATGCCTTCCCGGCCGCGGTACAGCGTTCCAGCCGGCACGGAAAAACCCTCCGGAAGCGATTGGGGGCTCGGCCGGCTTCGGTGTCGGTCAGCCCGGCCGGGTACGGTCCACCGGCCGCCAGCATCCTATCGACGCCGTCTGGTGAACCGCCTCCGGGGGCCTCAGGTGTGATCAATCAGGCACGACTGGCCTAGTTGGACGGGAACCGGAGCCCGTTCCGTCGCTCTGGGTGACGGTTCGGCTGCGCTACGGTGGCGGCCCGCCCCGCCGCCGGACCCACCGCGCCGGATCCGCCGCCGACACCCTGCCGAGGCCCCCGTGCCGTTCCGCCCCGCCCGACCGTCCGCCGCCGCCCTCGCCGGTCTGCTGCTGCTCGCCGCGGGCTGCACCACCGTCGGCGGCCCCTCCGCGGACCGGGCGGCGCCCGCCCGGGAGCTGTCCGCGGCCGAGCTGCGCGCCGCCGCGGTGGCCGACGCGGACCTCGGGGCGGGCTACGCGGTGACGGTGATGACGCCCGGTCACGGGGACACCGGGGCCGGGGCCGGGCGGGAGGTGGCGGACGTGCCGGCCTGCCAGCCGCTGCTGGACGCGGTGACCCCGGCCGCGTCGGGCGCCGCCACCGCCTCGCCGGGGCCGGGCTACCCGTACGCGGAGACGGACCTCGGCGTGGCGCGGGCGACCGACCCCGAGCGCGGGCTGTACGGCGGGCTGCTCGGCTACCGGACGGGGCGGGCCGCCGCACTGCAGGCGGAGCTGGAGAAGCTGTTCGGCCCGTGCGCCGCGTTCACCTCGGCGGCGCCGGCCCCGCCCGCCGAGAAGCAGGGGAGGAAGGCGCCGATCCGGACCGGGCACCGGCTGAGCCGGGTGGACACGCCCACTCCCGGGGGAGCGGACGCGGCCCTCGGATTCACCCTCACGAATGAATCGGGGAGCGCGGTGCTCTCCCAGCGCGCGGTGCTGGCCCGGGTCGGGCCGGTGCTCGCGGTGTTCACCACCTTCGGCGTCGCCACCGAGCCGGCCGCCGCGCCGGACGAACTGGTCGTCCGGCGACAGGTGGCCAAGCTCCGGGCCGCGCAGGCGGTCGGGCCGACGGGCGGGTAGGGCGGGTGGGTCGGGGCGGCGGCCGGCTCAGCGCGCCCCGGCCTCCGAGTGGGTGGCGACCAGGTGCTCCAGCCGGGTGAGGGCGATCCGGCGGAGTTCGTCCGCCGCGATCAGCCGCTCCTCGTCCGGGTCGTTGGCGAGTCGGGTGCGGATCGAGGAGAGCACGGTGTCGAGCATCTCCTCCGGGGCGACGCCCTCCAGGCAGACCACGAACACGTGGCCGAACCTGGCCTCGTACGCCGCGTGGGCGGCCCGCAGCGCGGTGTGCGCGGCCTGGCTGCCCGGCGCCCGCATGCCGAGCAGCGGCTGCGGCATCCAGCTCTCGTCGGCGAGCGCCTCGGCGAGGTCGGCCGGGCGGAGGTCGTAGGAGGCCTCGCTGGCGGCGGCCAGCAGGGACCCTATGTCGGGGTAGGGCCGGTGGGCGGTGAGCCGCAGGGCCCACCGGCGGCTGCCGCAGCAGGCCAGGAGGGCCTCCTCGGCGGCGCCGGCGTCGGCCTCGTTGAAGCGGTGCAGCCCGAGGAGGGTCGGCTCCGAGCTGGGTTCGGGCCGCTGTGGCGGGATGTCGCTGGCCAGCGGGTCCTCCTCGTGAGGGCGGGAAGGTGCCGGTGGAGTGGGGTGGGTGGAGCAGCTGAAGTATGGGGGGCCGCGAGCGGCTTCGAGCGCCCGTCGACAACTCCTCAAAGGTAGTTGAGCGGTCATCAGTTGGGGAGGGCGCGCGCGGAATTCATCCGGACGAGCTATCAAGTTGTGACGTTGACACCTTCGTGTCAGCGCCCTCCCCGCCGTCGTCTGCTAGGTCCGGCCCGGTGGGCGGCCGGTGGCCGGCCCGGTCGGGGTCAGGAGCAGCGGGTCCCCTCGGCCGGCATGGTGCCGTCGATCAGGTAGGTCTCCAGGGCCTGGTCGATGCAGGCGTTGCCCTTGCCGAAGGCGCCGTGGCCCTCGCCGACCCGGGTGAGCAGGGTGGCCTTGGCGAAGCCCTTGGCGAGCGCCTCGGCCGAGGCGTACGGGGTGGCCGGGTCGCCGGTCGAGCCGACCACCAGGATCGGGGCGGCGCCCTCGGCCCGTATGGTGTGCGGCTTCTCGGGGGACTTGTAGGGCCATCCGTGGCAGGAGTCCTCGGTGAAGTCCTCGACGCTCACGCCCTTGGTCATCAGCGGGGCCTGCTGCTGGAGCTGCTGCACGGCCTGCTGGGCGCGCTCGGGCGTCGGTGCCGGGGCCGCCCCGTCGGCGCAGCCGATCGCGGCGTGCGCCTCGTGGAGCGGCGTGTAGTGGCCGTTCTCGTCGCGCTCGTTGTAGTCGTCGGAGAAGGCCAGCAGGACGTCGCCCTTGCCGGCCTTGATCGCCACGGTGAGGCCGACCCGCAGGTAGTTCCAGGTCTGGTTCTCGTCGCCGTAGAGCGCCGAGCGGACGGCCGTCCAGGCCAGGTCGCTGCCGACCTTGCGTCCGTCCTTGGTCGGCAGCGGGTGGTCGCGCAGGCCGTCCAGGAAGTCGGCGGCCTTCTTGGCGGCGCCGGCCGGGTCCTTGCCGAGCGCGCACTCGTCCGCGTGGTTCTCGACGCAGTCGGCGGCGAAGCGGTCGAAGGCCGTCTCGAAGCCGACGATCTGCCTCACGGAGGCGTCGAGGTCGTCGGCGGCCGGGTCCACGGCGCCGTCCAGGACGAGCCGTCCGGTGTTGCCGGGGAACTCCTCCGCGTAGAGCGAGCCCAGGTAGGTGCCGTAGGAGATGCCCAGGTAGTTGAGCTTGCGGTCCCCGGCGGCGGCGCGCAGCACGTCCAGGTCGCGCGCCGTGTTGCGGGTGCCGACGAAGGGCAGCAGCTTGCCGGACTTCGCCTGGCAGGCGGCGGTGAACTCGGCGTCCTGCCGGTCCGACTGGGCCTTGCGGGCCACCGGGTCGAGCGGGGCGTCCTGCTGGGACTCGGCGTCGCGCTGCTTGTCGTCGAGGCAGTGGATCGGCGAGCTGGCGCCGGTGCCGCGCGGGTCGAAGCCGATCACGTCGTAGCGGTTGTGCAGGCTGCCGGCGAAGTCCTTGGTGCCGAAGGTGACCATCTCGACGCCGGAGCCGCCCGGGCCGCCGGGGTTGACCATGAGCGAGCCCAGGCGCTGGTCCGGCTTGGCGGCGGGGTACTTCACCAGGGCGAGGTCGAGGGCGTCGCCGGCGGGGTTCGCGTAGTCGAGCGGGACGTGCAGCTTGCCGCACTTCAGCGTGGAGAGGTCGACCTTGGCCTGCTCGGCCTTCGGGTCCGCGGGGCAGTCCGCCCAGGTGATCTGCTGACCGTAGAACGGCTTGAGGGCCGGGTCGGCCTCCCCGGTGGGCTCGGGGGTGGGCGTCGGCGTGGCGGTCGGACTCGCGGTGGCGGGCGCGGTGGTGCCGGCGGCCTGGCCCCGGGCGGGTCCGGCGGTGTCGTCGCACGCGGTGGCGAGCAGCAGGGTGCCGGCCGCGAGGGCGGTCAGCAGCACCCGTGGGCGGGCGGCCCGGAAGGTTCTCATCGCACGTGTGTATCACTCGGCACGGTGCGCATGATCACCGGGCCCCGGGCCGCCCGGACCGGCGCTGATCAGGCGCGATGCACCTTGTGGTTGGCCGCCTGGGCGCGCGGCCGGACCACCAGCAGGTCGATGTTGACGTGCGGGGGGCGGGTGACCGCCCAGGCCACGGTGTCCGCGACGTCCTCGGAGGTCAGCGGCTCGGCCACGCCGGCGTACACGGCGGCGGCCTTCTCCTCGTCGCCGCGGAAGCGGGTGACCGCGAAGCCCTCGGAGCGCACCATGCCGGGGGCGATCTCGATCACCCGGATCGGCTCCCCGCACAGCTCCAGCCGCAGCGTGGCCGCGATGGTGTGCGCGGCGTGCTTGGCGGCGACGTACCCGCCGCCGCCCTCGTACGCGGTGAGTGCGGCGGTCGAGGAGAGCACCAGCACCGTGCCGTCGCCACTGGCCCGCAGGGCCGGCAGCAGCGCCTGCGTCATGTGCAGCACGCCGAGCACGTTCACCTCGTACATCGCCCGCCAGTCGGCCGGGTCGCCGTGCTCGACGCTCTCGGCGCCGATCGCCCCGCCGGCGTTGTTCACCAGCACGTCCACCCGGCCGACCTCGGCCGCGAAGGCGTCCACGGCGGCCCGGTCGGTGACGTCCACGGTGTGGGCCCGGCCGCCGATCTCCTTGGCCAGCGCCTCGATCCGCTCGGTCCGCCGGGCGGTCAGCACCACGTCGAAGCCCTCGGCCGCCAGCCGGCGGGCGGTCGCCGCGCCGATTCCGCTGCTGGCACCGGTGACCACGGCCACCTTCTGCTCGGTCATTGCCACTCCCTGGGGGCTCGGTGTGGGGGTACGCACATTCGGTCGTTCACCCGATCATCTCAACCCCGTCCGCGCGCCCGCCGCCCGGTCACGCCCCTGCGCGGCCGGCACCCGGACGCCGCGCGCCGGGCCGCCGGGAACCGCCGGACGCGCCCTACATTGCGAGGACCACCGCTCCCGCCCCCAGGAGGGCCCATGGCCGCGGAACCGCGCCGCTCCGAGTCAGGATTCGAGATCGAGCCGCTGTACGGCCCGGAGGCGCTGGCCGGCTGGGACCCGGCGAGCCGGCTCGGACGCCCGGGGGAGTACCCGTACACCCGGGGCGTCCACCCGACGATGTACACCGGGCGGCCGTGGACGATGCGGCAGTACGCGGGCTTCGGCACCGCCGCCGAGTCCAACGCCCGCTACCGGCAGCTGATCGCGGGCGGCGGCACCGGACTCTCGGTGGCCTTCGACCTGCCCACCCAGATGGGCTACGACTCGGACGCGCCGCAGGCCGCCGGGGAGGTCGGCAAGGTGGGCGTGGCCGTCGACGGGGTCGAGGACATGGCGACGCTGTTCGACGGGATCCCGCTGGACGCGGTGTCCACCTCGATGACCATCAACGCGCCCGCCGCGCTGCTCCTGCTGCTCTACCAGCTCGTCGGCGAGGCCCGGGGGGTGGCGCCGGCCCGGCTCACCGGCACCGTCCAGAACGACGTGCTGAAGGAGTACATCGCCCGGGGCACCTACATCTTCCCGCCGCAGCCCTCGCTCCGGCTGGTCGCGGACCTCATGCGCTACTGCCGGGCCGAGATCCCGCGCTGGAACACCGTCTCGATCTCCGGGTACCACATGGCCGAGGCCGGGGCGGACCCGGCGCAGGAGATCGCCTTCACGCTGGCCAACGGCATCGCCTACGTCCGCACGGCGCTGGCCGCCGGGATGGCCGTGGACGACTTCGCGCCGCGGCTCTCCTTCTTCTTCGTGGCCCGCACCACGTTGCTGGAGGAGGTCGCCAAGTTCCGCGCCGCCCGGCGGATCTGGGCCCGGGTGATGCGCGAGGAGTTCGGCGCGCGGGACCCCCGCTCGCGGATGCTGCGCTTCCACACCCAGACCGCCGGGGTGCAGCTGACCGCCCAACAGCCCGAGGTGAACCTGGTCCGGGTCTCGGTGCAGGCGCTCGCCGCGGTGTTCGGCGGTACCCAGTCGCTGCACACCAACGCCTTCGACGAGGCGATCGCGCTGCCCACCGAGAAGGCGGCCCGGCTCGCCCTGCGGACGCAGCAGGTGATCGCCCACGAGACGGACGTGACCGCCACCGTGGACCCGTTCGCCGGTTCCTACGCCGTGGAGTCGATGACCGACGAGGTGGAGGCCGCCGCACTGGCGCTGATGGCCCGGGTCGAGGAGCTGGGCGGCGCGGTGGCCGCGATCGAGCAGGGCTTCCAGAAGGCCGCGATCGAGCGCACCGCCTACCGGATCCAGCAGGAGACCGACTCGGGCGAGCGGACGGTGGTGGGCGTCAACCGCTTCCGGCTGGAGACCGAGGAGCCCTATCACCCGCTGCGGGTGGATCCGGCGATCGAGCGGCGGCAGGCCGAACGGCTGGCCCGGCTGCGCGCCGACCGCGACTCCGCGGCCGTCACCCGGGCCCTGGACGCGCTGCGCCGCGCCGCGGAGGGGGCGGACAACGTGCTGTACCCGATGAAGGAGGCGCTGGCCGCCCGGGCCACCGTCGGCGAGGTCTGCGACGCGCTGCGCGGGGTGTGGGGCGGGTACTCCCCGGTGGACCGCTTCTGAGCCGCCGTCAAGGCACCGCGCCCGTGTCCACCGGCCCGGGTGATCGTTGCACAGGGCAAGCAACCCGGGGAAGGCGGCTGAAACGAGATGTCATACCCACCTGTTCGGCCGGTATGCGCCCATCCGGGGACTAGTTTTCCGGAAGTCGGGCCAAATCCCCCCAACAGGCCTACTCTTGTTGAGATGAACCGTCCTGAGCCCGCTCAGCCGGGCGCCACTCTCGCCGCCGCACGCCCCGCCGCCGATCTGCGCGCCAGGGTCAGGAGGCTGGAGCCCGAGCTGATCGCCTTCCGCCGTGATCTGCACCGGCATCCGGAGCTCGGCCGACAGGAGTTCCGCACCACCGGTCTGATCCGCGACCGGCTGGTGGCGGCGGGCCTGAGCCCGCGGGTGCTGCCCGGCGGCACCGGGCTGATCGTCGACGTCGTCCCGGCCGGCACCGCCCCGGACGCCGAGTTCCTGGCCTTCCGCGCCGACATCGACGCGCTGCCCATCGACGACGCCAAGAGCGACGTGCCGTACCGCTCGACCGTCCCCGGGCGGGCCCACGCCTGCGGGCACGACGTGCACACCTCGGTGGTGCTCGGCACCGCCCTGGTGCTGGCGGAGGCCGCCCGCACCGGCGAGCTGGGCCGCCCGGTGCGGCTGGTCTTCCAGCCGGCCGAGGAGGTCATGCCGGGCGGCGCGCTGGACGTCATCAAGGCCGGCGGGATGGACGGGGTCGGCCGGATCTTCGCCGTGCACTGCGACCCCAAGGTGGAGGTGGGCCGGATCGCGCTGCGCACCGGCGCCATCACCTCGGCCTGCGACCGCCTGGTGCTCCACCTGGACGGCCCCGGCGGCCACACCGCCCGCCCGCACCTGACCACCGACCTGGTGACCGCGATCGCCCGGATGGCCGCCGACCTGCCGGGTGCGCTGGCCCGCCGGATGGACCCGCGCTGGGGCGTCAGCCTGGTCTGGGGCCGGATCGCCGCCGGCTCCGCGCCCAACGTCATCCCGCAGCACGCCGAGCTGGAGGGCACCGTCCGCTGCCTGGAGCTGGACGGCTGGCGCGAGGCGCCGGACCTGCTGCACGAGCTGATCGCCAAGCTCGCCGAGACCTACCGGGCGAAGTGGACGCTGGACTACCACCGCGGGGTGCCGCCGGTGGTGAACGAGGCGGTCTCGGTCGCGCTGCTGGACGCGGCGATGACGGCCCGGTTCGGCACGGCCGGCGGGGCGGACGGCCTGCAGGTGGTGGAGGGCACCGAGCAGAGCCTGGGCGGCGAGGACTTCTCCTGGTACCTGGAGCACGCCCCGGGCGCGCTGGCCCGGCTCGGCGTCCGCGCCCCCGGTGACACCGCCGTCCGGGACCTGCACCAGGGCCGCTTCGACGTCGACGAGCGGGCGATCGGGATCGGCGTGGAGCTCTTCGCGGCGCTGGCCCTGGACGAGCCGCAGCTCTGAGCCGGCGGACCGCCGCCCGTGCGGCAGGTCCCCGCGACGTGTGCGAACGACCCCCCGGACCGGCCGGTGCCCAGCAGGGCGCCGGCCGGTCCGCGCTGATCCGGGCTTTTCGAACAGTTCCGTAGACTGGTCTGAAACCAGTTCCGGATCACCGTCCGCGCACGGGAAGAGGGCCTCGGGACGACCGTGAGACCACGGTTTGATAACAACCCGAATGCTCCGGCAGCCCGTAACACAACCGTGTTCTACGCGCGTTACGGTGGCGTCCGACCACGCTAATCAGGTGCGTGTGAGAAGGAGATACTCCCTTGCGCCGTTCAATGAAGCTCGCCGCGGTTGTGCTCTCGGGTTCCCTGGGCATGGCCTCGCTCGCCGCTTGCGGCGCAAAGAGCACTGACAACGCCTCCTCCGGTTCCTCCGACGGCTCGCTCAAGGTCGGTATGGCCTATGACATCGGCGGCCGTGGCGACCAGTCCTTCAACGACTCCGCCGCCCGCGGTCTCGACAAGGCCAAGTCCGAGCTCGGCGTCTCCGTCACCGAGGCCGACGCCAAGACCGGCGAGGCCGAGGCCGACAAGGAGACCCGCCTCAAGAACCTGATCGACGGTGGCTACAAGACCATCATCGCGGTCGGCTTCGTCTACCAGCAGGCGGTCGACAAGGTCGCCAAGGACAACCCGGACGTCAAGTTCGCGATCATCGACTCGAACGACAAGGACCAGCCGTCCAACGTCACGTCGCTGGTCTTCGCCGAGCAGGAGGGTTCCTACCTCGCCGGCGTCGCCGCCGCGAACAAGTCGAAGAGCAAGCACGTCGGCTTCATCGGCGGTGTGCAGTCCGAGCTGATCAAGAAGTTCGAGGCCGGTTACAAGGCGGGTGTGAAGTCCGTCGACCCGAACATCCAGGTCGAGACCACCTACCTGACCACCCCCCCGGACTTCTCCGGCTTCAACTCGCCCGACAAGGGCAAGGAGGCCGCGCAGGGCCAGCTCGACAAGGGCGCGGACGTCATCTACTCCGCCGCCGGCTCCTCCGGCAACGGCGCCATCGAGGCCGTCGCCAACAAGCAGGGCGCCCTGGCCATCGGTGTCGACTCCGACCAGGCCAACCAGCCGGCCCTGGCGAAGTACAAGAACAGCATCCTGACCTCGATGGTCAAGAACGTCGACAACGCGGTGTTCTCCTACATCGAGTCGGTCAAGAAGGGCGCGCCGTTCACCGGCGTCAAGCTGTTCGACCTGAAGGCCAACGGTGTCTCGCTGGCCACCACCGGTGGCAAGATCGACGACATCCAGGACAAGCTGAAGGCCGCCGCCACGGCGATCACCTCCGGCGCCACCACCGTCCCGACCGCCCCGGCCCAGTAAGGCCCGCGCGTCCCGGACGACGTAGCGACTGCCGCCTGCCCGGCAGCGCGATGATTGACACGGCACAACGGGAGGGGCCCGGCAGGGTGCGCTGAACGCGTACCCCCGGGCCCCGTCCCGTCCCCACGTCCTCACCCTTGGCCCTCCCAGCGCAACGACGCGCCTCCAGACCACCAGGAGATCGCCATCACCGCATCCGACCCCGTCCCCCTGCGCAAGGACGGAACCCCCAGCGCGGGGACGGCGACACCGGCCGTCGAACTGCGCGGCATCACCAAGCGCTTCCCCGGCGTCGTGGCCAACCACGACATCAACCTCACCGTCCGCAGCGGCACCGTGCACGCCCTGATGGGTGAGAACGGCGCCGGCAAGTCGACGCTGATGAAGATCCTCTACGGCATGCAGAAGCCGGACGAGGGCACCATCGCGATCAACGGCGAGCAGTGCGAGTTCAACACCCCGGGCGACGCCATCTCCCGCGGCATCGGCATGGTGCACCAGCACTTCATGCTGGCCGACAACCTCACCGTGTGGGAGAACGTCGTCCTCGGCGGCGAGAACATCCACGGCATCGGCGCCAAGGCGAAGGCGAAGATCCGGGAGATCTCCGACCAGTACGGCCTGGGCGTGCGCCCGGACGCCCTGGTCGAGGACCTCGGCGTCGCGGACCGCCAGCGCGTCGAGATCCTCAAGGTGCTGTACCGCGGCGCCAAGATCCTGATCCTCGACGAGCCCACGGCCGTGCTGGTCCCGCAGGAGGTCGACGCGCTGTTCGACAACCTGCGCGACCTGAAGTCCGAGGGCGTCACCGTCATCTTCATCTCGCACAAGCTGCACGAGGTGCTGGCGGTGGCCGACGCGATCAGCGTCATCCGGCGCGGCACCACCGTCGGCGACGCCGACCCGAAGGCCGTCACCGCCCGCCAGCTCGCCGAGCTGATGGTCGGCGCCGAGCTGCCCTCCCCGGAGAGCCGCGCGTCGACCGTGACCACCGACGTGATGCTCGCCGTCGAGGACCTGCGGATCGCCAAGACCGACGCCGAGGGCATCGAGCGCGTCGTCCTCGACGACATCTCGCTGCGCATCCACAAGGGCGAGATCCTCGGCATCGCCGGTGTCGAGGGCAACGGCCAGGCCGAACTGGTCGAGGCCATCATGGGCATGCTGCCGCTGGACGGCGGCACCGTCGCCCTGGACGGCAAGGACCTCTCGGGTTCGCTCACCCGCGCCCGCCGCGAGGCCGGCATCGGGTACATCCCCGAGGACCGCCACCGGCACGGCCTGCTGCTGGAGGCCCCGCTCTGGGAGAACCGGATCCTCGGTCACGTCACCGAGGAGCCCAACTCCAAGGGCGTCCTGCTCGACCCCTCCGGCGCCCGGCAGGACACCTGGCGGATCGTCGAGCAGTACGACGTCCGCACCCCCGGCATCGAGGTCACCGCGGCCTCCCTCTCCGGCGGCAACCAGCAGAAGCTGATCATCGGCCGCGAGATGAGCCACCAGCCCAAGCTGCTGATCGCGGCGCACCCCACCCGCGGTGTGGACGTCGGCGCCCAGGCGCAGATCTGGGAGCACATCCGGGTCGCGCAGCGCGCGGGCCTGGCGGTCCTGCTGATCTCCGCCGACCTGGACGAGCTGATCGGCCTCTCCGACACCATCCGGGTCATCTACCGCGGGCGCCTGGTCGCCGACGCCGACCCGGCCACCGTCACCGCCGAGGACCTCGGCACCGCGATGACCGGTGCCGCCAGCGGCCACATCGAGTCCGACGCGGACGCCGTCGCCGAGGCGCACGCCGCCGCGGCGGAGGGCACCGAGGCCGAGCACTCGCACACCGACACCGCCGGCGACGCCGAGGCGGGGGAGTAGCCACATGACCAGTCCCAACCCCCCTGCCGCCAAGCGCAGCCTGACGCAGCGGATCAGCGGTGAGCGGATCGTGCTCGCACTGGCGGCGCCGGTGCTCGCGGTCGTGCTCTCCGTGGTGATCTGTTCCGTCCTGCTGGCGACCTCGGGCAAGAACCCGTTCGAGGCGTGGAACGTGATGCTCACGTACGCCACCAAGTCGGACGGCCAGGTGGCGATCCTCAACCGGTCCACCACCTACTACCTGGCCGCCGCGGCCGCCGCGTTCGGGTTCCGGATGAACCTGTTCAACATCGGCGTCGAGGGCCAGTACAAGGTCGCGGCGCTGTTCGCGGCCTTCATCGGCGCCCAGGTCGACCTGCCGGCGATCATCCAGATCCCGCTGCTGCTGGTCACCGCCATGCTGGTCGGCGGTCTGTACGCCAGCATCGCCGGTCTGCTGAAGGTCTACCGCGGCGTCAGCGAGGTCATCTCGACCATCATGCTGAACTCGATCGCCGTCGCGATCGTCGGTCTGCTGCTCGTCCCGGGCATCTTCGCCCCGGAGCAGAGCGGCACCAGCAACTCGATCCAGACCGCGCCGATCTCGCAGTCGAGCCACTTCTTCTCGTTCGACACGGCCGGCGGCCCGCTCTGGGGCTTCCTCTTCATCGCCGTCCTGGTCGGCGTGGCCTTCCAGTTCACCCTGACCCGCACCCGCTTCGGCTTCGACCTGCGCGCCACCGGCCGCTCGGAGTCGGCGGCCACCGCGTCCGGCGTGAACGTCAAGCGCATGGTCATCATCTCGATGGCGGTCTCCGGCGGCCTGGCCGGTCTGATCGGCATGCCCGAGCTGCTGCAGAACTCGTACTTCTACGGCCAGACCTTCCAGCCGGGCCTCGGCTTCCTCGGCATCTCGGTCGCCCTGCTCGGCCGGAACAGCCCGATCGGCATGGCCTTCGCGGCCCTGCTGTTCGCCTTCCTGGACGCCACCGGCAACCAGCTGCCGCTGCCGAAGAACGGGGCCTTCCCGTTCGAGATCGTCCAGGTCATGCAGGGCACCATCGTCATCTGCGTCGTCGTCGCGTACGAGCTGGTGCGCCGCTACAGCCTGAAGCGCCAGCAGCAGAAGGTCGGCGCCCAGCTCGCCGCCCAGCTCGCGGCCACTGAGAAGAAGGAGGTGTCCGCATGAGCACGGCTACCGCTGCTCGTCCGAAGGCGCCCGGCGCCCCCGCCAAGAAGCGCAAGCTCTCCTGGCCGGTCGTGCTGCTGCTGATCGCGGGCGCCCTGGTGCTGTTCTCCGCCGTGGGCATGGCCACCGGCAACCACTCGCTGACCTCCTCCGGGCAGGTCACCGCGGCGCTCAGCGCCGCCGTGCCGATCGGCATGGCCGGTCTGGGCGGTCTCTGGTCCGAGCGGGCCGGCGTGGTCAACATCGGCCTCGAGGGCATGATGGTCGCCGGCACCTTCTGCGGTGCCTGGGCGGGCTACCTGTACAACCCGTGGGTCGGTCTGCTGGCCGGCATGCTCGGCGGTGCGCTGGGCGGTCTGCTGCACGCGGTGATCACCGTCAGCTTCGGCGTCGACCACATCGTCTCCGGCGTCGGCATCAACCTGCTGATCCCCGGCATCTGCGCGTACGTCAACCGGATCTACTACAAGGACTACATCTCGGTCGGCGCCGGTGCGAACCAGTCGCCGCCGGCGGATCCGCTGCCGTACATCACCGTCCCGGGCCTGTCCTCCTGGCTGAAGGACATCGAGGGCCACCACTGGTTCTTCGTCTCGGACGTCGCCGGGGTGCTCGGCGGCCTGGTCACCAACATCTCGGTGGTCGTGGTGCTGGCGGCCGCGCTGATCGTGATCAGCTACTTCGCGCTCTGGCGCACGGTGTTCGGCCTTCGGCTGCGCTCCTGCGGTGAGAACCCGACCGCCGCCGAGTCGCTGGGCGTCAACGTCTACAAGTACAAGTACCTCGCGGTCATCGCCTCCGGTGCCTTCGCCGGTCTCGGCGGTGCGTACCTCTCGCTGGTCGCGGCGCACTTCTACAAGGACGGCCAGACCCTCGGCCGCGGCTTCATCGGCCTCGCGGCGATGATCTTCGGCAACTGGATGCCGGGCGGCCTCGCCATGGGCGCCGGCCTGTTCGGCTTCACCGACAGCCTCCAGCTGCGCGACCCGGAGTCGGTGCACGTCCTGATCCTGACCGTCTCCATCGCGATGGCCCTGCTCGCGCTCTGGCAGCTGTACCGGCGCAAGTTCACCTCCGCCGCGGTCTCGATCGTGATCGCGGGCGGCCTCGGTGCCTGGTACGCGCTCACCGACGAGGTCCAGCGCCCGCTGATCGTCGCCACGCCGTACGTGATCACCCTGGTGGTGCTCTCGCTGGCCTCGCAGCGCCTGCGGATGCCCAAGGCGGACGGCCAGATCTACCGCAAGGGCCAGGGCAAGTGACGGCGGCTCCGGTGAGCCCCGCGGTCGACTGGGAGCGGCTGCGCGCGGCCGCGCGCGAGGCCATGGGCCACGCGTACGCCCCGTACAGCAAGTTCCCGGTCGGCGCGGCCGCGCTGGTGGACGACGGGCGGCTGGTCACCGGCTGCAACGTCGAGAACGCCTCGTACGGGCTCGGGCTGTGCGCCGAGTGCGGGCTGGTGTCCGCGCTGCACGCCTCGGGCGGCGGCCGGCTGACGGCCTTCACCTGCGTCGACGGCGCGGGCGAGCTGCTGATGCCGTGCGGGCGCTGCCGCCAGCTGCTGTACGAGCACGGCGGACCGGAGCTGCTGATCGAGCTCCCCTCGGGCGTGCGCCCGATGAGCGAGGTCCTCCCCGACGCGTTCGGACCGGAGCGCCTGTAAGCCGGAGCGGCTCTAGCATCTGCATTTGTTACGCGCGTAGAGTGTCGCGAGTGGGCCGTAACCCGGTCATCTCGCGACACTCTTCGCTTTTGAACCCCCTCTTGGAGCACGCATGGACGCCATCTCCGTCATCAGGACCAAGCGCGACCGCGGAGAGCTGAGCGACGCTCAGATCGACTGGGTCATCGACGCCTACACCCGTGGCGAGGTCGCCGACGAGCAGATGTCCGCGCTCGCCATGGCCATCCTGCTGAACGGCATGAAGTCGCGCGAGATCAGCCGCTGGACCGACGCCATGATCCGCTCCGGCGTCCGGATGGACTTCTCCTCGCTGGCGCAGCCCACCAGCGACAAGCACTCCACCGGCGGCGTCGGCGACAAGATCACCCTCCCGCTGGCCCCGCTCGTCGCCGCCTGCGGCGCCGCCGTCCCGCAGCTCTCCGGCCGCGGCCTCGGCCACACCGGCGGCACCCTCGACAAGCTGGAGTCCATCCCCGGCTGGCGCGCCCTGCTCTCCAACGAGGAGATGCTCGACGTGCTGCGCGGCACCGGAGCCGTCATCTGCGCCGCCGGCGACGGCCTGGCGCCCGCCGACAAGAAGCTCTACGCGCTGCGCGACGTCACCGGCACCGTCGAGGCCATCCCGCTGATCGCCTCCTCCATCATGTCCAAGAAGATCGCCGAGGGCACCGGCGCGCTGGTCCTGGACGTCAAGGTCGGCTCCGGCGCCTTCATGAAGAACCTGGACGACGCCCGCGAGCTGGCCCGCACCATGGTCGGCCTCGGCACCACCGCCGGCGTCAACACCGTCGCCCTGCTCACCGACATGTCCACCCCGCTCGGCCTCACCGCCGGCAACGCGCTGGAGGTCCGCGAGTCGGTCGAGGTGCTGGCCGGCGGCGGCCCGGCCGACGTCGTCGAGCTCACCCTCGCCCTCGCCCGCGAGATGCTCGCCGCGGCCGGCGTGCACGGCAAGGACCCGGCCGACGCGCTGCGCGACGGCTCCGCGATGGACCACTGGCGCCGCATGATCGCCGCCCAGGGCGGCGACGTCGACGCCCCGCTCCCGGTCGCCCGCGAGCAGCACGTCATCCCCGCGCCCGCCTCCGGCGTGCTCACCACCCTCGACGCCTACGCCGTCGGCGTCTGCGCCTGGCGCCTCGGCGCCGGCCGCGCCCGCAAGGAGGACCCGGTGCAGGCCGGCGCCGGCGTCGAGATGCACGCCAAGCCCGGTGACACCGTGGTGGCCGGTCAGCCCCTGCTGACCCTGCACACCGACACCCCGGAGCGCTTCGCCTACGCCGTCGAGGCCCTGGAGGGCGGCATCGAGGTCTCCCCGGCCGGCACCGCGTTCACCCCGAACCCGATCGTGCTGGACCGCATCGCGTAGTCATGCGATTACTTCCTGTGCGGCAGCGTGCTCTACGCTGCCGCACATGGGAGTCGACCGCTTCTCCATCGAGATCGAACCCGAAGTCCGGACGTGGCTCGCCGCGCTTCCGCCGCTGCACTATTGCAGGACCGAGCGCGCCGTCGACCTTCTGGCCGATCGTGCGACGACGCTCGGCGAGCCGTACTCGCGCCACCTGGACGGGTTGGTGCGCGAGCTTCGCTTCGATCTGGGGGGCGCGGCCACGAGGATCACCTACTGGCTCGCGCCCGGGCGACGGATCATTCTGCTGACGGTGTTCACCAAGAGGCGGATGCGCGAGACTGCTGAGGTCACCCGGGCTCTGTGGGCTCAGAAGATCTGCGAGTCCGAACACGAACCCGCGCACGAGGAGTTCAGCCGGATCGTCTCGGAGGGAGAGCAGTAGTGAACCACTCTCAGTGGCGGACCCGCCGCACGCGCGAGCTGCTGGGCGAGCATGTCCAGGAGAGCCCGGAGAGCGCCGCGGAGCGGCTGGAGTTCCACTACTCCTGGGCGTTCGGGCAGGCGCTCTACGACCGCCGCACTGCTCTCGGCCTGTCGCAGGCGGAGGTGGCCCGTCGGGCCAACCTGACGGAGGACGAAATCGAGCGCATCGAGGGAGCCGGCACCGTGCCCACGCTTCCGCTGCTGCAGCGGTTGGCGGCCGCGCTGGAGTCCGAGCTCGACATCCACGTCACGCCCGACGTCGAGGCCGCCGTCCGCTTCCACCCGCCGGCGGCCTGACGGGCCGCTTCAGGCGGAGGTCCGCAGGACGCTGGTGTCAAGGGCTCACCGAACTGTCGCGCGCCAGGCGGATGGCGGCGAGTTCGTGACGCTTCACCGGTGACGTCGTCACGACGATCCCGCCGTCGGCGATCTCGATCTTCCCTATTCCCGGCACCTGCGGCAGCTGACGCGCGATCTCACGCAGCCGGGCGTACCCGGCGGGGTCGGTGCTCATGGTCCGGAGCGTATCCGCGGTGGCCGTCAGGCGTTCGCGACCGCTCGGCGGGCGGTGTGGGCCTGCCGGGTGCCGTGGAGGGTGACGCCGGCGGCGAGGGTCATGGCGACGAGGCCGACGACGGCGGCGCCGGTCCAGCCGGTGGCGTGGTAGGCGTCGGCGCCGACGGTGCCGCCGAGGCTGTTCCCCAGGTAGTAGGCGATCAGGTAGAGCGCGGAGGCCTGGGCGCGGCCCCGGGTGGCGGTGCGGCCGACCGCCGAGGAGGCGGTGGCGTGGCCGGCGAAGAAGCCGGCGGTGATCAGCACCAGGCCCAGCAGCGCGCAGAGCAGGGACTCGGCGAGCGAGAGCAGCAGCCCGGCGGCCGTCACGCCGATCGAGACGTAGAGCGCGCCGCGGCGGCCGAGCCGGCCGGAGAGGCGGCCGGCGGCGGCGGAGGTGCCGGTGCCGACCAGGTAGACGACGAAGATCGAGGCGGCGACGGACTCCGGCAGGTGGAACGGCGCGCCGATCAGCCGGTAGCCGACGGTGTTGTAGACCGCGCCGAACACGGCCATGAAGAGCAGTCCGAGCAGGTACAGCCGGACCAGCAGCGGGTTGCGCAGGTGCCCGCCGACGGTGCGGGCGAGGGCGCGGGCGTCCACCGGGGCCGGGGTGAAGTGGCGGGCGGCGGGGATCAGCAGCCGGAAGGCGAGCACGGCGAGCAGGGCCAGTGCGGCGGAGGCGGCGAGGCCCCAGCGCCAGCCTAGGGCGGCGGCCGTCCAGCCGGAGAGCAGCCGGCCGCCCATGCCGCCGATGCTGTTGCCGGCCACGTACAGGCCCATCGCGGAGGCCAGGGCGCTGGGGTGGACCTCCTCGGCGAGGTAGGCCATCGCGGTGGCGGGCAGGCCGGCGAGGGCGGCGCCCTGGAGGACGCGCAGCACGACGAGGGTGGTGAGGTCGGGCGCGAACGGGAGGGCGAGGGCGAGGGCGGCGGCGGCGAGGGTGGAGGCCGTCATCACGGCGGTGCGGCCGTACCGGTCGGACAGGGCGCTGGCGGGGAGCAGGGCGAGGGCGAGTCCGAGGGTGGCGGCGGAGGCCGTCCAGCTGGCCTGTCCGGGGGTGAGGTCGAGGTCGGCCGAGAGGACCGGCAGCAGGCCCTGGGTGGAGTAGAGCAGGACGAAGGTCGCGATCCCGGCGGCGAACAGGGCGAGGTTGGCGCGGCGGAAGGAGCGCTGGCCGGGGCGGTGGCGGTCGTCGTGTGCGGGGGCGGTGCCGGGGGAGTCCGGGACGGCGGTGGGGGCGTCCGGCGCGGCGGTGGGGTCGGGGGCGGCGGTGGGGGCATCCGGGACGGCCACGGACGCCTTGGTATCGGCGGGCTGCATGTCGTCGACGTTAGGCGCGCGGCGCTGATGCGTCCAATGCATCAACAGGGGATTATTGATGCACTGTCGTATGAGTCGAGGTGGTGGCGGGATGGCCGGGGCGGAGCTGCCGGACGGCACGGAGGCGCGGTACCGGGCGGCGGAGCTGGGGCCTGACGAGCCGGCGGTGCTGCTGGCGCCCCGGCTGGCGCAGTTCGCCGCGGTGGCCCGGCTGGAGCACGTGACGCAGGCGGCTGCGCTGCTCGGGGTGCCGCAGCCGACGCTGTCGCGGGCGGTGGCCCGGCTGGAGGAGGAGCTGGGGGTCGGTCTGCTCGCCCGGCAGGGGCGGACGGTCCGGCTGACCAGGGCCGGCCGGCTGCTGCTGGCCTCGGTGGAGCGGGCGCTGGCGGAGGTGGAGCGCGGGGCGGAGGCCGCGCGGGCGGAGGCGGATCCGGAGGTCGGGCGGGTCGCGTTCGGGTTCCTGCACACGATGGGGGCGGACACGGTGCCGGCGCTGCTGGGCGGGTTCCGGGCGGCGCACCCGCAGGTCCGGTTCCAGCTGGTGCAGGACTACGGCGCGGCGATGCTGGAACGGCTGCGGGCCGGGGAGCTGGACCTCTGCCTGGTCGCGCCGCTCCCGGAGGACCCGGCTTTCACGGCCCGCGGGCTGGACGAGCAGCGGCTGCACCTGGTCGTCCCGGTGGACCACCGGCTGGCCGGGCGGCGGCGGATCCGGCTGGCGGAGGTGGCCGACGAGACCTTCGTCGGGCTGGAGCCGGGCTACGGGATGCGCGCGATCACGGACGGGTTCTGCGCCGAGGCCGGGTTCGTGCCGAGGCTGGCCTTCGAGGGCGAGGAGACCGAGACGCTGCGCGGGCTGGTGGCGGCCGGGCTGGGGGTGGCGCTGCTGCCGCCGGCGCTGGTGCCGCGGCCGGGGGTGGTGGAGCTGGAGGTGACGGCGCCGCGCACCCGGCGGGCGATCGGGCTGGCCTGGGCGACGGGGCGGCCGCTGACCCCGCCGGCGGCGGCGTTCCGGGACTTCGTGCTGTCGCGGCGGGGCCGCCTGCTGCAGCACGACTGACCGGCGGCCGACGGGTCGCCGGCGGGTCGCCGGCCGGGTCACAGGTCAGGGGGGGCTGGCCCGGAGGTGTCGGGCTGGCCCGTGCGGTGGAATTCCGGGTGGACTTTCGCCGAACCGGCCGTGTTGGCGGTGGTGGGTCTACGCGCGTAGGGGCTATATTTCCGCAATGGAGAAGCAGATCCCTGTCACCGCCGCGGGCACCGGCCCGCGCATCCCCACCCCCGACCAGATCCGCCGCGCGCCGAAGGTGCTGCTGCACGACCACCTCGACGGCGGGCTGCGCCCGGAGACGGTCGTCGAGCTGGCCGCCGCGGTCGGCTACGAAGGACTCCCCACCACCGACCCCAAGGAGCTCGGCGAGTGGTTCCGCGAGGCGGCCGACTCCGGCTCGCTGGTCCGCTACCTGGAGACCTTCGCGCACACCTGCGCCGTGATGCAGACCCGTGAGGCCCTGATCAAGGTCGCCGCCGACTGCGCCGAGGACCTGGCCGCCGACGGCGTCGTCTACGCCGAGGTCCGCTACGCCCCCGAGCAGCACCTGGAGGCCGGCCTCTCCCTGGACGAGGTCGTCGAGGCCGTCAACGAGGGCTTCCGGCTCGGCGAGGCCAACGCCCGCGCAGCCGGCCACCGGATCCGCGTCGGCACCCTGCTGACCGCGATGCGGCACGCCGCCCGCTCCACCGAGATCGCCGAGCTGGCCAACCGCCACCGCGACCAGGGCGTCGTCGGCTTCGACATCGCCGGCGCCGAGGCGGGCCACCCGCCGACCCGCCACCAGGCCGCCTTCGACTACCTCAAGGGCGAGAACAACCACTTCACCATCCACGCGGGCGAGGCCTTCGGCCTGCCGTCGATCTGGGAGGCCCTGCAGTGCTGCGGCGCCGACCGGCTCGGCCACGGCGTGCGGATCGTCGACGACATCACGGTGGGCGAGGACGGCAGCGTCCAGCTCGGTCGGCTGGCCGCGTACGTGCGCGACAAGCGCATCCCGCTGGAGATGTGCCCCACCTCCAACCTGCAGACCGCGGCCGCGACCTCGTACGCCGAGCACCCGATCGGTCTGCTCAGCCGGCTGAAGTTCCGGGTCACCGTGAACACCGACAACCGCCTGATGAGCGGCACCAGCATGAGCCGGGAGTTCGGCCACCTGGTCGAGGCCTTCGGCTACACGCTGGGGGACATGGAGTGGTTCACGGTGAACGCGATGAAGTCGGCGTTCCTGCCGTTCGACGAGCGCCTGGCGATGATCAACGACGTGATCAAGCCGGGGTACGCCGAGCTCAAGGCCGAGTGGCTGTTCAGCGCCGGCGTCGCCGGCTGAACGGTCCGGACGGACCCGGTCGTCGGGTGAACACCAGTGCTTCGAACGGGAGTTGGTGTTCATCCGACGACTCACTCGGCTGAGTGAACGCCCTTTGGTCCTGACGCGACCCGCTCACTACGGTGTGCCAGTCATTGCTGACGAGCCGTGGTGGCGGTCGCCCTCCGGCGATCGTGCGCGCCGTCGGCCACCGACGAGGACCCAAGGGGTAGAACCATGAAGCAGGCTCTGAAGGCCGCCGGCACCGCGGCGCTCGGCATCGCGATCGCGGCGGTGGGCGCCGGCACCGCGTCCGCCGACGCACCCGCGCCCGGCGGTGTCGGGCTGCCCACCAGCACCCTGACGAACCCCGCGGTGACCGGCGCGGTCGCCGACACGGCGTCCAAGCTGCCCGGCGGCGACAAGGTCACCGGCACGCTCGGCACCCTCGCCCCGACCGCGGGCCAGGCCGCCCCGGCCGCCGAGGCGCCCGTCGCGGGCGTGACCAACCGCGGCGCGGTCCCGACCATCCCGGGCGTCGACAAGACCCCCATCGGCGGGCTGACCAACACCCTGCCGCTGCCGGGCCTGACCGGCTGACCGAACCGCCGGTACGGCGACGGGCCGCCCGCCCCGGTGATCCCGGGGCGGGCGGCCCGTCGCCGTCCGGGGCCGCCGGCGCGGCTCCCGGGGGTCACGGTCCCGGTTTCACGGGTTCCGTGCGTTGCGGCCCCGGTGTCACGGCTCCTGGGGGAGCAGGATCCAGAGGGCCAGGTAGACCAGGCACTGCAGCCCCGGCAGGATGATCGAGATCAGGAAGATCAGCCGGACGGTCCACGGCGTCACGCCGAAGCGCTCGGCGATCCCGGCGCAGACGCCGGCGATGACGCGGTTGTGGCGGGGGCGGGCGAGGCGGGCGCTCATGGTGTGCTCCGTGAGGTGGCGTCCGGTCCGGGCGGTCCGGCGGGCGTACTCCAACTCTCCTTGCCCGCAGGCCCGATCGCGTCCACCTGGCAGTCGATTCGGTACCCCGCCGGATCACCGGGGAGGCGTAGCCGGACATCGGGGTTCAGCTCAGGGTCCACCCGGAGGGGGGTGGCCTGGTCGGGTGACGGTGGGCGTGGGACGTCGGTCCGGCCGACTTCCCGTGCGCCGGGAGGGCGGGGTCGGCGCCCGCCGGGGTCGGGTGACAAGGGTGCAATCGGAGAGCGGGTGGAGCAGGACGTCGGACGGGCCGACTTTCCGCGCTGAGCTCGCACCCGCCCTGCGGGGGTCACGGGGTGGGCGGTCCGGGGGCCGGTCCGGGGGCGGGGTTGAGGCGGGTGGCGGGCCAGGCGGTGTTGCGGCCGGCGGCCTCGCGGTAGGCGATCCGCTGGACGGCCGTGAGCAGGCGGTAGAGGTCGAGGGCGACGACGGAGTGGTCCGCCTCGAATCCGAGGCGGTGCACGAAGGCTTCGAGCCGCGGCCAGTCGAAGTCGTCCGGCACGGCGGGGACGCCGGCGGTCGGGGCGTAGTCGCGGAAGGCGGCGGCGACCGCGTAGTGCGTCGCGGCGAGGGCGTTGCGGAGCGGGCACGGCTGGGGTTCGGGCATGACGGGGCCCTTCGGGGAGGGGGAGAGGCGGCCGGGGCGGAGGCCGCCCGGGGAGAGGGCAGGGGATGGGGCGGTCAGGCGGACTCGTCCTCGTCGCCGGGCCTGGCGACGTTGAGGGCCGTGACGACGCCGAGGGCGACCGTGGCGATCGCGAGGGCGAGGAGGACGGCGAAGGCCGTGGCGATCAGGAAGCGCACGGGTCGTCGCCGGTGCGCTCGGCGTCGAGCAGGAGGGTCAGGAGGTTGAGCAGCGTGGTCACGGGCGCGGTGCCGAAGCGGACGAGCACACGGCCGTCGAGGGTGCGGTCGGTGGTGGCGGACGGCCAGACCAGGCCGAACCGGCGGCCGCGCTCGTCGAGTTCGGCGATGAGGGCCCTCGCGTGGGCCTCGGTGTAGAAGCGGACGCGCGGATCGGTCGGCTTCATCGGGCGGCGGTGGACGGGCATCAGGCGGCCTCCAGCTCGAACCAGATGGACTTGCCCCGGGTGCGGACGTCGGCGCCGAAGCGGTGGGTCAGGGAGCGGACCAACTGGAGCCCCCGGCCGGAGAGTTCGTACGGGTCGGCGGAGTCGCGCTGCTCGGGGAGGTCCGGGCTGCCGTCGCAGACCGAGACGCGAAGGCGCTTGTCGAGCAGGGCGAGGACGACCAGGGGAGCCGGGCTGCCGCCGTGCTTCCAGGCGTTCACGAAGAGCTCGTGTAGGGCGAGTTCGGCGTCGAAGATGACGTCCGGCGGCCAGCCGGAGGAGGAGAGCAGGTCGCGCAGCTCCTCGCGGGCGGCGGACCAGTCGGGGGGTTCGGGCGAGGTGAAGGCACGCACGGAGAACCTCCGGGAGAGGAGAGTGAGTTCAGGCGAAGCGTGACCGTGAGCCAGGCCGGGCGAGGCTGCTCTGCGGCGCCTGGAACGGCATTACTGACGCTCCGTCATGTGATCGGTGCAACACTGAGAGTAGGGGTGAGGTTGGCAATGTTGCAAGCCGATCCGCGAGACCTCCTAGACTGCCGTCACTCGTTGGTGTGTGGCGTCGCACAGGTGGACAGGAAAGGACAGTCGTGGGGTACAAGGGCCCGATCAGCCAGCGACAGCGCCGCTTTGGTGAAGAGCTGCAACGCTTGCGTGCGGCGGCGGGATTGTCCGCGCCGGAGGCCGGCGCGCTGGTCGGCATGAAGGGACCGGCGGTGAGCCACACCGAAGCCGGTCGGATCACGCTCAATCCCGAGCGTCTCGAGAGCTGGCTCGATGCGTACGGCTGCACCGATCCCGCCTATCGCGCGACGCTTGCGGAGATGGGCCGCAGCACCGGCAAGGGTTGGTGGACGGAGTTCGAGGGGCAGGTGCCGGACCTTGCCCTCGATCTGGCGGAGCTGGAGGATCGGACTGTCCATCTGGACAGCTACGACACGCTGTACATTCCGGGGCTCCTCCAGTTGCCGGCCTATACGGAGGCCATCTACCAGGATTCCTATCGAAACGCCCGCTGGGACGTGGATACCGCAGTCCGGTTCCGCATGGAACGGCAGCAGATTCTTACTGACGGCAAGCGGCGAACGTTCCGCTTCGTGATTCACGAGGCCGCGCTGCGGATGCGGTTCTCCGGTGATGCCGTTCTGAGGGCCCAGCTACTGCACCTGGTCGAGATGGCGCAGCTCCCCAACGTCACCATCCAGGTGCTGCCGTTCACAGCCCCAAGGCATGCGCCGCTCTCATCCTCGTTCCTGTTCTGTGACCCGGGCTGCATGGATCTGGCCACGATCGTGATCTCTGGGCCCAGGCGCGCTGAACACTTTGGTGATCCGTCCGACATCGCGGCCTACCATGAGAAGTTCCAGCAGTTGCGCGACCTTGCGCTCCCCGCCGTGGATGGCGGTGCGTCCTTGCGTAAGCTCCACTCCCGTGACTCGTGGGGAATCATCCAGCATCTTCTCTACATGCTCCAGACCTGAAAGGGATCCGATGTCCCACCTCTCTTGGCAGAAGTCGTCATTCAGTGACGCGGACGGTGCCGACAATTGCCTCGAAGTCGCGTCTGGCACCGGAGACCTGCGCCATCTGCGGGAGTCGGATGACCGGGGCGTCATCGTCACGACCGATGCCGCCAAGCTCCGGGCCTTCATCCTCGGGGTCAAGGCCGGGGAGTTCGACCACCTGATCTAACTCGCTTGCGGGGCCCGCCTCCCCGACCTAGCCTCCTCTCCAACGCTTCGAGGGAGCCGAGTACCTCCGGGAACCGTGAGCCGAGAGAGCCGCCGATCGCTGTGAAGGCGGCCTCACGCCCCGGAGGGAAGACACTCCTGAGCGCGGGGAGGAAATGCCCCGCCGGCCGGCCCCCGTCACCGGGCCACGACGAGGCCGCCGCCCCTGCGGCGGCGGCGAAAGTGCGGTGGCACCGCGAGTCCCCTTCTCGCCCGCACTCCCAAGGGATCACCACGACGCCCCGTGGAGGGCCGCGATGATCCACCCGACGACCGCCCGTGTCCTGGCCGCCGAACTACCCGGCCACGTCGGCGAGACCGTTGAACTCTCCGGCTGGCTGCACCGCCGCCGGGCCCTGAAGTCCGTCACCTTCCTCGTCCTCCGGGACCGCTCCGGCCTGGCCCAGGTGGTCGCCCCGGCCGCCGCCGCGAACCTGCCGGAGGAGACCGTGCTGCGGATCCGCGGCACGGTCACGGCCAACCCCCAGGCGCCGAACGGCGTCGAGCTGACCTCCCCGGCGGTCGAGGTGCTCTCCAGCCTCGCCGAGGCGCCGCCGTTCAGCCTCTTCCGGCCCACCGTGGAGGCCGCGCTGCCGGTCGTCCTGGACGGTGCGCCGGTCACCCTGCGCCACCCCCGGCTGTCCGCGCCGCACCGGATCTCGGCGGCGTCCGTCGCCGGGTTCCGCGCCGCCCTCGACGGCCTGGGCTTCACCGAGATCCACACGCCCAAGGTGGTGTCCTCGGCCACCGAGTCCGGCGCGGAGGTCTTCGCACTCGACTGGTTCGGCCGCCCCGCCTACCTGGCGCAGTCGCCGCAGTTCTTCAAGCAGGCGATGGTCGGGGTGTTCGAGCGGGTCTACGAGACCGGGCCGGTGTTCCGGGCCGAACCGCACGACACCGCCCGCCACTTGGCGCAGTACACCAGCCTCGACGCGGAGCTCGGCTTCATCGCCGACCACCGGGAGGTGATGGCGGTGCTGCGCGAGGTGCTGGCCGGGATGGTCGCCTCCGTCGCCGCCCGGGCCGCCTCCTCCGTCGAGCTGCTGGAGGTGCGCCTGCCCGAGGTGCCGGCGGAGATCCCGCAGCTGCACTTCGCCGAGGCGATGCGGATGCTGGGCGTCGACGAGCCGGACCTCTCCCCGGCGCACGAGCGGTGGCTGAGCGCGTGGGCGCTGCGCGAGCACGGCAGCGAGTTCCTGTTCGTGGTCGGCTACCCGATGCGCAAGCGGCCGTTCTACACCCACCCCGAGCCGGGCCGCCCGGAGTACTCCAACAGCTTCGACCTGCTCTTCCGGGGGCTCGAACTGGTCACCGGCGGGCAGCGGCTGCACCGGCACGAGGACTACCTGGCGGCGCTGGCGGCGCGGGGCGAGCCGGTCGGACCGTACGCGGGCTACCTGCGGTCCTTCGCGCACGGCATGCCGCCGCACGGCGGGTTCGCGCTCGGCCTGGAGCGCTGGACGGCCCGGCTCACCGGGGCGGACAACGTCCGCCGCACCGCGCTCTTCCCGCGCGACGTGCACCGCCTGACACCCTGACGCCCGCGCGCCCCGACACCCCGACACCCTGACGGCACCGGTCGGGCCACCGGCTCGACCGGTGCCCCACACCGGGCCGAGCGCGGGCGGAAACACTGTTCCCCCACCCGACACCGGCCGGCCGAAACCCTGTGGCGGAGTGGTCGGACCACCCCGATATGATTCCGCCGACGCTGGTGGTTGGGGGGCAGGACCGGCGGCGCCTTCACGGCGTGGAAACGGCCCCTCCCTTCCTGTGATTTCACACGCTTGTCGGGATCAGCCCGAATTCCTCCGTGAGGTTCCATTGCGCAACCAGCCCCGCAGACTCCTCGCCGCCGCCGCCGCTGCCACCCTGGTCTCCGGTCTGGCGCTGGCCTCCGCACCCGCCGCGTCCGCGGCGCCCGTCGCCACCGCGACCCCCACGGCCGACCCGGGCCCGCACGGCAAGGCCTCCCCGGTCCAGGTCACGGTGAACGGCTTCCCCGAGACCGTCCGGACCGGGACCGCCGTCGAGTTCACCGCCACTCTCAGGAACACCGCCGACCACGCGGTCGACGCCGAGACCGCCGTCAGCTTCTCCGGCGTCGACGGCGGCCTCCAGCAGTCCCAGCTCAAGCTGGAGTTCCAGCGCCCCGGCGGATCGTCGTGGCAGGACGCCCGGCCGACCGGCGGCCAGGCCCCCGGCGCCTCGTGGGAGCTGGACGGCACCGCTGCGCCGCTGCACCTGGCGGCCGGCGCCTCGGCCGACTACCGGCTGCGGCTCACCCTCGGCGCCGACGCCCACCCGGGCCGTGCCGCGGGCGGCCTCGGCGCGAAGGTGACCGACCCGACCCTGCCGGTGGACCAGCGCACCACGTTCGCCAACGGCGGCACCCCCAACTTCACCGTGGTGGACGCCAACCCGACCACGCGGCCGACCCCGGCCGGGCTGGCCGACCTCGCCGTCGAGGGCGTGCCGGCCACCTTCACCGCGGGCGGCCCGGCCAAGCCGTTCCGGCTGGTCCTCGCCAACCGCACCGGCAAGGACCTGCGGGTGCTCCCGTGGATCGTGCTGCAGGGGCAGAACGTCGTCCGGGCCTCCTCGGTCCGGCTGGAGTTCCAGACCCAGGACGGCCGGTGGCTGCCCGGCACACCCGAGGAGTGGGAGATCCCCGGCACCCAGCTGGCCGTGTGGCTGCGGACCGGGAACCAGGACGCCGACGCCGTCACCGTCCCCAAGGGCGAGACCCGGACGGTCAACGTCCGGCTGGCCTTCACCCGGGACACCCCGGCCGGCGCCGAGTCGGTCACGGTCAACGGCGGCAGCCTGCCCGGCCCCGGCGAGACCCAGAACGGGACCACCAGCCCCCGGATCGACTTCGCGATCGAGGCTCCGGCGGGCGGCACCGGGACTCCGGCCCCCGCCACCAGCCCCGCCGGCGCGGCGCCCGCCCCGACCTTGCCGGCCGTCCCGCCGAGCGTCCCGGCCGCCCAGGCCGCCGTGCCGGTCCTGCCGGTGGCCCAGGCCACCACCGCGGTGCCCAGCCCGGTCGCCGACGACGCGCCGCGGGTCGTCGCCGCGGCCCCGGCCGCGCCCGCCCCGATCGTGGCGACGGACGACCGGCTGGCCTCCACCGGTGGCGGCCCCTCCTCCGCCCCGATGGCCATCACCGGTGCCACCGCGATCGTCCTCGGCCTGGGCACCCTGGTGGCACACCGCCGCAAGGGTGCGCACCGCGCGGGCGTCGGTCTGGAACGCCGGGTTGGAGAAGTCTTTGCGGTCCACCCGTCCGAGCCTATGCCACCGCACCCGGGCGGCCCCATTTCCCTGCACGCGGGGCCTACCCA
>NZ_JBFAZB010000011.1:0-189432 GCF_040681575.1 Kitasatospora sp. NPDC051702
ACCGACACCCCCGAACTCGTCGAGGAACTGCGCGCCCACGTCGGCCGCACCCTGGGCCCGATCGCCAAGCCCAAGCAGATCAAGGTCGTCGGCGAACTCCCCAAGACCCGCTCCGGCAAGATCATGCGCCGCCTCCTGCGCGACATCGCCGAAGGCCGCGAAGTCGGCGACACCACCACCCTGACCGATGCCACCGTGATGACGTCGATCCGGGCCCAGCTGTCCGGCGGAACCGGCAAGGACTGAGTACCCTCGGCCCTGCATCGGCGCAGGTGATCGCGATAGGGATCGACCAGCGTGGGTTCGTAGCGGGGCGTGCGGCGCTCTGCGGTGGGCTCCTTCATGCGGGAGTCCCGCTTGACGGTGTTCAGGGCGACGTCGAGACGGCGGGCGCACCCGAGTAGCCCGACGCCCTGGCCGAGCAGCCTGTGGACCGGGCGCCACCGTTCGCGGGTGGTCTGCTCGCGTACGTCTCCGGGCCGGGCGGGGTTCACGGCGGTGGCCCAGCAGGCGGCGTGGGAACGGACCTCGGCCAGGGCCTTGCCGCACGGGTTGGGCCACAGGTGCCACCTGTCGTTGACCTGCACCGCTTCGGGGAGCGCCTGGCGGATCGCCTCGCCAGGGGAGCCGGAGCTGTCGCGGCAGACATACTCGGCCCCCGGGTGCTCGCGTAGCCACGTGACCAGGGTCTGGGTGGTGCGGTCGGGCAGGACGTCGATCCGCTCGCCGGTCTCGGCGTCGATGAGCGTGGTGGCATAACGCTGACGCTGGCGCAGGGCGAAGTCGTCGACGCCGAGCACGCGCGGGACGCGCAGCCGCGGCGCCGACTGGCGCATGAGCATGCGCATGGCGGTCGAGCGGGAGACTGCGCAGGCCAGTGCGCCGGAGAGGCGGGAGCCCGCCCGGCCCGCTAACTCCTCGACGATCTTGCCGAGGTGGTCGGCGAGGCGGCGCGTGCGCCGCTGGTAGCGTTCGATCAGACCGGGGACCTGTTCGCGGATCGTCTGCCGCGGGCAGCCCCGGACCGGGCAGACCATCCGCCGGACCCGCACCGATGCCACGACCCGTCGCCCGTCCACCGGCACATCCGCCAGCACTCGCCCGTGGAAGGCATGCACCTGTCCCGTCAGCTGCCCGCACGTCGGGCACGGCACCGGTTTCGTCCCGGGTCCGTGCGGACACCCGGATGACCTCGCCCTCATCCACCGCACCCTCGACGACGAGGGCGGACAGCCCTGAAAAGACCGCACTCACAAGCTCGTTGACATCACGCATGCCGTGCCAACGAAAACAGTCACCCTCTGTTACCGCCGATTACGGGGCAGAGCCGTTGATTTGACACTCCTGCAGTGGGTTGGTCTCGTCCGCGCGCCCAGAGGCCCCCCTCGCAAAGGCCGTGACGGTCGAGATGTCTGGGCGGAGCTCCCCGCTCCTGAGGAGCCCTGCCCATGGAGAGCTGTCAGAACTGGTGGTCGAATACCGCGGTCACGGGCGCGTGGTCGCTCCATCGTTCGGTGTGGGAAGCGGCGCGTTCGACGTAGGCCTCGACGGCTTTGTCGGCCAGGGCTTTTGTGGAAACAATTAGGTCGATGCGCCAGCCGGAGTCGTTGTCGAAGGCGCGGCCGCGGTAGGACCACCAGGTGTAGGGGCCGGTGCGGTCGGGGTGGAGGGCGCGGACGACGTCGACGTAGCCGGCCTCGTCGTAGACGCGGGAGAGCCAGGCGCGCTCCTCGGGGAGGAAGCCGGCGGCCTTCTGGTTGGCCTTCCAGTTCTTGAGGTCCTCGGGGCGGTGGGCGATGTTCCAGTCGCCGCAGACCACGACCTCGCGGCCCTCGGCGGCGGCGCGGGTGCGGAGGGAGGTGAGGTGGTCGAGGAATTCCGCCATGAAGCGTTCCTTCTCGTCCTGGCGCTCGGTGCCGACTTCTCCGGAGGGGAGGTAGAGGCTGGCGACGGTCAGGCCCGGGAGGTCGATTTCCACGTACCTGCCCGAATTGTCGAATTCCTCGGACGCGAATCCGATGACGCTCCGCAGAGGCTCCTGCCGGGACAGGACGGCGACGCCGGCCCGGCCCTTGGCGGCGGAGGGGGCCCAGGCCGCGTGCCAGCCGTCCAGGTCGCGCAGTTCGACGGGCAGTTGCCCGGGCTCGGAGCGCACCTCCTGCAGGCAGATGACGTCCGCCTCGGTGGCGGCCAGCCACTCGATGAAGCCCTTCTTGGCCGCCGCCCGGATTCCGTTCACGTTCACACTCGTCACCACGATCACCCGGGCAGCCTACCGAGCGTCCGGGCCGCGGCCGAAGCGTGACGCGCGAGGTCGCGGTATGACGTGAACGCGGCATAAATATGTGCGACAGTCACACCAAGGCCTGCCATTGGTCTTGACCATCTCCGGACGAAGCCCCTAGGGTCGCTTACTGCAAAGACCTTTAATAAAGAAGGACGGATAAAAGCCCGCTCTCCCACCTGCCGCAACAGCGGACAGCGGGCCCGGCATCCGCCCTCCTCGGTGCAGGGCGGACAGAACCAGGTGGAGGACACGGTGGGGACGACAGGACAGCTTTCGGCGGTGCCGGAACCGAAGTACTGGCACCTGCGCACGGTGCTGCTGCGGGCCATCGACTCGGAGTTCTCCACCGGCCAGGTCCTGCCCAACGAGCGCGAGCTGTCCGCCCGCTTCGGCGTCGCCCGCGCGACCCTGCGGCAGGCCCTCGACCAGCTGGAGCTGGAGGGCCGTCTGGTCCGCCGCCGGGGCATCGGCACCCTGGTCGCCGCCCCGCGCGTCGGCGTCCCGGTCAACCGGCAGGAGGAGGGCTGGCCCGGCGCCGCCCGCAGCCACGCCTGGCGGACGGTCGACTGCACCACCGCCCCCGCCTCCGCGCAGCTGGCCAAGAACCTGGGCATCCCCGAGGGCGCCACCGTGCACACCGTCCGCCGGGTCCGCCTGGTGGAGGGCCGGGCGGTGGCCAGCGAGTCGCTGCACGTCCCGGCCGCCGCGCTGCCGCACCTGCCCGGCTTCCGGGCCGAGAGCGACCGCGCCCGCTCGGTGCTGCGCCAGCTGGAGCGCCTGGAGGTGGACGGCGAGTCCCGCTCGGTCGAGCTGGGCGTCGCCGAGGCCAGCGAGGCCGTCCTGCTGGAGCGCCCGCCGGGCTCGCCGGTGCTGGTGATGACCACCCAGTACGCCGCGGCCGGCCGTCTGGTGGCACTGGCCGTCTCCACCTACCGGGCCGACACCTGCAAGCTGACCTTCGGTGAGACCGGTCTGGTGGAGGTCACCCCGGTCGCCGCCGGCTCCGAGGTGCGCACCGCCTCCTGATCCACCCTCCGAAAACCCTCAGGGCGAGGCCCGGACACCCGCGCGGTGTCCGGGCCTCGCCCGTGTCGGAAGCCGGTGCCCGAAGCCCGGGCCCGCCCTCCCGTGCCCGAAGGCTGCCCGGGCCCGAAGCCCGGGCCCGCCTCCGGTGCCCGAAGGCTGCCCGGGCCCGAAGCCCGGGCCCGCCTCCGGTGCCCGAAGGCTGCCCGGGCCCGCCTCCCGTGCCCGAAGCCCGGCCCGGCACGCGTCAGGCGCGCCCGTTGCCGGTGGTCGGCGGGTCGACGGCGAAGAGCTGGTCCTCGACCTGGTCGAGGGCGACGCGCAGCGCGCCCATGGCCACGACCTCGGAGCCGAGCGCGGCGAGCGCGACCTCGGGGGCGCGCAGGGTGAACTGGGCCAGGCGTTCGCGCAGCGGTTCCAGGACGCCGTCCAGGCCGGCGGCCCAGCCGCCGATCACCACCAGCCGGGGGTCGATGGCCAGGACGAGCGCGGCGACGCCCTGCACCAGCCGGGTGAGGAAGCGGTCCATGGCGACCTTGGCCACCTCGTCGCCCTCCCGGGCGAGCCGCAGGACGCGGGCCACGGCGGCCTCGTCGAGCGGGTTGAGCGGCTTCCCGGTGGTGGAGAGCAGGCGCTCCGGGGTGACCTCCTGGCCGAGCAGGTGGAGGGCGCCGATCTCGCCGGCCGCGCCGCCGAAGCCGCGGTGCAGCCGACCGTCGATCAGGGAGCCGGCGCCGGGGCTGAGGCCGGCCATGACGAAGACGACGTCGCCGGCGCCGACGGCGGCGCCCTGCCAGTGTTCGGCGATGGCGGCGAGGTTGGCGTCGTTCTCGATCAGGACGGGGCAGCGGAAGGAGCGGCGCAGCCGGGCGCCGAGGTCGAGTCCGGTCCAGCCGGGCATGGCGGTGCCGAGCTGGACGGTGCCCTCGCGGTCGACGATGCCGGGGGTGCCGACGCCGACGGCCCACAGGTTGTCGCGGGAGATGCCGGCCTTGCGCAGCACCTCGGCGACGGCGGTGCGGACGGCGGCGAGCCGGTCCTCGGCCTCCAGGGTCTCGTCCACCGGCTTGAAGTGACTTCCCACCACCTCGCCGGTGAGGTCGGCGAGGACGACCCGGATGTCGTGCACCCCGATCTCGATGCCGAGGATGTGCCCGGCCTCGGCGCGGAACCGGAACCAGCGGGCCGGGCGGCCGCGGCGGCCGGCGCCGCTCTGCCCGTCGTCCTTGGGCTGCTCGACCTCGGCCACCAGGCCGGTCTCCACCAGGCCCTCGATGACGCCCTCGACGGTGGGGCGGGAGAGTCCGGTCTCGCCGACGAGCTGGGTGAGGGTCACGGAGTGGCCGGTCCGCAGCGCCCGAAGCGTGACCGCCGCGTTGATCCGCCGCAGCAGTGAGGAGTCTCCTCCGGTGAGCCGATCCGCCAATGCGATGCCCTTCGCCGTTCGCGCGACTGCCCTGGCGCGCGGTGTCGAGTGCGCGGTGCCCACCGAATGGCCCGCGGGGGTGTGCCGTCCGGTCACGGCGCGCCGGCAGGGGGCCGCCCGCGCCAGGGCCGGAGGACATGCGGGAGCCTACCCGGGGGCGGGCCCGGCGGGCGAGAATCCCCGCAGCTCATCCAGGCTTCGGTATCGAAATGGTACGCATCGGGTGGCGGTGCGTGACCCGGGCTTCACCGCTCGACCACGGACGGCCCGTACCGGGGCCCCCGGAGCGGCCCGGAGGCGGGTACGGGCGGGGCGGCGCCCCGGCGCCGGGTACGGGCGGAGCCGCGGTGCCACCGGGAGCTGCGGGAGCCGCGGTGCCGCCGGGATCGGTCGGCGGTGGTGCTGCCGGGTCAGGGGGTCACGGCGGCGAACAGCCGCTGCCCGAGCAGGCCCATCGGGTGGCCGTCCTCGGGCAGCACCAGGACGGTCGGGCAGCCGGCGGCGGTGAGCGCGGCCCGCCAGTGCTCCGCGGGGCGGGCGGGGTCGACCCTGGCCCGGCCGGTGATCAGCAGGTCCAGTTGTTCGTCGGTCGGGGCGAGGAGCAGCAGCAGGCCGCCGGGCACCAGCAGGTCGGTCAGTTCGGCGAGGCCGGGGCCGGCGGGGCCCGCGAGGCCACCGGCCCCGGCCGGGTCGCCGGTGTCGCCGACGGTGGCCACGAGGACGTCGTAGCGGTCGCCGTCGGGCTGCTGGTGGTGGTCGGCGGTGCGCCGGGGGCGGGCGGCGAGGGCCCGGGCGACGGCGGAGTCGGCTCCGTCCGGGCCGAGTTCGAGCACGCGCAGCGGGGCCGGCCCGTCGTGGGCCTCGGCGAGGCCGCGGACGAGTGCGCCGAGGGCGGCGCCGAGGTAGCCGCGTGAGGCGGCCCAGCGGACCGGGGTGGCGGCGGCCCGGGGTTCGTCCTGCCCGGTGATCAGGCGGGGGAGCCGCAGGGCGCCGCGCCGGACCCGGTCCAGGGCGGTGACCGGGCCGAGGCCGTCGGTCCAGGTCTCGACGGCGGGCCGCCAGGACTCCCGGGCCTCGGCCGGGGTGGGGGCGGAGCGGCCGTGCAGGGCGTCGCCGTGGCGGGCTATCAGGCCGTGCCGGTGGAGGGCGTCGAGCCAGCGGGTGACCCGGGGACGTTCGGCGGGGGTGGTGCCGGTGGCGGCGAGGATCTCGTCCTCGGTGTGTCCCCGCGCGGGGTCGGTGAGGACGTCGCTCTGCTGGAGGGTCAGCAGCAGGGCGGTGAGCACGGCGTGGTCGAGCTGGGCGCCGAAGGCCCGGACCTGTTCGGGGGTGATGCCGATGGTGTGCTTCCAGGCGGCGGCCGAGGCGGTGGCGACGGCGCCGCGCAGGCGCCGGTCGGCGGCCTCGGCGGGGCTGTGCGGGGCGCGGACGTGGGCGAGGACGGCGCCGAGCGCGTCGACGGCGGCGTACACGTCGTCCTGCCGGGGTTCGGGGCCGACGTGCAGGACGAGCCGCAGCGCGCCGAGGTCGTGGCCGGGGAGGCCGGGGTCGCGGCTGAGGCGCCAGAGCAGGGTGGAGGGCAGGCTGAGGTGGGTGGTGGCGCTGTCGGCGAGGGCGGTGAGCTGCTGGTGGGGCTCCTGGTCGAGGTCGCCGCAGTAGACGGTGCCGCCGGCGAGGAGGGTGGCCAGGGCGAGTTCGACGGCGAGGTCGGTGGCGGGGTGGAGGACGGTGTGCCGGATGGGTGGGGCCCCGAGGACGCCGGCCCAGTGCCGCAGCCGTTGTTCGGCGGTGCGGGCGGCGGAGGGGGCCAGCGCGGCGTGGGCGGCGACCCGCTCGGCGAGGGCCCGGGGCAGGCCGCCGGGCGGGGAGACTCCGAGCAGCAGGCCGATGCCGCTGATCGCGCGCCCGCCGGCGACGACGGCGGGCCGGTCGCCGAGTTCGCGCAGCGCGCTGACCAGGGCAGGGGTCGGGGGCACGGTGATCACTCCGGGGTGTGGGGGGAAGCCGCACTACTGAACCATGCGGCCGGGTCGGGCGCTGCCGTGCACGGGTCAAGATTCCGTAATGATTTTCATATCGGCCAGCCAAAGTGGTCGGACGATCTCCGCCCGAAGCGGATGGAACTCCGCATTCCGGAAGGGTGATCGACTCCTTGACAGGCGCTCCGGGCGCTGGGTTACTTGGCCGTGGGAGCCTGACCGAACGATCGGTAGGCACCCGGATCGGCCGACCCGTGGAGGAGCGACGATGACCGGCACCCCGCCCGACCCGCACCGACGGCTCGGGGAGCCGATCCCGCCCGCCCTGCTGGACGACGGCGAACGGCTGGGCCTCGACGAACTGCGCGCCCTCCAGCTCGAGCGGCTCCGGGCCACCCTGCGCCACGCGTACGGGGAGGTCGAACTGTACCGCCGGAAGTTCGACGCGGCCGGCGTCCGCCCCGAGGACTGCCGCACCCTGGCCGACCTCGCCCGCTTCCCCTTCACCACCAAGGCCGACCTGCGCGAGGGCTACCCGTTCGGGATGTTCGCCGTCCCGATGGAGCGGGTCCGCCGGATCCACGCCTCCAGCGGCACGACCGGGCGCCCGACCGTCGTGGGCTACACCGAGGCCGACCTGTCGATGTGGGCCGACGTCGTCGCCCGCTCGATCCGCGCCGCCGGCGGCAGGCCCGGTCACAAGGTCCACATCGCCTACGGCTACGGGCTGTTCACCGGCGGCCTGGGCGCGCACTACGGCGCCGAGCGGGCCGGCTGCACCGTCATCCCGGCCTCCGGCGGCATGACGGCCCGGCAGGTGCAGATCATCCAGGACTTCCGCCCCGAGATCATCATGGTCACCCCCTCCTACCTGCTGACGCTCCTCGACGAGTTCGAGCGGCAGGGCGCCGACCCGCGCGACACCTCGCTGCGCATCGGCATCTTCGGGGCCGAGCCGTGGACCGAGGAGATGCGCCGGGAGATCGAGGACCGGCTCGACCTGCACGCCGTCGACATCTACGGCCTCTCCGAGGTGGTCGGTCCGGGCATCGCGCAGGAGTGCGTGGAGACCAAGGACGGGCTGCACATCTGGGAGGACCACTTCTACCCGGAGGTCGTCGACCCGTTCACCGACCGGGTGCTGCCCGGGGGCGAGGGCGGCGAGCTGGTCTTCACGTCGCTCACCAAGGAGGCGCTGCCCGTCGTCCGCTACCGCACCCGCGACCTCAGCCGGCTGCTGCCCGGCACCGCGCGGCCGGCCTTCCGGCGGATGGAGAAGGTGACCGGGCGCAGCGACGACATGATCATCCTGCGCGGCGTGAACCTCTTCCCGACCCAGGTCGAGGAGATCCTGCTGCGCACCCCGGGCGTCGCGCCGCACTTCCAGCTGCGGCTCTCCCGGCAGGGGCGGCTGGACGCGATGACCGTCCGGGTCGAGGCGCGTCCGGACGCGCCGGCCGAACGACGGGCGGCCGCGCGGGAGGAGATCGCCCGGGCGGTGAAGGACGGGGTGGGCGTCACCGTCGAGGTGGAGGTGGTGGACCCGTACACGCTGGAGCGGTCGGTGGGGAAGATCAAGCGGGTGGTCGACGAGCGCGGCTGACGGTGCGGGGCCGGGGCGCCGTTCGCGCCGCTCGCGGCGGTGCGGTGCGGTGCGGCGTGGTGTCGGCGGTGGGCGCGGCGCACGGTGCGCGGGGTGCGCGGGGTGCGCGAGGAGGTCGGAGGCGCACGGCTGTCCGGGGGGTGATGCCGTACGCCTCCGACGTCTACAGAAATGTAGACGGCTGGTCCGGGTGCCGTCCAGCCACCGCGCGCCGTTCGTCCGCCGAGCGTCCGCCGCCACCGCGCGCCGGCCGGGGGCTCACCGGTCCCGTCCGTCCCGGAGTCGGGCCGTCCCGCAGCCGGTCCCGTCCCGGAGCCGGTCCCGGCTCACTCTCCCCGGGCACCCCGACCGTTCCCTCCCCGGCCGGGGCGTCCGGCGTGCCGGGTCGCCTCAGCGCCCGGAGCCGTCGACGACGGTGTTCCCGGTCAGCTCGCCGCTGGTGCCGTCCACCGTCACCCGGTGGCGCACGCCGTCCGGGCCCACGACCACGACGGCCCAGGCCGCCGAGCCGCCCTGCGCGGTGACCCGGTTCAGCGACTCGGCCCGCCCGCCGGGCACGGCGGCCTGCGCCTTGTCCAGCGCGGCGGAGGCGCCCAGCGACGGCAGCGGTGCCGGGGCCGGGCGGCCGGCGTCGGCGCCCGGCCGGTCGCCGCGCCCCTCGCCCTGCCCGCCGCCGTGGTGCCGGCCGGCACCGGCCCGGTGCTCGTCGCCGCCGCGGCCGCCCAGGTCGCCGTGGTCGTGCGAGCCGCCCTCGTCGCCCCGGCCGTTCTCGCCCCGGCCGTTCTCGCCCCGGCCGTTCCCGTCCTGGCCGCCGTGCGACCAGGGGCCCTTCCCGACCGGACCGTCCCCGGCCCGGTCGAGCGCGCCGTGGTGCCCGCGCGCCATCCCCTCGTGCGCGACGGAGACCACCACCGCGCCCGCGCCGACCAGCGCGACCGCGGCGACCCCGGCGGCTATCCGCTTCTCCTGACCGCTCGCCCAGCCGCGCAGCCGGGCCGCCCGGGAGCGCTTCGGCGCCGGTTCGGGCTGCCACTCCGGGCCCTCGGGCAGCGGGGTGGTGGAGGACGTGGCGTCGCTCATCGGGCGTTCTCCTTGCCTGGGCTGTTCATCGCGCCCGGAACCCCCGGGTCGCGCCCGGCGATCATGGCGGACCCTTCCTGAACCCCCGCTTAAGACCGGCCCGCCCCCCCGTTGGGACCCGCCCCCCCCGGTGGGACCCGCCCGGCGGCGGGGCGCGCGGGGCCACCTGGCACCCTGAGCGGATGCACATACTCGTCGTCGAGGACGAACACCGGATGGCCACGGCGCTGCGCCGGGGCCTGGAGGCGGACGGCCACACCGTCGACACCGCCGCCAACGGGCCCGACGGCCTCGTCCTCGCCGGCCGCCACCCCTACGACGTGATCGTCCTCGACATCATGCTGCCCGGCCTGGACGGCTACCGGGTCTGCGCCAGGCTGCGCGCCGACGGCTGCCGGGCCGGGATCCTGATGCTCACCGCCAAGGACGGCGAGTGGGACGAGGCGGAGGCGCTGGACACCGGCGCCGACGACTACCTCTCCAAGCCGTTCTCCTTCGTCGTGCTGCTCGCCCGCCTGCGCGCCCTGCATCGCCGGGTCGACCTGCGGCGCCCGCGCCTGCACACCCTCGGCGACCTCGTCCTGGACGCCAACGCCCTCACCTGCACCCGGGCCGGCACGCCCGTCCACCTGACCGCCCGGGAGTTCGCGATCCTGGAGTGCCTGGCGGCGCGCGCCGGGACGGTGGTCTCCAAGCGGGAGATCCTCGACCAGGTCTGGGACGCCGACCACGACGCCGACCCGAGCGTCGTCGAGGTCCACGTCCACGCGCTGCGCCGCAAGATCGACGCCCCGTTCGGCCGGACCGCGCTGCAGACCATGCGCGGCGCCGGCTACCGGCTCGCCCCGGACGGCGGCTGAGGTGCACCCGCGCGTCCCCCGGCTCCGGAGCGCCCTCCGTGCCCCGCGGCTCCCGCGGCTCCCGCGCCGGCTGCACCGGTTCGTCCCCCGGTCGGTGCGAGCCCGGGCCACCGCCGCCGCCGGGACGGTGCTCGCCGCGGCCCTCGCCCTGGCCGGCGCCGGACTGCTCGCCACCGTGCGCGCGGACCTGGTCGCCTCCGCCGCCTCGGCTACCCGCCAGCAGGCCGAGACCGTCGCCCAACTCGCCGCCCAGGGGCGGCTCACGCCCGTGCTGCACGCCGGACACGGCACCGACTTCCTGCAGGCCGTCGACGCGCACGGCACCGTGCTCGCCGCCAGCCCGGACCTGAGCGGCCGGCCGGCCCTCACCGCCGCCCGCCGGGCCGGCTCGCACACCACCCACGACGTCGATCCGCTGCACGACCACCACCGCCAGCGGCTCACCGCCGTCACCACCGACACCCCGGACGGGCCGGTCACCGTCTACGCGGGCACCTCGCTGCGGGCGGCCGACGAGGCCCTCGACACCACCCGGGCCGCGCTCGCCGTCGGCTGCCCGCTGCTGCTGCTCACCGGGGTCGTCGTGACCTGGCGGGTGACCGGGCACGCGCTGCGGCCGGTGGAGGCGATCCGGGCCGAGGTCGACGCGATCACCGGGCAGGACCTGCACCGCCGGGTGCCCGAACCCGGCACCGCCGACGAGATCGCCCGGCTCGCCGCCACCATGAACGCCATGCTCGACCGGCTGGAGGACACCGGACGGCGCCAGCGCCGGTTCATCGCCGACGCCTCGCACGAACTGCGGAGCCCGCTGGCGGTGCTGCGCACGCAGCTGGAGGTCGCCGACACCCACCCCGACCCGGCGGTGCGGGCCGAGCTGGTGCACGGCGCGCTCCAGGACACCGACCGGCTGCAGGGCCTCGCCACCGACCTGCTGCTGCTCGCCCGGCTCGACGCGGGCGGCGGGGCCGAGGAGCGGCCCCGGCAGCGGACCGACCTCACCGGGCTGGTCGCCGCGACCGTGCTCGGCCGCCCGGCCGGGGCGCACCGGCGCACCACCGACCTCGCCCCGGGGGTGGCCGTCGACGGTGTCCCGCTCTGGCTCGGGCGGCTGCTCACCAACCTGCTCGACAACGCCGACCGGCACGCGGCCGGCGCCGTCCACGTGCGGCTGGCCGCCGACCCCGGCCGGGGCGTGGCCGTCCTGGACGTGGAGGACGACGGCCCGGGCATCCCGCCGGCCGACCACGAGCGGGTCTTCGAACGTTTCACCAGGCTGGACGACGCCCGTAGCCGGGACGAGGGCGGCAGCGGACTCGGCCTCTCGATCGCCCGGGACATCGCCCGCCACCACGGCGGCACCCTGGCCGTCGTACCGGCGCCGTCCGGCACCCGGCTGAGGGCGGAGCTCCCGATGGCGGCCCCGCACCGGTGACCGCGGGACGGTGACCGGGGGACCGGTGACCGCGGGACGGCGATCGCGGGACGGCGATCGCGGGACGGTGACCGCAGCGCGGTGAGCGCGGAGCGAATGCTGACGGTCGGACACCGGACGCGCCGCCGGCCCCGCCCGGCCCCGCCCGGCATCGTCGACGGCCGTCGACGGCCCTCGGCGGGCGCCGACGGGTGCGCGGCTCCCTCCGACGGCCGAGCCCGGACGCTCCCGGTGACCCGTTCGGCCCAGCCGGGATCGTGGTGACGGCCGGAGGTTCCCAGACTCGGAGGAGCGGGGGCGAACTCAACCGGAGAGGCTTCCTCATGAGCATCGGGCTTCGCCGCGTCCTCGCGGTGACCGCAGTGGTTTCCCTCGGCCTGGGCGCGGCGTCCTGCGGCAGTGCCAAGCAGTCCACCACCAGCAGTGGCGGCTCCTCGGGCAGCTCGGGCGGCGCGAGTGTGAGCGGCAGGGGAGCCGTGCGGATCGGCCTGCTGCTGCCGGAGAGCAAGACCACCCGCTACGAGCAGTTCGACCGGCCGCTGATCGAGCAGAAGATCAAGGAACTGGCCCCGGACGCGCAGATCGACTACTACAACGCCAACCAGGACGCGACGCTCCAGCAGACCCAGGTGGACACCGCCCTGACCAAGGGCGACCAGGTGCTGATCCTGGACGCGGTGGACTCCAAGTCGATCCAGTCCTCCGTCCAGAAGGCCCACGACGCGGGCGTGAAGGTGGTCGCCTACGACCGCCTCGCCCAGGGCCCGGCGGACGCCTACGTGTCCTTCGACAACCACAAGGTCGGCCAACTCCAGGGCCAGGCCCTGGTGGCGGCGGTCGGGGACAAGGCGAACAGCGGCCAGATCATCATGATCAACGGCTCGCCCACCGACCCCAACGCGGCCGACTTCAAGGCCGGCGCGCACAGCGCCATCGACGGCAAGCTGAAGATCGGCAAGGAGTACGACACCCCGCAGTGGGACCCGAACACGGCCAACCAGGAGGCCGCCGCCGGCATCACCGCGATCGGCCCGAACAACGTGGTCGGCATCTACTCCGCCAACGACGGCATGGCCGCCGGTATCGCCACCGCGCAGAAGGCCGCCGGGATCAACACCCCGCTCACCGGGCAGGACGCCCAGCTCGACGCCATCCAGCGGATCCTGGTCGGCACCCAGACCATGACGATCTACAAGCCGTTCAAGCCGGAGACCGACGCCGCCGCGCAGATGGCCGTCACGCTGGCCCAGGGCCAGTCGCTGCCCTCCACCGTGGTGCCCACCTCGTCGACCAGCGGCAGCGGCAACAAGGTGCCGTCCAACCTCATCACGCCGATCGTGGTCAACAAGGACAACGTCAAGACCACCGTGGTCCAGGACGGCCTGTACACCGTCGCCCAGATCTGCACCCCGGAGTACGCCGCCGCCTGCACCGCGGCCGGCCTCCAGTAGTCCGCGGCGTCCCGTAACGAGCAGGCCCCGCCTCCACACCGGAGGCGGGGCAAGGGAGTTGGTCACTGTGGCAGGTGAGACCGTACTGGCCCTGCGCGGGGTCTCCAAACGGTTCGGCGCCGTCCAGGCGCTCACCGACATCGAACTGGAGGTGCACGCCGGAGAGGTGCTGGCCCTGGTCGGCGACAACGGCGCCGGCAAGTCCACCCTGGTGAAGTCGATCGCCGGCGTGCACCAGCCGGACGACGGGTCGATCGAGTGGCAGGGCCGCCGGGTGTCCATCCACCGGCCGCAGGACGCCCAGCACCTGGGCATCGCGACGGTCTACCAGGACCTCGCGCTCTGCGACAACCTCGACGTGGTCGGGAACCTCTTCCTCGGCCGCGAGATCCGGCGCTTCAGCATCCTCGACGAGGTCGCGATGGAGAAGCGCTCCCGGACGCTGCTGGACACCCTCTCCATCCGCATCCCGAGCGTGCGCATCCCCGTCGCCTCGCTCTCCGGCGGCCAGCGCCAGGTGGTCGCGATCGCCCGCGCGCTGATCGGCTCGCCCAAGGTCGTCATGCTGGACGAACCCACCGCCGCCCTCGGCGTCGAGCAGACCGCCCAGGTGCTCGACCTGGTCGAGCGGCTGCGCGAGCAGGGCCTCGGGGTGATCCTGATCAGCCACAACATGGCGGACGTGATGGCCGTCGCGGACACCGTCGCGGTGCTGCGCCTCGGCCGCAACAACGGCGTCTTCGACAAGCGCTACACCAACCAGGAACAGATCATCTCGGCCATCACCGGCGCCACGGACAACGCCGTGACCCGCCGGCAGGCCCGCGGCACGGAGGGCTCCCAGTGACCGAGAACTTCCCCGGGGGCGCCCCCGGCGGCGAGCCCGAGCGCCAGCACGTCCCGCTGCCCGAGGACAGCATGCCCAAGGGCGGCGTCAACGCGCCCGTCCCGGTCGCCCCCGAGGCGACCCCGGCCGTCGACCCGCGGCTGATCGTCCGCCAGGAGGGCGTCAAGGGCTACGTCGGCGAGTTCCGCCGCCGCCTCAGCAGCGGCGAACTCGGCTCGCTGCCGGTGGTGCTGGCCCTGATCGTGATCTGGGCCGTGTTCGGCAGCCTGAACAGCAGCTTCCTGTCCGCGCAGAACCTCTCCAACCTGTCCCAGCAGATCGTCGGGACCGGCATGATCGCGATCGGCGTGGTCTTCGTGCTGCTGCTTGGCGAGATCGACCTCTCGGTCGGCTCGGTCAGCGGCCTGTGCGCGGCGATCTACGCCGTCCTGCTGGTCACCCACGGCGTCAACCAGTGGGTGGCGCTGCTGGTCGCCCTCGCGGGCGGTGCCGTCGTCGGCCTCATCCAGGGCGTCTTCTTCGCCAAGGTCGGCGTCCCGGCGTTCGTCGTCACCCTCGCCGGCAACCTGGGCTGGAACGGCCTGATGCTCCAGGTGCTCGGTGCGACCGGCACCGTCAACCTCCCCGGCACCGACATCGTCTCCCGGCTCTACAGCACCATCTACGGGCAGCAGGCCGCCGCCTACGGGGCGGCGGTGGTGGGCGTCGCGCTGTTCGTCCTCGCCTCGCTGCTGGACGCCCGGCGGCGCCGCGCCGCCGGGGTGCCGTACCGGCCGGTGGCCGACGTCGTGCTGCGCACCGTCCTGTTGGCGATCATCGCGTTCCTGGCCGCCTACACGCTCAACCAGTACAAGGGGCTGCCGCTGGCCCTGCTGATCTTCCTGGTCTTCATCGTGGTGCTGGACTTCGTGCTGCGCCGCACCGCCTACGGCCGCCAGGTGTTCGCGCTCGGCGGCAACATCGAGGGCGCCCGCCGGGCCGGCATCAACGTGTCCTGGATCCGGATCAGCGTCTTCACCATCTGCTCCACCATGGCGGCGGTCGGCGGCCTCTTCCTCGCCGCGCAGATCCAGTCCGCCAGCCAGACCTCCGGCGGCGGGAACCTGCTGATGAACGCCATCGCGGCGGCCGTCATCGGCGGCACCAGCCTGTTCGGCGGCCGCGGCAAGACCTGGTCGGCGCTGCTCGGTGCCCTGGTGATCGGCTCGATCCAGTCCGGCATGAACATCCAGGGCCTGAGCAACGCCATCCAGTTCATGATCACCGGTCTGGTGCTGCTGGCCGCCGTCGTGGTCGACTCGCTGGCCCGGCGCACCCAGAAGGCGGCCGGCCGGGCGTGAGCACCCCGGCGCGGGCCCTATGCTGCCGACATGCCGAGTGAGCTGCGCACTCTTCAGCCGGAGACCGACCTCGCCTTCGTGCGGAGCGCGACCGAGCTGAAGCCCGTCCCGTTCGTCCCCGAGGTCCGGCTGCACATGGCCGAGGACGCCATCGCCCTGTGGGAGACCACCGAGCGGGCCCGTGGCGAGGTGGGGCTGCCGCCGCCGTTCTGGGCCTTCGCCTGGGCCGGCGGGGTGGCCGTCAGCCGCCACCTGCTGGACCACCCCGAGCTCGTCGCCGGGCGGACGGTGCTCGACGTGGCGGCCGGGTCCGGGGTGGTCGGGGTCGCCGCCGCCCTGTGCGGGGCGCGGTCGGTGTACGCCGCCGAGATCGACGCCTACGCGGTGGCCGCGATCGGTCTGAACGCGCGGGCCAACGGCGTGCGGGTGGAGGCCGCCCTGGTGGACCTGGTCGACGGCGACGGCGCCCCGGCCGACGTGGTCCTCGCGGGGGACGTCTTCTACGAGCGGGAGATGGCCGCCCGCTTCCTGCCCTTCCTGGAGCGGGCCGCCGCCCGCGGCGCGACCGTCGTCGTCGGCGACCCCGGGCGGGCCTACCTGCCCCGGGACCGGTTCACCGCGCTCGCCGACTACCGGGTGCCGGTGGTCGCCGACCTGGAGGACACCGCCGTCAAGACCACCACGGTGTGGCGGCTCGGCTGACGGGTGCTCACCCGGTGCCGGAGCGACGGGCTTTCGGAGCGACGGGCTTTCGGCGCGAGGGGTTTCGGAGCGATGGGGTTTCGGTGCGGGTGTGGTGCGGGTGTGGTGCCCGGGCACCGGTGGTGCCATCGGTGACGCACGGTCATGCCACCATGGTTACCGGCCGGTAATCAGATGGTTCCCGGCCAGTGAAACCGCACCACCGTAAGGAGTCACCATGCGTCGACGCATCTCGGCCCTCGTCCTGACCGCAGCCCTGGCCGGGGGTGCCCTGGCGACGGTCGCCCAGGTCGCCGCCGCCCAGCCCGCGGCGGCCGCCTCCGTCACCGTTGACCTCAACAAGATGCGCCAGCAGGTCCAGGACCTCCGCCAGAAGGCCAACCGCCTGGACCACGAGGGCGAGCGGGACGCCGCCCGCAAGGCCCGTGCCCAGGCCGACCAGCTGCAGCGCCGGATCGACCAGATCGAGAAGTCCGAGCGGGAGTCCGGCCGCCACTTCTGACGGTCGTCGCGTTCGCGCCGCCGCCCGCCCCGCCCGTCGACCGGGCCGGGGCGGGCGGCGCCGTCGTCCCCGCCGAGGGCCGTCCGCGGAGCGGAATTCCCGGTGGCGGCCCGGGGCCTGCTGCTAGACAGGCCCGCATGACCGAACAGATCGCCCTGCGCACCGCCACCCCCGACGAGATCCCCGCCCTGTTGGCCCTCTGGGCCAGGGCGGCCAAGGGCGCCAGCATCACGGACGACCCGGCGGGCGTGGCCGCGCTGCTCGCCCGTGACCCCGAGTGCCTGATCGTCGCCACCCCGGCCGGCGACCCGGCGACCCTCCTCGGCACCGTCATCGCCGGGTGGGACGGCTGGCGCTGCCACCTCTACCGGCTCGCCGTCGACCCCGACCACCGCCGGCGCGGCATCGGCGCCGCCCTGCTGGCCGCCGCGGAGCGGCGCTTCGCCGCGCTGGGCGGCCGCCGTGCCGACGCCATGGTGCTCGACGACAACGCCCCGGGCCACCGCACCTGGCAGGCCGCCGGGTACCGGCCGGAGCCGCAGTGGAGCCGCTGGGTCAAGCCACTGCCGGCCTGATCCGCCCCCGGCCCGGTCCGCCCCGGCCGCCGCCCGCCCCCGCCCGTCGACCGGGCCGGGGGCGGGCGGCGCCTCCGTCAGCCGCGCAGGGCGGCCAGCCAGGCCTCGACCTCGTCGGAGCGGCGGGGGAGGGCTGCGGAGAGGTTCTCGTTGCCGTCCTCGGTGACCAGGATGTCGTCCTCGATCCGGACGCCGATGCCGCGGTACTCGGCCGGCACCGTCAGGTCGTCCTGCTGGAAGTAGATCCCCGGCTCCACGGTGAGCACCATGCCCGGGCGCAGCGGGCCGTCGACGTGGATCTCGGTGCGGGAGTGGGCGCAGTCGTGGACGTCGATGCCGAGCATGTGGCCGGTGCCGGCCAGCGTGAACCGGCGGTGCAGGCCCAGCTCGTAGACCTTGTCGGCGGTGAGGTCGCCGAACAGGCCCCAGGAGGTGAGGTGTTCGGCGAGCTCGCGCTGCGCGGCGCGGTGGAAGTCGCGGAAGTCGGCGCCGGGCCGCACCGCGGCGATGCCCGCCTCCTGCGCCGCGTACACGGCGTCGTAGACCTTGCGCTGGAGGTCGCTGAACCGGCCGTCGACGGGCAGCGTGCGGGTGATGTCGGCGGTGTAGAGGTGGTGCGTCTCCACGCCCGCGTCGAGCAGCAGCAGCTCGCCCGGCTTCGCGCGGCCGTCGTTGCGGACCCAGTGCATGGTGGTGGCGTGCGCGCCGGCCGCCGCGATCGTGCCGTAGCCGACGTCGTTGCCCTCGACCCGGGCGCGGACGAAGAAGGTGCCCTCGATCAGCCGCTCCGCCGTCTCGGTGTCGGCGCCGAGCACCCGCACGACGTCCTCGAAGCCGCGGGCGGTGGCCTCGCAGGCGAAGCGCAGCTCGGCGATCTCGAACGCGTCCTTGACCAGGCGCTGGCCGGACAGGAAGACCCGGAACTCCTCGTCCCGCTCGGCGGTGGCCCGCTCGCGCAGGGTCTCGTCGACGCCCGCGTCGTGGCCGCGCAGCACCCGCACCGGCGCGGTGGCGGCCTGCAGGTCCGCCCGGACGCCGCGGACGTCCCGGCAGGGCAGGCCGAGCAGGCGCTCGTTCTCGGTCAGGCTGTTGCGGCGGCCGTCCCACAGCTCGCCGTGGGTGTCGAGCCAGAACTCGCCGTTCTCCCGGTCGGAGCGGTTGCGCAGGTAGACGGCGGCGCGGTGGCCGGTGTCGCCGGTGGGCTCCAGGACCAGCACCGCGTCCTCGGAGCGGTCGCCGGTGAGGTAGGCGTAGTCGGAGGTCGGGCGGAACGGGTAGTCGGTGTCGTTGGCCCGCACCTTGGGGTTGCCGGCCGGGACCACCAGGAGCTCGCCGGGGAAGGCGGCGGACAGCTCGGCGCGGCGGCGGGCGGTGTGCCCGGCCTGCGGAAGCGGCGCGAGGTCCGACCGCTCGGTGTCGGCCCAGCCGTGCTTCATGCTCTCGGCGAGCTCCTCGGTCACCCCGCGGGTCAGGCCGTTCTTCCGGTACGTGATGGTGTCGGCGGACTCGGTCACTGCGGTCTCCTGGTGAGGGTGGTGGACGTGGGGTGTCTCGCTACGCTGACCCGTCCGTCGGCATGCGTCCCGTACGGTATATCGAACAGAGTCCGAAGAGAAGAGGTCGAGCGTGAGCGACTCCGAGGGATCCGTCCGGGGCGTCCTCGCCGCCAACCTGAAGCGTGTCCGGGCCCAGCAGGGGCTGTCGCTCTCCGAGGTGTCCCGGCGGGCCGGGATCGGCAAGGCGACCCTCTCCCAGCTGGAGTCCGGCACCGGCAACCCGACCCTGGAGACGGTGTTCGGGCTCTCCCGGGTGCTCGGCGTGCCGATCTCCGACCTCGTGGAGGGGCGGCCCGCCGAGGAGGTCACCGTGGTGCGGGCGGCCGACGCCGAGGTGCTGAGCGGGCGCGGCGTCGACCTGCGCCCGCTGCGCCGGATCGAGGCGGAGGGCGTGGTGTTCGAGGTCTACGACCAGCAGGTGCGCACCGACGGCACGCAGATCTCCGCCGGCCACACCGGCACCGAGCACACCGTCGTGCAGTCCGGCCGACTGCGGGTCAGGGCGGGCCGCCGCGAGTTGGAGCTGGGCCCCGGCGACTACGTCGGCTTCGACGCCTCCCTGCCGCACTCCTACACCGCCGTCGGCGGCGAGCCGGTCCGTTCGGTGCTGCTGCTGCAGTACCGGGCGGAGCAGCGGCTGCACGTCACGGACGGCGGAGCGGCGCCGGACGGGGCGGCCGGGCGGGCGGCGCTGGAGCCCGCGGCCCGACCGGCCCTGGGGTCGTCGCCGGGGAGCGCGCACTGAACCGGTGCGGTTCGCCAGGGCCGCCGTTCGTTCGCTGAACCGAACGGGCGGCCGGGGATGCTCCGGCCCCCACTCCCCTCGCGGTGGGGGCCGGAGCGGGTCCCCGTCGCGCCGACGGGACGAGCATGCCAAGGGCGGCCGCCGGACGGCCATGCATTAGCCTCTGGGCCTAATAGTCAAGATCGCGCCAGGTCAGGGGTGGCTGCGGGGAGCCGGAGGAAGGTTCGTGATCGCACTGAGGTTCGGGGTCGCGGACCTCGCGAGGACCCGTTTCGTCATATCGCCGCTCGACCACCTGATGGCCGGCTCGGCCCGGCAGGGCGTGCACCAGGGCACCGGCTCGCGCAGCGAACGCTGGTGGCGGGACGCCCGCCGCCACGTGCCCGACCGGGCCCGGCGCTTCCTCGACGTGGTCAACGCGAGTGCGATCGGAGTCCCCGACTTCATGGTGGCGGACCTCGACGCCGTCCGCCGGCAGCTGGACGACGAACTCGACGCCCTCCTCGCCGTCCCCCAACAGGCCGTCGAGGAGGGCGTCGCGATGTTCGGCAGCGGGGCCGGCCTCCCGACCGCCCTCGCCCGGCTGCGCGACGACGGCGCCCGGGGCCTGCGCGAGGTCGGCGACGGCGCCTGGGCGCTGTTCCGCTCCTGCCTCGCCCCGGACTGGCCCGACATCCGCCGCGCCCTGGAGGCCGACATCGCGGTGCGGGCCCGCACCGCAGCCCGCTCCGGGATCGGCGCGATGCTCGACTCGCTCCACCCCAACGCGGTCTGGCGGGACGAGGGCGTGCTGGAGTGCACCCTCGGCGAGCTGGAGGGCTCCTTCGACCTGGCCGGCCGGGGCCTGGAGCTGCGGCCCAACTACTTCGTCCAGCAGAGCATCGGCCTCCTGGCCGGACCGGACCGCCAGAGCCTGCTGCTGCACCCGCTCGGCGCCCAGGCCGCCGAGCCCGCGCCCCGGCCGCAGGCCGCCGACGGACTCGCCGCGGCCCTCGGCCCCGCCCGGGCCCGGGTCCTGCGCGCCGTCGCCGGGGGCTGCTCCACCACCGAACTCGCCCGGCGCCTCGGCGTCACCCCGCCCTCGGCCTCCGCCCACGCCGCCGCGCTGCGCGCGGCCGGCCTGATCGGCACCCGGCGTGAGGGCAAGCAGGTCCGCCACACCGTCACCGAGGTCGGCCACGACCTCCTGCGCGACAACCCGCCGCCCCGGGTGTCGGCCTGACCGCAGGAAGGGCAGGCAGGACAGGCGGGGCGGGGCAGGCCTGTGGCGCCGACCCATCCGGCCGGTGCTCAGGGGTTGGCGAGGGCGTAGCTGCGGAAGGTGGCGAGCAGCGGCAGGACCTCGGTCCGGCTCGGGTCCTCCGTGACGGCGCGCATGGCGTCGATCACGGCGTGGGCGATGGCCCTGGTCGCCGTGAGGTCGTCCCGGTCGGCGAGCTCGCCCCAGGTCTTGAGGGCCCGGGTGAGCAGGGTGCTCATCCGGGCGCCGATGGTGGAGCCGACGGCGTCGGAGAGCTCCGCGATCTCCTCGTCGCTCATGCCGGAGCGCAACCCGAGCGCCAGCGCCATCAGGGTGTCCATCGCGTGCTCGCCGTACGCGGCGACCAGCGCCGGGAGCGCGCGCTCGTCGGCGCCGCCCGCGGCCAGGGCGGCCAGCGCCTCGTCGTCGTCCTTCCACGCCGCCTCCAGGGCGGCCAGCGCCCGCAGCGACTCGTCCACCGTCATCCCGTCCGTCATGCGAGCACGGTAGTGATCCGCCGCCCGTCCGGTCCCCGGTTCGGGGCGGGGCGTCACCCCTTCGAGCGAAGCGGCGGCGGTTCGGGCCGGTGGGCGTCGGCGAACTGCTGGGCGTCCCAGGTGCCGCCCAGTCCGGGGGCCAGCGAGGCGAGCGCGAGGGCCGGGAAGTCGGCGGCGGCGCCGGCCCGTTCGGGCAGTGCGCCGAGCAGCGGGGCGCCGGCCGAGCGCGGCAGGTCGGCGAGGTTGCACCGCTCGGCGAGGCCCGGCCGCTCCGGCCAGGAGCCGACCAGGACGCCCGCGAGCGGGAGCCGGCGGGCGGCCAGGGCCTCGGCCGTGAGCGAGACGATGTTCAGCGTGCCCAATGCGGCGGCGGCCACCAGCAGCACCTCGGCCGGCAGTCCGGCGTCCAGGACGGCCCGGGCCTGGTCGGCGAGGGTGCGGCCGTCGTCGTCGTAGCGGACCAGCAGCCCGCCGGCGCCCTCGACCAGGACCAGGTCGTGGGTGGCGGCCAGCTCGGCGACGGCCCCGGCCACGTCGGCGGGGGAGAGGAAGGGCAGCCCGGCCCGCCGGGCGGCGGTGTCCGGCGCCAACGGCTCCGGGTAGCGGGCCAGTTCGGTGGTGGTCAGCGCACCGGTCGCCGGCTCGCCGGTCGTCGGTGCGCCGGCCAGCCGCCGGACCTCGGCGGCGTCGCCGGGCTCGTCCGGGGTGACGCCGGTCTGCCCGGGCTTGAGGACGGCGACCCGCAGGCCGCCCTGCAGCGCCGCCGAGGCGACGGCGGCGGTCGCGACGGTCTTGCCGACGTCCGTGTTGGTGCCCGTGACGAACAGGACGCGCGCGCTCACCCCGCCACCGCCGCGGCGGTCACGGCGGCCGCGATGCGGGCCACGTCCTCGTCCTGCGACACGTAGGGGGGCATGGTGTAGATCAGGTCCCGGAAGGGGCGCAGCCACACGCCCTCGCGGGCGGCGGCCCCGGTGGCGGCGGCGACGTCCACCGGGTGGTCCAGCTGCACCACGCCGATGGCCCCGCGGACCCGCACGTCCCGCACGCCCGGCAGTCCGGCCGCCCCGGCGAGGCCGGCCCGCAGCCCGGTCTCGATCCGCTTCACCTCGACGGCCCAGTCCTGGCCCAGCAGGAGGTCCAGCGAGGCGTTGGCGGCCGCGCAGGCCAGCGGGTTGCCCATGAACGTCGGGCCGTGCGCGAGCACCGGCACCTCGCCGCGGCTGATGCCGTCGGCGATCTCGCCGGTGCACAGGGTGGCGGCCAGCGTCAGGTACCCGCCGGTGAGCGCCTTGCCCAGGCACATCACGTCCGGGGAGACGCCCGCGTGGTCGGCGGCGAACAGCGCGCCGCTGCGGCCGAAACCGGTGGCGATCTCGTCGAAGACGAGCAGCACCCCGTAGCGGTCGCAGAGTTCGCGCAGCATCCGCAGGTAGGCGGGGGAGTGGAACTGCATCCCGCCGGCGCCCTGGACGACCGGCTCGACGATCACGGCGGCCAGCTCGTCCGCGTGGCGCGCCATCAGCTCCTCGAAGGACGCGGCGTACCCGGCGTCGAACGGCGCGTCGAAGCCGGCCGGCGGCTGCGGCGCGAAGAGCTGCCCGGGCAGCACCCCGCCCCACAGGTGGTGCATGCCGCCGTCCGGGTCGCAGACGGACATCGGGTGGAAGGTGTCGCCGTGGTAGCCGCCGCGCCAGGTGAGCAGCCGGTGCTTCTGCGGGCGCCCGGTGGACCGCCAGTACTGCAGGCACATCTTCATCGCGACCTCGACGGACACCGAGCCCGAGTCGGCGAGGAAGACGTGCTGCAGCGGCTCCGGGGTGATCTCGACGAGCCTCGCCGCGAGCCGCACGGCGGGCTCGTGGGTGAGCCCGCCGAACATCACGTGGCTCATCCGCCCCAGCTGCTCGCGCACGGCCTCGTCCAGCACCGGGTGCCGGTAGCCGTGGATGGCCGCCCACCAGGACGACATCCCGTCGACGAGCTCGCGGTGCCCGCCCGCGACCGGCTCGGCCAGGCGCAGCCGGACGCCGGACGCGGACTCGACCACGTACGGGGTGGCGGTGCCGGGCATCGGTCCGTACGGGTGCCAGACGTGGGCGCGGTCGAGGGCGAGCAGCGAGTCCGCGGGGAGCGGGGGCATGGTGGGCGACTCCAGGGTGGTGGAACGGTCAGGCGTTGGGCGCGAGTTCGGTGCCGGCGCCGCGACGGCGGACCTTGACGAGGTCGTCGCGCAGCTCGTCGACCGGCTCCGCGGCCGGGGCGTCCGCGGCCGGCTCGGCGTGGCCGTGGCCGCCGCACGGCCCGCAGCCGCCGCCGCTGCCGCAGGCGGACGCGGCGGTGCCGCAGGGGGAGGAGGCGGTCGTCCCGCAGCCGGAGGCCGCCGCCGCGACGTCGGCGCGGTGGCGCGGCAGGGTGGCCTCGCCGGCGCCCTCGACCTCGAAGCCGGCGTCCTTGATCATGTCGAGGTCGGCCTGCCCGGCCTGGCCCTCGCTGGTCAGGTAGTCGCCGAGGAAGATCGAGTTGGCGACGTGCAGGCCGAGCGGCTGCATCGAGCGCAGGTGCACCTCGCGCCCGCCGGCGATCCGCACCTCGGTGTCCGGGTTGACGAAGCGGACCATCGCCAGGATGCGCAGGCAGCGCTGCGGGGTGAGGTTCCACTCCTTGGCGAGCGGGGTGCCCTCGAAGGGGATGAGGAAGTTGACGGGGACGGAGTCCGAGCCGAGCTCGCGCAGCGCGAACACCACGTCGACCAGGTCCTCGTCGCTCTCGCCCATGCCCGCGATCAGGCCGGAGCAGGCCGACAGGCCGGCGCCGTGCGCCTTCTGCACGGTGTCCACCCGGTCCGCGTAGGTGTGGGTGGTGGTGATGTCGCCGTAGGTGGCCTCGGAGGTGTTGAGGTTGTGGTTGTAGGCGTCCGCGCCGGCCGCCTTCAGCCGCTCCGCCTGGTTGTCGGAGAGCAGGCCCAGGCAGACGCAGATCTCGACCGCCGGGTCGGCCTCCTTGATGGCGGCCATGGTGTCGGTGACCCGGTCGATGTCACGGTCCGTCGGGCCGCGGCCGCTGGCGACCAGGCAGACCCGCTTGGCGCCGCCGGCCACACCGGCGCGGGCGGCGTCGGCGGCCTGGTCCGGCTTGAGCCAGGTGTACTTGAGGATCTCGGCCTTGGAGCCCAGCCGCTGCGAGCAGTAGTTGCAGTCCTCCGGACAGAGCCCGCTCTTCAGGTTCACCAGGTAGTTGAGCTTGACGCGGCGGCCGAACCAGCGGCGGCGCACCTTGCCGGCCGCGGCGACCACGTCCAGCAGCTCGTCGTCGGTGGTGGCGAGGACGGCCAGCGCCTCCTCGCGGGTCGGGACTTCGCCGCGCAGGCCCTTGGCGGTGAGGGTATCGAGCAGATCCATGGGGCGATCCTGCCTGGTGCCGCTCGAATGACGCCAGAGGAAACCCGCCAGAAGATCCGTGGAAGGATGTGCCACTTGCCACAGTGTCGAAGCTCACGGCGTCGCCCCTGGTCACGCGCTTGACGCCGGCGCGGAGCCGGGGCTACCGACGGGTAGTCCGCGCGGGCCGGCAGTGACGGCGGGCGGCCCGGCCCGGGGCTCCGCCGACGATGATCGACAACCGCCCACCCCGTGACCTGGGCCACCCGGCGGTTGCTTAGAATCTGCGCCATGACCACGCAGGGGGAGCGCACCCCGACTCCGGGAGAGGGCCTGAACGGCCAGGCAGGGCGGCGGACCGGCGGGGCCGCCGGCGCGGGCGCGGAGGTTGCGGGCGGGGATGCCGCCGGCACGGAGCAGGACCTCACCGGCGGCCGGTCACCCGGCCGGACCGGCGGCCGCAACCGGCGCCTGACGGCCCGCCGGGCGGTCGGCTGGGTCGTGGTGGTCGGCGTGGTCGCCGCCGGCGGATGGATCATCACCCGCCCGATGCCCGGTGACTACATACCCGGGCTCGGCCCCTCCAGCAAGGACGCGTCCAGGACCCCGCCGGTGGTCGGCGCCCCGCCGCCGCGCACCGACCCGGAGGGCCTCGTCGCGGACGCCTACTTCCCGCCCCAGCGCCCGATCGAGGCGGGCGCGTACAAGGCCCGGCGCAACGGCATCCGGCAGGGCGAGAACTGCACCGAGGTGCTGCAGGACCGCACCCAGGAGCTGCTCAGGGACAGCGGCTGCCAGGCCTACCTGACCCTCAGCTTCACCGGCCAGGACCGCCCGGTGCTCAGCAGCGTGACCGTGCTGCGCTTCGGCGACCAGGCCGCCGCCGTCAAGGCGGCGGAGACCCTGCGGGGCAAGCCCGGGGCGCTCGCCTTCATCCTCCCCGACGCCTCCGCCGCTCCCGTGGCGCCGTCCGGTGCGCCCAAGGCGGCCGTGGAGCCGCGGGTCGCGGCCGTCGGGCACTACGTGACGGTGACCAACTCGCGGCTGAGCGACGCCCGGACGCCCGGCGCCGGCGCCTCGCCCGTCCCGAGCGCTCCGGTCCCGGTGCCGTCGGGGCCGGCGCCCAGCAACGAGCAGATCCTGGACGAGGCCAACCGGGCGCTCTCCTACGCCGCGGGCGCGCCGTTCGTCTGGATGTGACGGCGGGCCGGGCGGGACGAGAGCCCGGACGTGACGAACGGCCGGGGCCCGGAGGGGGTGCGTCCCCTCCGGGCCCCGGCCGTTCCACGAGCGGTCGGCCGGGGCGGCGGCCGGTCAGCCGCCGAGCCGGTCCACCGCGGTGACCCGCAGCACCGCGCGGCCCTCCTCGTCCGAGCCGAACAGGTCGACCTCGGCGCTGATGCCCCAGTCGTGGTCGCCCTCCGGGTCGTCGAAGATCTGCCGGACCCGCCAGGCGGAGTCCTCCTCCTCGATGAGCAGCATCTTCGGGCCGCGCGCGTCCGGGCCGGTGCCCAGGTCGTCGTACTCGTCCCAGTAGCCGTCCATGGCGTCCGCCCAGCGGTCCGCGTCCCAGCCGTAGGAGCCGTCCAGCTCGGCGAGCTCCTCGTAGTGCTCCAGCGCGCACAGCTCCACGCGGCGGAACATCTCGTTGCGCACCAGCACCCGGAACGCCCGCGCGTTGGCGGTGACCGGCGCCGGCCGGTCGTCCAGGGTCACCTCGGGGGCCTGCGGATCGGTCGGGTTGGCCAGCTGCTCCCACTCGTCCAGCAGGCTGGAGTCGACCTGGCGGACCAGCTCGCCGAGCCAGGCGATGACGTCCTTCAGGTCGTCGGTCTTCACGTCCTCGGGGACGGTCTGCTCCAGCGCCTTGTAGGCGCCCGCCAGGTAGCGGAGCACGATGCCCTCGGTGCGCGCCAGCTCGTAGAAGCCGACGTAGTCCGAGAAGGTCATCGCCCGCTCGTACAGGTCGCGGACCACGGACTTGGGCGCCAGCTGGTGGTCGCCGATCCACGGGTGCGCCCGGCGGTACACCTCGTAGGCGTGGGTGAGCAGTTCCTCCAGCGGCTTCGGGTAGGTGATCTCCTGCAGCCGCTCCATCCGCTCCTCGTACTCGACGCCGTCGCGCTTCATCTCGCCGACGGCCTCGCCGCGGGCCTTGTTCTGCTGCGAGGCGAGGATCTGCCGCGGGTCGTCGAGGGTGGCCTCGACCACCGAGACGACGTCCATCGCGTACGAGGGCGAGGTCGGGTCGAGGAGCTCGAAGGAGGCCAGCGCGAAGGTGGAGAGCGGCTGGTTGAGCGCGAAGTTCTCCTGCAGGTCCAGGGTGAGGCGGACGATCCGGCCCTCGGGGTCCGGCTCCGGCAGCCGCTCGACCACGCCGCCGACCAGCAGGGAGCGGTAGATCGCGATCGCGGTGCGGATGTGCCGGCGCTGCGCCGGCCGGTCCTCGTGGTTGTCGGTGAGGAGCTTGCGCATCGCCTCGAAGGCGTTGCCCGGGCGGCCGATCACCGACAGCAGCATCGCGTGGCTCACCTTGAACCGGGAGACCAGCGGCTCCGGGTCGGCCGCGATGAGCCGGTCGAAGGTCTCCTCCGTCCAGCCGACGAAGCCCTCCGGGGCCTTCTTCCGCACCACCTTGCGCTTCTTCTTCGGGTCGTCGCCGGCCTTCGCGATCGCCTTGTCGTTCTCGATCACGTGCTCCGGCGCCTGAGCCACCACCTGGCCGACGGTGTCGAAGCCGGCCCGGCCGGCCCGGCCGGCGATCTGGTGGAACTCGCGGGCGCGCAGGATCCGCACCCGGTTGCCGTCGTACTTGGACAGCGCCGTGAACAGCACCGTGCGGATCGGCACGTTCACGCCGACGCCCAGGGTGTCCGTCCCGCAGATCACCTTCAGCAGGCCGGCCTGGGCGAGGCGCTCGACCAGCCGGCGGTACTTCGGCAGCATGCCCGCGTGGTGCACGCCGATGCCGTGCCGCACGTAACGGGACAGGTTGCGGCCGAACTTGGTGGTGAAGCGGAAGTTGCCGATCAGGTCGGCGATGGCCTCCTTCTCCGCCTTCGAGCACATGTTGATGCTCATCAGCGACTGCGCCCGCTCCACCGCCTCCTTCTGCGTGAAGTGCACGACGTAGACCGGCGCCTGGCCGGTCTGCAGCAGCTCCTCCAGGGTGTCGTGCAGGGTGGTGCGGCGGTACTCGTAGAACAGCGGCACCGGACGGGTCGCGTTGCGCACCACCGTCGTCGGCCGGCCGGTGCGGCGCGTCAGGTCCTCCTCGAACCGGCGGACGTCGCCCAGCGTCGCGGACATCAGCAGGAACTGCGCCTGCGGCAGCTCCAGCAGCGGGATCTGCCAGGCCCAGCCGCGGTCCGGCTCGGCGTAGAAGTGGAACTCGTCCATCACGACCTGGCCGATGTCCGCCCGGGAGCCGTCCCGCAGCGCGATCTGCGCCAGCACCTCGGCCGTGCAGCAGATGATCGGCGCGGTCGGGTTCACGCTCGCGTCGCCGGTCATCATGCCGACCTGCTCGGTGCCGAAGATCTTGACCAGGTCGAAGAACTTCTCCGACACCAGCGCCTTGATCGGCGCCGTGTAGAAGGTCCGCTGGCCCTCCGCCAGGGCCGCGAAGTGCGCCCCCGCCGCCACCAGGCTCTTCCCCGACCCGGTCGGCGTGGCCAGGATGACGTTGTTCCCCGACACCAGCTCGATCAGCGCCTCCTCCTGCGCCGGGTAGAGCGTGATCCCGCGCTCCTCCGTCCACGCGGCGAACGTCTCGTACAGCGCATCGGGCGTGGCGGGCTTCGGCATCAGATCAAGGAGGGTCACCCGGCTATCTTGCCTGCTGGCCGCCACCGCGGGCAAAGCCCGGCCCGGGCGCGACCGGGCCGCGACCGGGCCGCGACCGGGCCGCGGGCCGGGGCGGGCGCCGCGCGGCCCCGGACGGGCGGTGCGCGGGCTGTGCGGAGGCGCACATTGATCGGGGGTGCCGGGCGTGCCAGAGTGCCGGGCATGGTCCACCCGCTCGCGTCCCCGACGCACACCACTGACCTGGCCCCGGAGGCCGTGTTCGACTGGCTGGACGAGGCCGCCGGGCTGCGCGCCGACGCCGGGCTGACGCGCACCCTGCGCAGCCGGTCGGCCGAGGACGCGGTGCTCGACCTGGCGGGCAACGACTACCTGGGGCTGACCCGGCACCCGGCGGTCACGGCCGCGGCGGCCGAGGCGGCCCTGCGCTGGGGCGGCGGGTCGACCGGATCGCGGCTGGTGACCGGCACGACGGCCCTGCACACCGAACTGGAGCAGGAGCTGGCGGACTTCTGCGGGGTGGAGGCCGCGCTGGTGTTCTCCTCCGGGTACACCGCCAACCTCGCCGCGCTGACCGCGCTCACCGACCCGGACACCCTGATCGTGTCGGACGCCTACAACCACGCCTCGCTGATCGACGGCTGCCGGCTCGCCCGCGCGGACGTCCACCGGGCCCCGCACAGCGACCCGGACGCCGTCCGGGAGGTGCTCGCCGGCCGCACCCGGCGGCGGGCGCTGGTGGTCAGCGACTCGGTGTTCTCGGTGGACGGCGACGCCGCGCCGCTGGCCGGGCTGTCCGCCGCGGTCCGCGCGCACGGCGCGGCGCTGCTGGTCGACGACGCGCACGGGCTGGGCGTCCTCGGCCCCGGCGGCAGCGGGGCCCTGGCGGCCGCCGGGCTCGCCGGGCAGCCGGACACCGTCGCCACCGTCACCCTCTCCAAGTCGCTCGGCTCGCAGGGCGGCGCCGTGCTCGGGCCGCACCGGGTGATCCGCCACCTCACCGAGACCGCCCGCACCTTCATCTTCGACACCGGCCTCGCCCCGGCCGCCGCCGGCGCCGCGCTCGCCGCGCTGCGCCTGCTGCGCGCCGAGCCGCACCGGGCCGAGCGCACCCGCGAAGTGGCGCGCGCCCTGGCCGCCCGGCTCACCGCCGCCGGGCTGCGGGCCTGCGAGCCGGACGCGGCCGTGGTGTCGGTCCGGGCCCCGGGGCCGGAGGCCGCCGTGGCCTGGGCCGCCGACTGCCGCCGGGCCGGCCTGGCCGTGGGCTGCTTCCGCCCGCCGTCCGTCCCGGACGGGGTGTCCCGGCTGCGGCTGACGGCGCGCGGCGACCTGACGGACGCCCAGGTCGCCGACGCGGTGCGGATCATCGCGGAGCTTGCCCCGGCGGGCGCCCGCGAGCACTGACCGGGGGCGGCCCCGGCGCCCCGCGGGGTGCCGGAACGCCGAAGGGGCGGACACGCGTTGCGTGTCCGCCCCTTCGGGCTACGTGGTAGCGGGGACAGGATTTGAACCTGCGACCTCTGGGTTATGAGCCCAGCGAGCTACCGAGCTGCTCCACCCCGCGTCGGTGAGACCGACTGTACGGCACCGGGCGGAGATCACCAACCCGGTTCCCGGCCGGCGCCCCCGGCGGCACGCCGGGCCCGGGGCTGGCGGGATCTTCGCGACCTCAGGCGTTCACGCCACTCGTGGGGGCGGGGCCCGGGGTCGGAGGATGGAGCCGTCGCCGACCGGGAAACCCGGAACGGCCCGGCGAAACCCGCCCTGACCAGCGAGAACACGAGGTGCCCGGATGTCTTCGACCGCTTCCGCCGAGATCGCCAGTGCCGTCCTGAGCGTGCCCGCCGCCGCCCCGGCCGAGGCCGCCGCCCACTACGCCGCCCGGCTCGCCTTCGAGGCCGACGTCTCCGACGTGCACGCCGACCTGCTGGCCGGCGTGCCCGGGGTCGTGGTGGTCGACACCCGCAGCGAGGCCGGCTGGAACCAGGGCCGCATCCCCGGCGCCCTGCACATCCCCACCGCCCGGATCGCCGAACTCGCGCCGCAGCTGATCGACCCGGCCCGGACCGTGGTCACCTACTGCTGGGGCCCCGGCTGCAACGGCGCGACCCGCGCGGCGCTGGCCTTCGCCCGCCTCGGCTACCAGGTCAAGGAGATGCTCGGGGGCTTCGAGTACTGGGTGCGCGAGGGCTTCGCCTACGACAGCGCCGCCGGGGCGGAGCAGCGCCCCGTCGACGACCTGACCGCCCCGCGCTCGGGCATCTCCTGCGCATGCTGACGGACACCGCGCGGCCGGGCGGTGTGATCCGCCCGGCCACCGCCGCCGACCTGCCCGCCCTGGCCCGCCTGTGCGCCGCCCACGCCGCCCACGAGCAGGCCGGACCGGTGCCCGCCGACCTCGCCGACCGCCTGGCGCCCGCCCTGTTCGCGGCGCGCCCGAGAGCCTGGTGCCTCGTCGTCGACCACGGCGGCGAACCGGTCGGCTACGCCACCTGGTCCCTGGAGTTCTCCACCTGGCAGGCGGCCGACCACGCCCACCTGGACTGCCTGTTCGTCACCGAGCCGTACCGGGGAGCGGGCTGGGGCCGCGCCCTGCTCGACGCCGTGCGGGACGCGGCGGCCGCCCGCGGCGCCGGGGAGCTGCAGTGGCAGACACCCGACTGGAACGCCGACGCCATCCGCTTCTACCGCCGCGCGGGGGCCCTGGCCCGGCCCAAGGTCAGGTTCTCGCTGCCCCTCCGCCCGGCGGGCGGCTGATCCCGACGCCGGCGGGCGGTCACCCCGTCGGCTCGGCGGTGCCGTTCCCGCCCCGCCGGTGCAACCGTCCGGGCGTCCGCGGCGTCACACGCACGGGGTGGGCGGACCGGGGGGTGGCGGATGGCGGTGACGGCTCGGCGCTGGGGGCCGGTGGTGGCCGGGGTGGCGCTGGTGTGGCTGGCCGTGTGGCTCGCGGGCGGCCCGGTGCGCCAGTTCGGGCAGGCGGCCGGCTGGGTCGGCGTGCCCGGGGTGTTCCGGGCGGAGCGGTGCCTGATCCCGGCCTACGAGGACGGGCCGCCGCCCTCGGACTGCCGGGGGGTGTTCCACCCGGACGACGGCGGACCGGCGCTGGAGCAGGCACGGGTGTTCGCCGGGGCGACGGTCGGCTCGGACGTCCGGGTGGGCTGCCGGGGCGACGACTGCCACGTGGTCTCGGACGCCGAGGTGGCCCGCACGCTGACGCTGCTGGCGCTGGCCCTGGTGCCCGCCGTGGCCGGGGTGCTCGCCGCCGGCGCCGGGCTGTACGCGTGGCCGGTCGGGCGGGGGCTGGTGCTGTCCGGGGTGGTGGCGGGCGTCCTGCTGGCGACCCTGGTGGCGCTGGGGGGCGTCTTCTGGTTCGCGCTGACCATGACCGGTCAGTGAGGCCCGCCGGGCCGGGCCGGGGCGGCGCCGGGGTCGGCGGCCGGGTGCGTCACGGGTCCACCACCAGCAGCGTCTCGGCGCCGACGGGCCGGTAGCCGGCGGCCTGGAAGGCCCGGACACTGGTGGCGTTGCCGGGCGCCTGCTGCGCCCAGACGACGTCGCCCTCGGGCAGCAGGTGCCGGGCGCCGGTGGCCAGGGCCCGGCCGAGGCCGCGCCCGCGCGCCTGCGGGTCGACCTCGACCGCGCACTCCCAGCGCCCGGCGACGCCGCGGCCCAGGACCAGCACGCCGCCGTCGGCGGTGTACACCCGGACGTCGTCGCGGTAGCGCAGCGCCCGGACGACGCGCGGGTGCTCCCGGTCCTCGACCGGGGTCAGCGGCAGCGGCGGTGGGCCGGGCAGCCGGGGGGCCACGGTCAGCAGGTCGATGTTGTTGACGACCCGGCCGGTGCGCCGGGCGAGGGCGGTGAGGAACGGCGGGCAGAGCGGCGCCGCCAGGCGGTCGCCGGGGGTGGCCGCGAGGGCCCGGTGCACCCAGGCCGGGTCCTCGTCGGTGAAGACGACGGCGTGGGCGGAGAGCGACAGCACCCCGGCCTCGCGCGGGGACGGCTGCGGCACCACCGTCACGGTCCCGTCCGGGGGCGGGAACACGCCGCCCGCCGCGTCCGCCAGGATCCCCGCCAGCCCCCGCGCGCCCATCCGCACCCCTCCGTCGACCCGTCACCCGGTCGTCCCGACGCCCGGCCGTCCCCCCCGGGCGGCGTCAGCCTAGTCGACCACTCGGTGGGCGCGGCCGGTCACTGCTTCCTGGCGCGGCTGGGCTGGACCCTGGTCGGTTCGCCGGCGGCCTTGGGGTGGTCGGGCGGGTAGGGCAGCTCGCCGAGGCCCTCGTCGTGGAGCTGCTTGTCGTAGAGCTCCAGCAGACCCTCCAGCCGGAACGCCTGGCCGTCCATCTCCGCGTTCAGGTCGCCGAGTTCGGCGAATCGGGCGGGGACGGTGCGCAGGTCGAAGTCCTCGGGGGAGGCGTCGTCGAGCTCCTCCCAGCGCAGCGGGGTGGAGGCCGTGGCCCGGGGGCGGGCGCGCAGCGAGTAGGCGGAGGCGATGGTGCGGTCGCGGGCCATCTGGTTGTAGTCGACGAAGATCCGCTCGCCGCGCTCCTCCTTCCACCAGGCGGTGGTGACCCGGCCGGGCATCCGCTGTTCCAGGACGCGGCCGAGCGCGATCACGGCGTGCCGCCCGTCGGTGAAGGTCCATTCGGGTGCGAGCGGCACGTAGACGTGCAGGCCGCGGCCGCCGGACGACTTGGGCCAGCCACGCAGTCCGAACTCGCCGAGCAGGGAGCGCAGTTCGTGGGCGGCGCGGACGGCGTCACGGAAGTCGGTGCCGGGCTGCGGGTCGAGGTCGACGCGCAGTTCGTCGATGTGCTCGGTGTCGGTGCGGCGGACCGGCCAGGGGTGGAAGGTGAGGCAGCCGAGGTTGGCGGCCCACAGGACGGCGGCCGGTTCGGTCGGGCAGATCTCGTCGGCGGAGCGTCCGCTGGGGAAGCTGATCCGGGCGGTGGGCAGCCACTCCGGCAGGCCCTTGGGGGCGCGCTTCTGGTAGAAGAACTCGCCCTCCACGCCGTCCGGGAAGCGCTGCAGCGTGGTGGGCCGGTCGCGCAGCCCGCGCAGGACCCCGTCGGCGACGGCCAGGTAGTACTGCGCGACGTCCAGCTTGGTGAAGCCGCGCTCCGGGTAGTACACCTTGTCCGGGTTCGACAGCCGGACGGTGCGCCCGGCGACATCCAGTTCGACGGCTGAGCCCATGCCTCTCACGCTAAGGGCGCCGCGCCCGGCGCGCGCCTTTTCGCCCGCCGCCCGCCGCCGCCAGGTGCCCACCGCTCGCCGGCTGCCGCCCGGCGCGCGGCTTCGCACCGGGCGCGCGAGGATCGGAGCCATGGACCTGCCCGTGATGCCGCCGGTGGCACCGATGCTCGCCAAGTCGGTGGCCAGGATCCCGCCCGGGATGCAGTACGAGGCCAAGTGGGACGGCTTCCGCACGATCGTGTTCCGCGACGGCGACGAGGTGGAGCTCGGCAGCCGCACCGGCAAGCCGTTGACCAGGTACTTCCCCGAACTGGTCGAGGCGCTGAAGCGCGAGCTGCCGCCCCGCTGCGTGCTGGACGGCGAGGTGGTGATCGCCCGGGACGGCCGGCTGCGCTTCGAGGAGCTGCTGGAGCGGATCCACCCGGCGGCGAGCCGGGTGCGGCTGCTGGCGGAGCGGACACCGGCCTCCTTCGTCGCCTTCGACCTGCTCGCGCTCGGGGACGTCCCGTTCCTGGACGAGCCGCTGTCGGTGCGCCGGGAGGCGCTGGAGGCGTCGCTCGGCGGGGCGGCGGACCCGGTGTTCACCGCCCCGGCCTCCACCGACCGCGACGTGGCGCAGACCTGGTTCGCCGAGTACGAGGGCGCCGGGCTGGACGGCGTGGTGGCCAAGCCGCTGGACCAGCCCTACCGGCCGGGCGAGCGGACCATGTTCAAGATCAAGCACGAGCGCACCGCCGACTGCGTGGTGGCCGGCTACCGCGAGCACAAGAGCGGCCCGGTGGTCGGCTCGCTGCTGCTCGGCATCAACGACGACGGGGGGCGGCTGCAGCACGTCGGCGTCTGCGCGGCCTTCTCGATGGCCCGGCGCCGCGAACTGGCCGAGGAGCTGGCCCCGTTGCGGATGGCCGAGCTCTCCGGGCACCCCTGGGGGGCCTGGGCGGACGAGGCCGCCCACGCCGAGGGGCGGCTGCCCGGCGCGGTCAGCCGGTGGACCGGCGGCAAGGACCTCTCGTGGATCGCGCTGCGCCCCGAGCGGGTGGTCGAGGTGGCCTACGACCACCTGGAGGGCACCCGCTTCCGGCACACCGCGCAGTTCCGCCGCTGGCGGCCGGACCGCACGCCGGAGAGCTGCACCTACGCGCAGCTGGAGGAGCCGGTCTCGTACGACCTGGCGCGCGTGCTGGGGATCTGACGCCGCGGCGCCCGGCCCCTCCACCGGGAGGGGCCGGGCGCCGCGCCGACTGCCGCCGGGCCGTCAGGTCCGCACGGTGGAGGGGGATCCGGTGCCGGTCGGCGTGCCGGAGCCGGAGCCCGACCCGGAGGCCGGCGGGGACGGGGCGGCGGTCGCCGGCGGGATCGAGTAGGGGTTCCTCGGCGAGATGATCTTCGTGATCTCGTTCGCGAACAGCGAGGACGGCTCCGAACCCTGGTACAGCACGTCGGTGTTGAGCAGGATCGTCAGCGTGCTCTGCGCCTGCGGCAGGTAGACCGCCACGCTCTCGTAGCCGGGCAGCGAGCCGTTGTGCCCGATCCACCCGTTGTTGTCGAAGATCCCGAAGCCGTAGCCGACCCCGGGGTCGCCGGTCGGCAGGGTCTTCAGCCGTTCGGCCTGGGTGGCCGGCTTGAGGAGGGTCCCGGTGGCCGCGGTCTTCGCCCAGCTCTGCAGGTCGGCGAGGGTGGAGATGATCGCCCCGGCGGTCCAGGCCCACGACGGGTCCCAGTCGGTGGCGTCCTGGATCGACCCGTCGGGCGTCTGGTCGGTGTAGCCGTGGGCGTGCGGGTCGGGGAACTCCGCGCCCACCGGGAAGAGCGTCTGGCCGAGCCCGGCGGGGGTGATCGCCTGGTCCTTGATGAACGGCCCGGCCGGCTGCCCGCCGACCTTCTCCAGCAGCTTGCCGAGGATGATGTAGTTGCTGTTGTTGTACTGGAACTGCGCGCCGGGCGGGAACACGGCCGGGTGCTTGTACCCGTACGCGAGCAGCTGGTCCGGTGTGAACACCCGGTTCGGGTCGCTGATCAGGGTGTTCACGAAGTCCGGGTCGGAGGAGTACGGGAACAGCCCGCTGCGCATCTCGCCGAGCTGGCGCACGGTGATGCCGTCGCCGCCGGGCACGCCGTCCACGTACTTCGCGATCGGGTCGTCCAGGCGGACCTTGCCCTGGTCCACCAGCCGTAGGACGGCCGTCGCCGTGAAGGTCTTGGTCTCGCTGCCGATCCGCATCCGCAGCCCCGGGTCCATCGGCGTCTCGGAGACCTTGTCGGCGACGCCGAAGGACTTCACGTAGGTGCCGGTGGGCGTGGTGATCCCGACGCTGACGCCGGGGACGGCGGCCTGGCTCATCACCCGGGTGATCGCGGCGTCCAGCTGCTTGGTGACGTCGGCCGTCAGCGGCACCACGGCGCCGGAGGAGCCCGCGGCGGACGGGGCCTGCGAGCCGGGGGTGCCGGCGGACGGGCTGACCGCGACGGGCTCGGCGGTCACGGCCGGCTCGCCGGACTGCCGGGCGGTGGTCGACCCGCCGGAGCAGGCCGCGGCGGCGAGCAGCCCGGTCAGGGCCAGCGCGGCGGCGCTCACGCGGCCGGTGGTGCGGGGTGCGGCCGGACGCGGCCGTCGGGTGTCGGTCATCTGCGCGGGCGCCTCTCTGCGGCCGGGAGCCCCGGAGCGCTGCGCCACGGGGCCGTGGGGGAGCCCCGCCACGGTAAGCACCGCCGGCGGGCGCCCGCGCGCCGGCGGCGGCGGCGCTGGCCCGAACGGCTGCCCCGGTCAGCCGGGTGTCCCAACCGGGCGGCCGGCCGGGCCGGCCGCCCGGGTGCCGGGCACCGGGGCCCGCCGGGCGGTCGGTGTCGCGGCTGGCGCCCCGCGCTCGGCCGGACGGGTGAGCACCGGCACGCCGCACCGGCCCCCGTCCCCAGCTCGGGCACGATCGTTTAGCCCAGCTGTGGCCGCCCTTAAGAATTCCTCGATGGACCGCACCCCCTCCCACCAGGCAGATTGCTGCCTGCCCGGAGGACGTCCGCGAGGACGGCCGCACCGGCGCCCTCCGGCCTGCCCACCCCGAAGGCCGTCCACTCGCACGTCAGGAGCCGTCGCCCGTGAAGGCACTCGTCAAGCAGCAGGCCGAGCCCGGCCTCTGGCTGGTGGACGTCCCGAAGCCCGAGATCGGTCCCGGCGAGGTGCTGATCAAGGTGCTGCGAACCGGCATCTGCGGCACCGACCTGCACATCCGCAAGTGGGACGGCTGGGCGCAGCAGACCATCAGGACCCCGCTCGTCCTCGGCCACGAGTTCGTCGGCGAGGTCGCCGAGCTCGGCGCCGGCGTCGCGGACATCTCGGTCGGCGACCTGGTCAGCGGCGAGGGCCACCTGGTCTGCGGCAAGTGCCGCAACTGCCTGGCCGGCCGCCGCCACCTGTGCCGCAACACGGTCGGTCTGGGCGTCAACCGCGACGGCGCCTTCGCCGAGTACGTGGCGCTGCCCGCGTCCAACGTCTGGGTGCACCGGGTGCCGGTCGACCTGGACGTCGCCGCGATCTTCGACCCCTTCGGCAACGCCGTGCACACCGCGCTGTCCTTCCCGCTGGTCGGCGAGGACGTGCTGGTGACCGGCGCCGGTCCGATCGGCATCATGGCCGCCGCCGTCGCCAAGCACGCCGGTGCCCGAAACGTGATGATCACCGACGTCTCCCCGTACCGCCTGGACCTGGCCCGCGAGGTCGGCGTCACGCTGGCGCTGAACGTCGCGGAGCACACCATCGAGGAGGGCCAGCAGAAGCTCGGCCTGCGCGAGGGCTTCGACGTCGGCCTGGAGATGTCCGGCCGCCCCGAGGCGATGCAGTCGATGATCGCCAACATGACGCACGGCGGCAAGATCGCCATGCTGGGCCTGCCCGCCGAGCAGTTCCCGGTCGACTGGGCCTCGATCGTCACGTCGATGATCACCATCAAGGGCATCTACGGCCGCGAGATGTTCGAGACCTGGTACGCGATGTCGGTGCTGCTGGAGGGCGGCCTGGACCTCAGCCCGGTGATCACCGGCCGGTACGCCGCCACCGACTTCGAGGCCGCGTTCGACGACGCCGCCAGTGGCAACTGCGGCAAGATCATCCTCGACTGGACCGCCTGAGCCACCCCGCCGACTTGTGAGGAGTCCGCAGTGTTCGACAACGTGCGCGCCGACATCGCCACCACCATCGACGAGATCCGCGAGGCGGGCCTCTTCAAGCCCGAGCGCGTCATCGGCACCCCGCAGAGCGCCGCGGTCACCGTCACCGGCGGCGGCCGCCCCGGCGAGGTGCTGAACTTCTGCGCCAACAACTACCTCGGCCTGGCCGACCACCCCGAGGTGCTGGCCGCGGCCAAGGACGCGCTGGACCGCTGGGGCTACGGCATGGCCTCGGTGCGCTTCATCTGCGGCACCCAGGACGTCCACAAGGAGCTCGAGGACCGCCTGTCGGCCTTCCTCGGCCAGGAGGACACCATCCTGTACTCCTCCTGCTTCGACGCCAACGGCGGTGTCTTCGAGACCCTGCTCGACGACCGCGACGCCGTCATCTCCGACGCGCTCAACCACGCCAGCATCATCGACGGCATCCGCCTCAGCAAGGCCCGCCGCCACCGCTACGCCAACCGCGACATGGCCGACCTGGAGAAGCAGCTCCAGGACAGCCAGGACGCCCGCCGCCGCCTGATCGTCACCGACGGCGTCTTCTCGATGGACGGCTACGTCGCCCCGCTGCAGGAGATCTGCGACCTCGCCGACCGCTACGACGCGATGGTCATGGTCGACGACTCGCACGCCGTCGGCTTCGTCGGCGCGGGCGGCCGCGGCACCCCCGAACTGCACGGCGTGATGGACCGTGTGGACATCATCACCGGCACCCTCGGCAAGGCGCTCGGCGGCGCCTCCGGCGGCTACGTGGCCGCCCGCCGGGAGATCGTCGCCCTGCTGCGCCAGCGCTCCCGCCCGTACCTGTTCTCCAACTCGCTCGCCCCGGTGATCGCGGCGGCCTCGCTGAAGGTGCTCGACCTGGTCGAGAACTCCAACGAGCTGCGCGAGCGGCTGGCGGCCAACACCGCGCTGTTCCGCTCGAAGATGACCGAGGCCGGCTTCGAGATCCTCCCGGGCGACCACCCGATCGCCCCGGTGATGATCGGCGACGCGGCCCGCGCCGGCCGGCTCGCCGAACTGCTCCTGGAGCGCGGGGTGTACGTGATCGGGTTCTCCTACCCGGTCGTCCCGCACGGCCAGGCCCGGATCCGGGTGCAGCTGTCCGCCGCGCACTCCACCGAGGACGTCGAGCGCGCCGTCGCCGCCTTCGTGGACGCGCGCGCCGCACTGGGCGAGTAACGCCCCACCGGGCCCGGCAGGGGCCCGCACGGACGCCCGCGGGCCGGTCCGCTCGGAACCGGACCGGCCCGCGGGCCCACCACCACGAACCACCTGCCCCACCCTCCCGCCGCGGGGGCGGGACGCCGGCCCGGCCGACGTCCCGCCCCCGTCGCGGTTCCCCGGGAGTCGTTCCCCGGGGCCGTCCGCCCGGCGCGGTCCGCGCGGAGGGCGCCGCCGCGGGGCGGGGCCGGTCAGTCGTCCTCGTCCTGGCCCTGGTCGTCGCCGTCGCCGTGCTGCCCGGCGGTGCGGGCGAAGACCTGGTAGCCGGTGCTCTCCGGGCCGCCCGCGCCGGCGGTCAGGTTCCCGCTGGTCGAGCCGAAGACCACGGTGTCCCCGTCGGCGTCCACGAAGGGGTCGACCGAGGAGCCGTTGCCCAGGGAGCCGTCCGGGGCGGTGGAGACCCGCTCGGTGCGGCCGGTGCGCAGGTCGTGGCGGTACACGTCCCACCCCGCGTGCTGCGGGCCGGCCACCAGGTTGTCGGCGGCGGAGGAGAAGTACACCCAGCGGTTGTCGGCGGTGATCCGGCCGTGGTCGGAGGTGCCGACCGAGCTGGTGCCGGGCAGCCCGCCGCTGACCTTCGTCACGGTGCCCGTCCTGAGGTCCCGGACGTACAGCACGAGGTGGTACCGGTGGCCGTTGGTCGACCCGCCGGGCTCGGGGAGGGCGTAGACCGCGCGCCGCCCGTCCGGGCTGATCGTCGCGTCGAAGCTCGCGAAGCCGAGCTTGCCGTCCTGGTCGAGGCTGGCGGCGGAGATCCGGCCGGAGGCCACGTCGTAGGTGTAGTAGGCGCCGGTCGTCGGCCGGGCGAGGTTCGGCCGCGCCACGCCCTCGCGGGCGCCGCGGGGCAGGGCGGGGGCGGTGCCCGGGGCCGGCTCGACGTCGGCGGCGCCGCCGGCCGCGGCGCCCGCGGCGGCCGGGGCGGCGAGGGCCGGGGTCTGCCCGGCCGGCAGCAGGTTGCCGGCGAACGAGGTGAAGCCGACGGTGCGGCCGTCCGCGCTGATCGTCGGGTTGAGGGACATGCCGTCGCCCGGCTTGCCGTCCGTGCCGAGGGTGACCAGGCGGGTCCGCCCCGTCCAGCGGTCGGTGACGTAGACGTTGTAGTCCCAGGTGTACGGCCGGGCGAGCGAGGGGTCGCCGCCCCCGGGCTCGGGCACGAGGTCGGTCCGGCTGGACACGAAGGCCACGTAGCGGCCGTTCGCGCTGATCGACGGCGCGTACGAGGCGTGGAACCTGTCGCCGTCGGTGCTGGTGAGCCCGCCGCTGACCAGCTCGGTGCGGCCGGTCCTGCGGTCGCGGACGTACACCTCGGAGCGGCCCTGCAGCTGCATGCCGGGCAGGACGTTCTGGGCGTCGCTCGCGAAGGCGACGTAGCGGCCGTCGGCGTTGATCGCGACGTAGTCGGTGAAGCCGTCCAGCGCCGAGCCGTCGTCGGCCAGGTTGACCCGCTCGGTGCGGCCGGTGCGAAGGTCCCGGACGTAGGCGTCCCGCCCGCTCTTGGCCGGCTGGGACACCAGGTTCTTGGCCCAGGAGGTGAACAGGGCGTAGTGGCCGTCGGCGCTGACGCCCCGGCCCCACGACTGGTCGTCGGGCGCGGTGCCGTTCACGCCGACACTGACCTGGACGGTGCCGTGCGGCGCCGGGGCGGCCTGGGCGGGGGCGGCGGTCGCGGCGAGCACGGCGACGGCCGCCAGGACGCTTCCGCCGCCGGCCAGCCACCGGTTGCGGGTGGTACGGGTGCTGCGTGCCATGTGGTCGGTCCTCCCCTTCGATCGCCCGGCCGGGCTCCCTCCCGGCGGCGGGCTCGGGGAGAGCCAATCGCCGGGAGGCGCGGGTGGTCAACGGCTATCGGTGATCCCGGCGGAAAATACGTCAACAAACGTATTCCGCCGGGGAGTCGGGCCGGGGACCGGGCCGGGGCGGGGCGGCCGGGCGGTCAGAGGCGGCGCCGGAAGACGTCCGTGACGTTGTTGGTGTCGCCCGGGACGAGGTCGCCGTCGGTGGCGTCGAAGACCACGGTGTCGCCCAGCGCGTCCACGTACGGGGTGAACGACGAGGCGGTGCTCTGCGCGCCGTCCCGGGTGAGGCTCACCCGCTCGGTGCGGCCGGTCCACAGGTCGCGGCGGAAGACGTCCGACTGCTGGTTGGTGTCGTCGGGCACGAGCGTCTCGACGTCGGAGGTGAAGTACACCCAGCGGCTGTCCAGGGTCATGACGCCCTCGTAGGAGGACAGGTCGGTGCTGGTGCCGGGCAGCGGGGTGCTGACCTGGGTGACCTTGCCGGTCGCCAGCTCGCGGGCGTAGACGACCAGGTGGATCCCGTGCGAGCCGGGCCGCCCGCCGGGCTGCGGGACGCTGTAGACCGCGAAGCGGCCGTCGGGGCTGATCCGGCCGTCCTGGCCGGTGGCCCGGAACGCCCCGGTCTCGTCGTAGCTCGCGCCGCTGATCCTGCCGGTGCCGGCGTTCCAGACGTAGAACGGGCAGAACCGGGGCACCGCCAGCCGGGGTCCGGCGCCGGGGGCGGGCGCGGGCGGCGCGGCGTCGTCCGCGCCGCCCGGGGCGGGGTCGGCGGGGTCGGCGGGGGTCTCCTCGGGCGGGCGCAGGTTGCTCGCCCGCGAGGTGAAGCCGACGGTGCGGCCGTCCGCGCTCAGGGTCGGTTCGAAGGAGTTCTGGTCGGCCGGCGAGCCGTCGGCGCCCACCGTGACCAGCCGGGTGGTGCCGGTCCAGCGGTCGGTGACGTACACGTTCTGCCGGCCGCGCCGGACGTTCCCCCCGAGGTCGGTGCGGTCGGAGGCGAAGGCGACGTAGCGGCCGTCCCAGCTCAGGCTCGGGTTGACGGCCATCCGGATGCTCTGGTCGTCGGTCGTCGCGCCGGTACCGGCGGAGACCAGCTCGGTGCGCCCGGTCCACAGGTCGCGGACGAAGACGTCGTAGGCGTGCTTCTGCTGCCCGGGCAGCACGTTGGTGGCGGCGGTGCTGAACGCGACGTAGTGGCCGTCGGCGCTGATCGTGGCGTCGTAGACGTCCGCGTTCAGCCGGGACCCGTCGCCGGCCAGGCCGACCTCGGCGACGTGGCCGTTGCGGAGGTCCTTGACGTAGAGGCCCTCGCTGCCGTCGGCGTGGCTCGGGGCGAGGCCGGTCGCGGTGGAGCGGAACAGCACCGTGCGGCCGTCCGCGGTCACCCCGAGCGGGTACGAGTCGCCGTTCAGCTGCTCGCCCTTCGGGCCCTCGCTCACCCGGGCGGTGTCGCCCTTGGGCGGGCGGGCCTGGGCCGCGGGCAGCGCGGCGCCGGCCGCGACGGCGGCCGTGACCAGGACGCAGGCGGTGCGCGCCAGCCGGCGGCGGGAACGTGCGGTGGTCATGGATCATCCTCCCCTGATGACGGCGCCGGGCCGCCGGATCCCCCGGGCCCGGCTCGGGAACGAGCCAATCGCCGCCCGGCCGGAGCGGTCAACCGGGCGAAGGGATCTCGTCCGGAAATACGCCAGGGGTCGTACCGCCGGTGGCGTCCGGGCACCACCCGGGCCGCCGCCCGCGCCCGCACCCGCCCGGACGGCCCCCGCACGCTGGCAGAATTGGCCTGTGATCGACGCAAGACGGCTGCGGACCCTGCGGGCCGTGGCGGACCACCGCACCGTGACCGCCGCGGCGGCCGCCCTCTACCTGACCCCGTCCGCGGTCTCCCAGCAGCTGGCCGCCCTGGAACAGGAGACCGGCCACCACCTGCTCGCCCGCGAGGGCCGAGGGGTGCGGCTGACCGCCGCCGGGGAGATCCTGCTCGGCCACGCCGACGTGGTGCTCGCCCAGCTGGAGCGCGCCGAGGCCGACCTCGCCGCCTACAGCGCGGGCGTCTCCGGAGAGGTCACCGTGGCCTCCTTCGCCACCGGCATCGCGCTCGTCCTCGCCCCGGCGATCGGCCTGCTGGCCGGGCGGGCGCCCGGCGTCCGGCTCAAGGTGCTGGACGCGGAGGGCGACGCCAGCCTGCCGATGGTCCTGGACGGCCGGGCCGACCTCGCCGTGGCCGTCGAGTACCGGGGCGCCCCGCGGGCCGACGACGCCCGGCTCACCCGCGTCCCGCTGTACGCCGAGCCGTTCGAGGCGGTGCTGCCGCTCGGCCACCCGCTGGCGGCCGAGGAGGGCGCGCTCGCCGTCGCCGCCCTCGCCGACGAACCGTGGATCGGGCCCTACCCGGGCAACCCGTGCCACGACGTGGTGCTGCTGGCCTGCGAGCACGCCGGGTTCCAGCCGCGCCTGGTGCACTCCTCCGACGACTTCCGGGCCGTGGTCGCCCTCGCCTCGGCCGGTGCCGGGGTCGCCCTGGTGCCGAGCTCGGCGCTGCGCGGCGTCGAGCTCGGGCAGGTCGCCGTCCGGCGGGTGGACAGCGAGCTCGCCACCCGCCGGGTGTTCGCGGCCGTCCGGGCCGGGGCCGACGGCCACCCGCTGATCCGGCCGGTGCTGGACGCGCTCGCCGAGGCCGCGGTGGCGGAGGCCTGACGGCGCCCCGGCCGGTGCGGGGGGAGGGGCGTCGCCGCCTGACGGCCGGTCAACTCCGGCGCAGGTCCAGCATGGCGAACACCTTGTCGTAGCGGCGTTCGCCGACGGCGACGTAGTCCCGCAGCCGCCCGTACTCGGTGAAGCCGAGGGAGGCGTAGAGGTGCAGGGCGTCGGCGTTGTCGCCGCGGGCGTCCAGGGTGAGCACCTCGATGCCGGCCGCCCGTGCGTCCGCGATCAGCGCCGCGGTGAGCGCCCGCCCGATGCCGCGCCCCTGGGCGGCGGAGGAGACCGCGAGCTTCTCCAGGTCCGCGTGCGGGCGGTGGGTCGGGCGCCGGTGGCGCAGCCAGTAGCCGAATCCGGCCGGCCGCCCGCCCAGGTAGGCCGCCCGCAGGGCGCCGTCCCCGGCCCGGGAGCGGGTCAGCACCTCCTCGACCAGGTCCGCGACCTCCGCCGCCGACGGCGGCTCCAGCCACCCCAGCGCGGCGCCCGCCGCCACCAGCTCCGCCAGGATCCGGTGCGCGCCGGCCGCGAACTCGCCGTCCGCCCCGGCCCGTTCGGCCACCTCCGCGGTGTCGAGGATGACGAGGTCCGCTGGGGTCGCCGCAGGCGTCGTGTTCCGGCTCATGCCCGGCAGCCTAACGGCGCGGGCCCCGCCCGCCGGCCGGTCCCCGGCGGCGGGCGGTGTGCCGGGGTGCGGCGTGCCGTGCGGCAGCGGGCGGGGCGGATCCCGGAGTGCTAAATTCCGGTCGGCCGGTTTTCCGTGGCAGTCCGTTCCGAATCACTTCCGCGGGTCGCGAAAGGCCCGGTCGGGGATTTGGTCAACAATTCGTTGAGCCGTCCGCCGGCCATCTCAAATTCAGCTGTGATGCCCGTCACTCTACGCGAGTCGCGACAGTTTGCATGTACGGATCAGTCGGCATGTACGGCGCAAACCGGACAAAGCTCACCTTGATCAACCGTCATCACATGCGGAAGGATGCGTTCAGGCGTTGCGCCGGTATTCCAACAGGAAACACATTCTGCGACCCATCACGGGACCACCGTCCACGGATGTCGCGGCGGCCGATTTTGGGGAGGAATTAGCCGCATGGCTTCGCATGGGCCTAGTGAAACGATCAGGGTCGGGGCGCCGCACGACGTCGTCTTCGACCAGGTCTTCGTCGACCTCTCTCCGATGCTCGGGCAGGCCCTCTCGCTGAAGTGCGAGGGCTTCAACTTCGCCGGATCCGTCAAGGTCAAGGCCGCCGCCGGAATGGTGCGGGCGGCCGAGGAGGCGGGGCGCCTCCACCCGGGGTCGACGATCATCGAGTCGTCGTCGGGGAGCCTCGGGATCGCCCTGGCGTCGATCGCCGCGCACAGCGGCTACCGGTTCGTGTGCGTCACGGACGTGCGCTGCAACGAGCGGAACATCCTCCTCATGGAGTCCCTGGGCGCCGAGGTGGTGGTCATCTCGGAGCCCGACGAGAACGGCGGGTTCCTCGGGAGCCGGATCCGCCACGTCAAGGAGGCGTGCGCGGCCGACCCGTCGCTGCTCTGGCTGAACCAGTACGCCAACGAGGGCAACTGGCGGGCCCACTACCAGGCCACCGCGCCGTCGATCGTCCGGAGCTTCCCCGATCTCGAATTCCTCTTCGTCGGCGCCGGGACGACCGGCACGCTGACCGGCTGCGGGCGATTCCTGAAGGAGATCGGCCACCCGGCCAAGGTGGTGGCCGTGGACGCCGTCGGATCCATCACCTTCGGCGGCCCGTCCGGCCGGCGGCTCATTCCCGGGCTCGGGTCCAGCCACCGCCCGGACATCGTCGACGAAAGCGTGGTCGACGAGATCGTGCTGGTCGAGGAAATAGACACCATTCGTACGTGCAGATATCTCGCCGGGCGCGGATTCCTTTTCGGCGGATCGACCGGCACGGTGGTTTCCGGGGCTTTCCGGAGATTGCGCGAGGAGCGCCCCGGGGCCTGCGCCGTGGCGATTTCCCCGGATTTCGGGGAGCGTTATCTCGACACCGTCTACAGTGACCACTGGGTCCGGGAGCACTTCGGCGACATCGGCCGGTTCGACCCGTTCGAGGAGCCGATCACCCCGGCCGTCGAGCTCGCCCGCGGATAAGAAGCTGATCAGGAAAGCGACCATGTCCCACACCCAGCCCACCACCGCCCGGCTCGACGACCTCTTCGCGGCCCAGGCCCGGCGCACGCCGGACGCCCTCGCCCTGGTGCACGGGGACGAGCGCCTGACGTACCGTCAGCTGCACGAGCGCGCCGCCGCCGTCGCCGAGCGGCTCACCGCGCTCGGCGCGCGCGACGAAACGCTCGTCACGCTGGCGTTCCACCGCTCCGCCGAGGCCGTCGTCGCCATCCTCGGCACGGTGCTCGCCGGCGCCGCCTACCTGCCGGTCAGCCCCGCCTACCCGGCCGAACGCATCGCCGGCATCCTGGACGACTCGCGCTCGCCGCTGGTGCTGTGCGGAAGCGGACTGAAGGACGCCGTCGCCGACGCCGTGCCGGCCGGCGTCGAGCTGCTCGAACTCGGCGCCCTGCTCGCCGCGGAGCCGCACCTGCCGCCGCGCCCGGCCCTGGCCGCGGGGCCGGCCGACGAGGCCCCCGCCTCGCCGCTGGCGTACGTGATGTACACCTCCGGCAGCACCGGCCGCCCCAAGGGCGTGATGGTCGAGCACGCGGGCGTGGTCCGACTCGTCCGGGACGCCGACTACTTCGACTTCTCCGCCGACGAGCGCTTCCTGCAGACCGGCGCCCTGGAGTTCGACGCCGCGACCTTCGAGATCTGGGGGGCGCTGCTCAACGGCGCCACCCTGCACCTCGTCGACCAGGAGACGCTGCTCACCCCGGCCCTGCTGAAGCGGGCGCTGCACACCGCCGACGTCACCGTGCTCTGGCTGACCTCGCCGCTGTTCAACCAGCTGGCCGACGAGGACGTCAGCCTCTTCGCGGGGCTGCGCACCCTCATCGTCGGTGGGGACGTGCTGTCCTGCCGGCACGTCAACACCGTCCGCGAGGCCTGCCCCGGCCTGCGGGTGCTCAACGGCTACGGCCCGACCGAGAACACCACCTTCACCACGATCTTCCCGATCGAGCGGCGCCACGAGTCCGCCGTCCCGATCGGCCGGCCGATCCGCGGCACCTCCGTCGCGGTGCTCGACGCCGAGCAGCGGCCCGTCCCGGTCGGCGGGATCGGCGAGCTGTACACCAGCGGGGCGGGCCTGGCCCGCGGCTACCTGAACAACCCGGCCCTGACGGCCGAGAAGTTCGTCCTGGTCGACGGCGTGCGCCACTACCGGACGGGCGACCTGGTCAGCAGCGACGCGGACGGGCTGCTCGCCTTCCACGGCCGGGCCGACAACCAGGTGAAGATCCGCGGTCACCGGATCGAGCTCGGCGAGATCGACAACGCCCTGCTGGAGATCCCCGGCACGGTCGACAGCCACACCCACGCGCGCGGCGGGCCCGGCGGCGTCAAGCAGCTGGTCACCCACGCGGTGCTCGGAGCGGGCCTGACCGTCGAGGACGTCCTGGCGGAGCTCCGGCGCCGGCTGCCCGCCTACATGTGCCCCGACGTGCTGGTCCCGGTGGACCGGCTGCCGCTGAACGCCAACGGCAAGGTGGACCGGGCCCGGCTGCCCGAGCCCGCCCCGCGCCGCGGTGCCGGCGGGGCGCCGGCCACCCCGGCGGAGCTGCGGCTGGCCGCCCTGTGGGCCGACGTCCTGCACGTGGACGCCGAGGGCCTGGGGCTGGACGACGACTTCTTCCTGCTCGGCGGCAGCTCCATCACCGCCGGGGTGCTGATCGGCCGGCTCGCCCGCGACGCCGGCGCCGCCCTCGGGTTCGGCGAGCTCTTCGCGGCGCGCACCCTCGGCGCGATGGCCAAGGCCGTCGAGACCGCGCCGACCGCCCCGCTGGCACCCGTCCCGGAGCCGACCGGCAGCGGTGTCCTGCACCCGCAGCAGCGGGCGCTGTTCGCGCTCTGGCAGATGGACCCGAACAGCCTCGTCTACAACATCCCGGTGCGTCTGGAGGTGAGCGGCCCCCTCGACCCGGAGCGGCTGCGCGCGGCCCTCGCGGCGATGACCGCCCGGCACGACGCGCTGCGGACGCGCTTCGTCACCACGGACGGCGAGGTGCGCCGGGTGGTCGACCGGGTGGCGTCCGTCGAGCTGCGGGTGCTGGAGGCCGACGACGGACCGCGGGACGGGCGCCCGCTCGCCCTCGCCCCGTTCGACCTGGCGGCGGCTCCGCTGATGCGCGCCGTGCTGGTCCGCCGGGGGCCCGGCGGGGACGTCCTGCACCTGGACTTCCACCACATCGTCTTCGACGGCATCTCGCTGCGCGTCTTCGTCGACGAGCTGTTCGAGTACTACGCCGGTCAGGAGCCCCGGACGGCGCCGGTCGGCTACGCGGCCGCCGCCGAGTGGGCGGACGGCCGGCTGACGGGTGCGGAGCAGGAGCGCTCCGAGCGGTACTGGCTGGCGAAGTTCGCCGAGCCCGCGCCCGCCCTCGCCCTGCCCACCGACCGGCCGCGGCCGGCCCTGCGGGGCACGGCCGGTGACGTCGCGGTCCGCGAGCTGTCCCCGGCGGACGCCGAGCTGGTCCGGGCGATCGCGGACCGGGAGGGCTCGACCCCCTTCGTGGTGCTGCTGACCGCCTGGACGGCGACGCTGGCCCGGCTCTGCGGCCAGTCGGACGTCACCGTCGGCAGCCCGATGGGCGGCCGCCCGCACCCCGACCTCGAGACCGTGGTGGGGATGTTCGTCAACACCGTGGTGCTGCGGGCCAGGCTGCGGCCGGAGGCGGACCTCGGGGAGCTGCTGGCGGCGCTCGGCGCGGAGCACCGCGACGCCCTCGACCACCAGGAGTACCCGTTCGCCTCGCTGGTCCAGCGGCTCGACGTGCCCCGGGACCTGAGCCGCAACGCGCTGTTCGACGCCTTCTTCGCCCTGCAGGACATCGACTTCCACAGCTTCCGCAAGGACGGCCGGCGGATCACCCTGACGCTCCCGCACGCGGGCACCTGCCGGTTCGACCTCAACCTGCAGGCCTTCCGGAAGCCGTCCGGGTACGCGCTGGAGCTGGAGTACTCGACCGCGCTGTTCGAGCGGGCCTCCGCGGACTTCCTGCTGGACCGCGTCGTCGAGACCCTGCACGAGCTGGACCGCGCTCCGGGGGGCAGGGTCCTGCCGGAGCCCGAGGACGAGCCCGGCGGGCCCGTCGAGGCCGCCGACTTCTCCTTCTGACCTGGGACGGGACCGATGACCACACTGACGATCATCCTGTGCGGGGCGGTGACCTTCGCGGTCCGCTACGCGCTGTTCGGGCCGATCGGGCCGGAGCACCTGCCCGCGCGGATCCGCAGCACCCTGCCGTACGTCATGCCCGCGGTGCTGATGGCGATCATCGTGCCCTCGGTGCTGCTGCCCGGTGACGGCGGCGGCGACCTGCGGACCCTCGCGCCGTACGTGGGCGGGGCCGTGTGCGGCTTCGCGATGGGTGCCGTCAAGCGGGACGCCTTCTTCCTCGTGTTCCTGGTCGCCATGGCCGGATACGTGCTCACCAAGTTCGCGCTCTGAGCGCCGCCCGCCCCTGCCCAGGAAAGAGGTTGGATTGATGTTGCCCCGACACAGCCGTGGCGCGGAGGCCGCGCGGGGTGTCCTGTCGGTCGTCCCGGTCGTGCTCGGCGCGGTGCCGTTCGGGCTGCTGTTCGGCGCGCTCGCCCAGGAGCGCGGCCTCGGGCTCGGCAAGGCCATGCTGATGAGCCTGCTGATCAACGCGGGCTCCGCCCAGATCGTCAGCCTCGGCATGATCACCGCCGGGGCGGCCTGGCCGCTGACCGTGGTGACCGTGCTGCTCATCAACCTGCGGCACGTCTTCTACTCGGCCGCGCTGGCGCCGTACGTCCGGCCGATGGGCTTCTGGTGGCGGTTCGGGATCGCCTGGGGGATGACCGACGCCGTGTACGCGCTGGCCGCCAAGCGCTTCGGCGAGCCGGCGCCCGAGGAGGACAACCGGCGCTGGTACGTCCTGAGCGGTTCGGCCGTGATCTACGCCGCCTGGGCGCTCAGCACGCTCTGCGGCTGGGTCTTCGGGGCCAGCCTGTCGGGGCTGGGCGAGTGGGGGCTCGACTTCGCCGTCTACGCCACCTACATCGGACTGGTCGTCTCCACCTTCACCTCGCGGCGCGCCCTGGCCGTCGGCCTGGTCGCCGGCGTGGGGGCCCTGCTGCTGCACCACCTGCCCTACCAGAGCGGCCTGTTCGTGGGCACGCTGGCGGGCACCGCGCTGGCCGCGTTCCTGGAGAGCCGCGAACGCGTGGCCGCCACGCCCGTGCCGGCGGAGGGGGAGGCCGCCGCGGCGGTCCCGGAGCGGCGCGCCGCGCCCGACCCGGCCGAGGCCCCGGCCGACACCGCCTCCTAGGCAGGCCCACGCCTCCCAGGCAGGCCCACGGCGGCCGGGCCCACCCCGGCCGCCGTCCACACGCACACACCGGACCCGCCGGTCCGCCCAGGGGGCGGCCGCCGGCCGATCGGTCCGTCCACGATCCGACTCACACGCACCGGGGGTGGCCTCGCCATGTCTCAAACCGCTAGCGGAACCTCGACGATCAGCACGCTCCAGCTCCAGCAAGCCCTCAACGCCCATCCGGCGCAGGCGCAGTTCTGGGACACCCGCAAGCCCTACTGGGCCGAGCCCACGGTGGTCACCCGCGACCACGTCCGCCAGCAGGAGCCCGCCGCCCGGGTCAGCGCGGCGCTGGCCGCGGGGACCGCGCCGGCCGTCCGCCGGATCTCCAACGGCGACTCCTTCCTGACCACCGTCGTCGGCGCGACGGCGCTCGCCCTGCTGGCGGCGCGCGCCGCCGACCTGGCCGCGGTCACCCTCTTCGTCCCCGCGCCGCGCGGCACCGACCGGGCCGTCCCGGTCACCGTCGAGCTCACCGGGCAGGAGTCCGGCCGCGAGCTGCTGACCGCCGTCCGGGCCGCCTGCCTGGAGGTCTCGGCCCACCTGGACGTGCCGGTCCGCGCCCTGCTCGACCGGCTCGGCGTCCGGCCCGGCGACCTGATGCTCTCCGTGGACGGCGCGCTGAGCGCCGAGGACGCCCGGGCCGCCGGGTGCCCCCTCCTGTTCGACCTGCACCTCGCGGGCGACGACACCAGGATCGAACTGGAGTACGACGCCGGCCTGTTCACCGCCGCCACCGCCGAGCGGCTGACGACCACCCTCGCCCGGCTGCTGGACACCCTGGTCGCGGACCCGGCGGCGGCCCTCGCCCCGCTGCTCGGCCCCGACGACCAGGAGGCGGCCCTGCTCACCGGCGCCTTCAACGACACGGCGGCGCCCTTCCCGCAGGAGCGCCTGCTGCACGGCTTCCTGGAGGAGCGGGCCGCAGCCGAGCCGGACCGGGTCGCCGTCGTCGACGACGGCACCACCTACGGCGAGCTGAACGCCGCCGCGAACCGGCTGGCCCGCACCCTGCGCGAGGCCGGCGTCACCCCCGGCGAGCCGGTCGCCGTCTGCGTGCCCCGCTCCGCCGACCTGCTGGTGGCCATCTACGGCGTGCTCAAGGCCGGCGGCGCCTACCTGCCGATCGACCCGACCCTGCCGCGAAACCGGATCGAGTACCTGCTCGACCACAGCCGCGCCCGCCTGGTGGTGGCCACCGCCGGCACCGCCGGCACCGCCGCCGTCGCCGACGGCCACCGGGTGCTGCTGCTCGACGACCCGGCCGTCGCCGCCCAGCCCGCCGGCGACCTGGCGCCGGTCACCGGCCCCGACGACCTCGCGTACGTCATCTACACCTCCGGCTCCACCGGCCGCCCCAAGGGCGTGATGATCGAGCACCGGGCCATCGTCAACCGGCTCTGGTGGATGCAGAGCGCCTACCCGCTCGGCGCCGACGACGTGATCCTGCACAAGACGCCGTTCACCTTCGACGTGTCCGTCTGGGAGATCTTCTGGTGGTCGATCGCCGGCGCCGCCGTCGCCACCCTGCCGAACGGTGACGAGCGCGACCCGGAGCGGATCATCGCCCGGATCGAGCAGAGCCGCGCCACCACGCTGCACTTCGTGCCGTCGATGCTGCACGCCTTCCTCGGCTTCGTCGAGGCCACCGGCGAGCGCGAGCGGCTCGGCTCGATCCGCCGGGTCTTCGCCAGCGGCGAGGCCCTCGCCGTCGACCAGGTGCGGCTGTTCGGGGAGCTCCTCGGCGACGCCCGCGAGCTGGTCAACCTGTACGGCCCGACCGAGGCCGCCGTCGACGTCACCCACCAGCCGTGCACCGCGGTGGACGTCACCCGGTCGGTGCCGATCGGCCGGCCCATCAGCAACATCCGGCTCAGCGTGCGGACCCGCTCCGGCGCGCTCGCCCCGATCGGCACCCCGGGCGAGCTCTGCATCGCCGGCACCGGCCTGGCCCGCGGCTACCTGCACGCGCCGGAGCTGACCGCGGAGCGCTTCGTCACCGGCGAGGACGGCGAACGCCGCTACCGCACCGGCGACCTGGCGCGCTGGCTGCCGGACGGCACCGTCGAGTACCTGGGCCGACTGGACACCCAGGTCAAGATCCGCGGCTACCGGATCGAGCTCGGCGAGATCGAGCACGTCGCGCAGCAGGTCGCCGGCGTGCGCCAGTGCGCCGTCGTGGCCCGGCCCGGCGAGTCCGGCGACAGCATGCTGGTCGCCTACCTGGTCGCCGGCGAGGGCTACCGGGAGACCGCCCTGCGCGCGGCCCTGGAGGGCGAACTGCCCTCCTACATGGTCCCGCAGCACTACGTCGAGGTCCCCGCCATCCCGACCAACCACAACGGCAAGCGCGACGTGTCGGGCCTGCCGCTGCCGCTCCAGGAGGCCCCGGCGGCCACCGCCGCCCACCGGGCCCCGAGCGGCCCCGTCGAGGAGCAGCTGGCCGCGATCTGGGCCGCGGTGCTCGGCGTCGAGCCGATCGGCGCGGACGACAACTTCTTCTCGCTCGGCGGCGACTCGATCAAGTTCATCACCGTGCTGGCCCGCGCCCGCGCCGCCGGCCTCGACTTCAGCTTCCAGGAGCTGTTCGGCCACCCGACCATCGCCGGGCTCGCCGGGTACCTCGCCGAACGCGAGCAGGGCCCGGCCGCACCGGCGGCCGAGGTCTCCACCGAGCCGTTCGCCCTGATCGGCGAGGAGGACCGGGCGCAGCTGCCGACCGGCCTCGTCGACGCCTACCCGATGTCCCAGCTGCAGATCGGCCTCATCTACGAGGCCCTGCGCGGCGGCACCGAGGGCATGTACCACGACATCCTCAGCTACCGCATCCACGGCACCGTCGACCCGGAACTGTTCGAGCGGGCGGTCGACTCGGTCGTGCGCCGGCACGCCCTGCTGCGCACCTCCTTCCACCTCAAGGGCTTCAGCGAGCCGCTCCAGCTGGTGCACGGGAGCGCGCCCTCCCCGCTGCGGGTGTTCGACCTGCGCGGCCGGTCGCCGCAGGAGCAGGAGGAGGACCTGCGCCAGTTCGCCGAGCTGGAGCTGCGCGGCGGCTTCCGGTACGGCAGCACCGACCTCGTCCGGGTCTACCTGCACCTGCTCGCCGACGACGAGTACCAGTACTCGCTGAGCTACCACGACGCGGCCCTGGACGGCTGGAGCGTCAACACGATCCACCGCGACGTGTTCTCCGCCTACTTCTCCGTCCTGGACGGCGAGGAACCGCACGGCGGCGCCGGGCTCGCCATGTCCCACCGGCAGTACGTGGAGCTGGAGCGCGCCGCCGTCGCCTCCGCCTCGCAGCGCGCCTTCTGGCTCGACGTCATGGACGGCGCGGAGAGCACCCGGGTCGTCCCCGACACCGATCCCGACCCGGAGTTCGCCGGCGTCGGCATCCACGACGTGCTCTTCCCCGCCGGCCTGTCGGCGGGCATCCTCGCGACCGCCCGCAAGCTCCAGGTGCCGGTCAAGGCCGTCCTGCTGGCCGCCCACGTCGCCGTGCTCGGCTTCGTCGCCGACACCACGGACGTCGTCACCGGCTACGAGCACTCCGGCCGCCCGGAGGTCGAGGGCGGCCAGGACATCGCCGGGCTCTTCCTCAACTCCCTGCCGTTCCGGGTCCGCGACCTGGGCCGCAGCTGGGAGGACACGGTCCGCGCGGTGTACGCCGCGGAGGCGCAGCTGCTGCCGCACCGGCGCTTCCCGATGGCGGAGATCAAGCGGGCCGTCGGCAGCCGGGACACCCTGTTCGAGACGGTCTTCAACTTCACCCACTTCCACGTGCTGAAGAGCCTGGCCGAGCGGGACGGCTTCGAGCTGGTCCGTTCGATCGTCAACGTGCAGAGCGAGTTCCCGCTGCGGGCCGAGTTCTCGCAGGACGCCGTCAGCGACGAGGTGATGCTCAGCCTGCACTTCCACCGCAACGTCTACTCCGAGGCGCAGACCGAGCGGGTCGGCGGCTACTACCTGCGGGCCCTGCAGGCGCTGGCCGAGGACCCGTCGGCCGACCGGTCCGCGGGCACGCTGATCGGCGAGCGGGAGCGGGCCGCGCTCCAGGCGATGTCCGCCGGCCCCGCGCACCCGCTGCCGGAGGGCACCTTCCTGGACCTCCTCGCCGAGCAGGTGCGCCGCACGCCGGAGGCCGTCGCGCTGGTCCACGGCGACGAGCGGCTCTCCTACGCGGCCCTCGACCGGGCCTCCGACCGCTACGCGGCGCAGCTGCTGGCGGCCGGCGTCACCCCCGGCGACGTGGTCACCACCGTGCTGCCGCGCGGCGTCCGCTGGGCGCTCACCATGCTCGCCCTGCTGAAGATCGGCGCCGTCTACCTGCCGCAGGACCGGGCCTTCCCGGTGGACCGGATCGCCTCCGTGCTGCGCCGCAGCGACTGCCGCCACCTGGTGGCCGAGGCGGCGGACGCGGAGCCGGTCGGCGGCGCGCTGCGCGAGCGGGTCCCCGGACTGTCCGTCCTGGTCCTCGACGACCCGGGCGCGGCCGACGCCGCGCAGGTCGAGCCGCCCGCGCGCCCCGCGCCGGCGGACACCGCGTACATCATCTTCACCTCCGGGTCCACCGGCGAGCCGAAGGGCGCCACCGTGCGCCACTCCGGGATGCTCAACCACCTGCTGTCCAAGGTCGTCGACCTGAAGCTGACCGAGGCCGACGCCGTCGCCCAGATCAGCACCCAGTGCTTCGACATCTCGGTCTGGCAGCTGCTGGTGGCCTGGCTGGCCGGCGGACGGACCGTCATCTACGACCACGACACCGTGGTGGACCTGCCGGCGTTCCTCACCGCGCTGGTCGACGACGGCATCACCATCCTGGAGACGGTGCCCTCCTACACCGACGCGCTGCTCACCGAGGTCGAGCAGCGGCCGCGCCCGCTGCCCGAGCTGCGCTACAACATCATCAACGGCGAGGCGCTGCCGCCGGCGCTGACCCGGCGCTGGTTCGCGACCTACGACATCCCGGCGGTCAACGCCTACGGGCCCACCGAGTGCTCCGACGACGTCACGCACTTCTTCATGACGGAGGGCCAGGACGTCAGCCGGGTGTCGATCGGCCGCCCGATCATCAACACCAGCCTCCACGTGGTCGGTTCCGACGGGCGGCCGCGCCCGATCGGCAGCTACGGCGAGATCTGCGTGACCGGCGCAGGCGTGGGCCTCGGCTACATCAACGACGCCGAGCGGACCGCGGCCGCCTTCGCGCCGAACACCCTCGACGACCGCTCCGAACTGCTCTACCGCACCGGCGACATCGGCCGCTGGCTGCCCGACGGCCTGCTCGACTGCGCCGGCCGCCGGGACGGCCAGGTCAAGATCCGCGGCTACCGGATCGAGCTGTCCGAGGTGGACGGTGCGCTGGACCGGCTGCCCGGCGTGGAGACCGCGGTGACGCTGGCGCGCGACGTGGCCGGCGAGAAGCGGCTGGTGACCTTCTACACCGGCGCCGCCGAGCCGGACCGCACCGAGTTCAAGCGCCGGCTCGCCGAGCTGATCCCGGACTACATGCACCCGGAGATCCTGGTCCGGCTGGAGGCCTTCCCGCTCAACTCCAACGGCAAGATCGACCGCAAGGTGCTGGCGGCCCGGCCGATCGGCCTGGACGCCGACACCCACCGGGAGCCGCCGGCCACCGCGGACGAGGAGTTCGTCCGTGACCTGTTCGCCTCGGTGCTCGGGGTGCCGCCGGTCGAGGTCGGCGTCACCGACAACTTCTTCGAGATCGGCGGCCACTCGATCGCCGCGATGAAGGTCGCGGCGACCTCGCAGGGCCGGATCGCCCTGCGCGACCTGCTGGTGCGGCCCACGGCCCGGCTGATCGCCGCGGCCTTCGGCGAGCGCGACGGCGCCCGCCGCGACCTGCTGGTCGACCTCACCGCCTCCTCCGGCGCACGGCTGGAGACGGCCGAGGCCGTCCTGGTCTGCATCCCCTTCGCGGGCGGCGGCGCGGTCAGCTACGTCCCGCTGGCCCGGCAGCTCGCCGACGCCGGCGCGACCGTCCGGGTCCTGGGGGCCGAGCTCCCGGGCCGCACCCTGGCCGACGACCGCCCGATGGTCGCGGTGGACGTGCTCGCCGAGCAGCTCGCCGACGAGGTGGTGCGGGAGGCCGGCGACCGTCCGGTGCTGGTGCTCGGCCACTGCGCCGGCTCCTCGCTGGGCCTGCACCTGGTCCGCACGCTCGAGCGGCGGGGCCGGGACGTGCGCCGCCTGCTGATCGTGGCCAAGCTGCTCCGGTCGGTGGACCCGGCCGACCACGCCGCCAACGAGGTGGTGCACATGAACGAGCAGCAGATCATGGACTGGATGGCCGACAACACCGGCCTGGAGGAGGTCCACGCGCTGTCCGCGGCCGAACGTGCCGACCTGGCACGGGCGTTCCGCTACGACACGGTCGAGGCCACGCACGGCTTCCACCTCGCGCTCGGCGACACCGGGCGGGCCGCCCTGCAGTGCCCGGCCACCGTGGTGTTCGCCGAGGACGACCTGCTGATGGCGGACCACGCGACGGCCCTGGCCAACTGGGAGCTGTTCGTCCCGGCGAGCCGCACGGTCGTCAGCCCCGACGGCGGGCACTACCTCAACACCACCCGGCCGGAGCTGCTGGCCGGGGTCGTCCTCGACGACCTCGGCTCCCCCTCGCACTCCGGCTGATCCCCGCGGTGGGGGGCCCCCGCCCCCCCCGGGCCCCCCCCCCCCCCCCCCCCCCCCCCCCCCCCCCGGCGGGGCCCCCCCCGCCCCCGGGCCCCCCCCCCCCCCGCCCCTCCCCGCCCCCGGCACCCCCGACCCACCGGAGCCAGCATGAGTGCCCCCCACGAACCCGAGCCCGGCCCGGCCGCCGCCCGACTGACCGGCAGAATCCGGAGCACGCCCAGCGCACTCCTCCACGAGGAGGTCCTGGAACCGCAGTTCACCTACGAGGCGGAGCACCTGCTGCCCTGGTACGCGGCGGTGGAGAAGGTCCTCGCGCTGGAGTACCGCCGCATGGGCCTGGTCTCGCCCGCCGAGGCCGCCGAGATCGGCCGCGTCCTTCACGGGCTGACCCGCGACGGGATCGCGGCCGACCCGGCCGGCAACATGTCGGACCTCGCCTTCGCCCTCGAACAGCACGTCGAGCGCGGCCTCGGCCACCCCGTCACCGCCTGGCACGTCGACCGCAGCCGCAACGACCTCCAGGCCACCGCCCAGCTGCTGTTCGGCCGCGGGCTGCTCCTCGACGCCGCCGCCGCCCTGCTGGACTTCGGCCTGGCCGTCCACCGGTTGGCCGAGCGCGGCACCGACCTGCCGATGGTCGGCCAGACCCACCTCCAGGCCGCCCAGACCATGACCCCGGGGTTCTACTTCGCGGCCGTCTCCGAGCAGGTCCAGCACACCCTGCGGAGGCTGCTGGCGACCTACGACGGGATCAACCTCAGCCCGCTCGGCTCCGGCGCCATGACCGGTCAGGAACTGGACTGGGACCGTGCCCTGATGGCCGAGCTGCTCGGATTCGCGGCCCCCGGCCGGCACGCGCTGGCCGGGGTGGCCTCCCGCGCCTGGGTGCTGGAACTGGCCGCCGAGGTCTCCCTGTTCGGCTCCGCGCTGAGCCGCTTCACCAGTGACCTGATGGACTGGGGCAGCGGCCCGTACGGTTTCATCGAGCTGCCCGACGAGCTGTCCGGCATCTCCTCGGCGATGCCGCAGAAGAAGAACTACCCGATCCTGGAACGCATCCGGGGCAAGTCGGCGCACCTGAGCGCCTACTACTTCGACATGCTGCTGGCCCAGCGGGCCACCCCGTTCAGCAACATGGTCGAGGTGTCGAAGGAGGCGGGCGCCAACCTGCGGCCGATGTTCGCGACCCTCGGCACCACGCTGCGGCTGTTCACCGTCGTGGTCGAGCGGATGGGCTTCGCCGAGGAGCGGATGCGCGAGGCGGCCGAGCGGGAGTTCCTCGGCGGCCTCACCCTCGCCAACGAGCTCACCCTGCGGGAGTCGGTGCCGTGGCGCCGGGCCCAGGTCATCGCCGGCCGGTACGTGCTGGCCGCGCACGCCGCCGGACTGCGCCCCCGGCAGACCTCCCCGGACCTGCTGAGCGCGGCGGCCGGCGAACAGGGCGTCACCCTGCGGGCTCCGGCGGAGCTGCTGGCCGCGGCCTTCGACGGTGCCGGCGAGCTGTACCGCAAGACCACCGCCGGGTCGGCGAACCCCGAATCCGTCCGGGCCCTGCTCGCCGAGCAGCACACCGAGTACGAGCGGCTCGCCGGGGCCTGGACCGGGCACCGCGCGCGGGTCGACGCGGGGCTGGCCCGCATCGACGAGCTGCTGGGCCTCTCCGCTCCGGGGAGCCCCGCGTGACCCGTGCCGACGCGGCCGCCGGTACCGCGACGGCGGCCGTCCTGCACGGCACGGGCAGCGCCCCGGGCACCTTCGGCGAACTGCTCCAGGGCGTCACGGCCGAGGAGCGGCTCGACTTCCTGGTGACCCTGCCGATCGACGCCGGGGCGACCGCGACCTTCACCGCCGAACCCGGTGCCGGCACCGTCACCGTGCACCCGCCGCACAAGCACCGCGCCGCGCGGCTGGTGCGGCTGATGCTGGACGCGTACGGGTTCGCCGGCGGCGGGCGGCTGCGGCTGAGCGGCGGACTCCCCGAGGGCCGGGGCCTGGCCAGTTCCTCCGCCGACCTGGTCGCCACCGCCCGCGCGGTGGGGGAGGCCCTCGGGGTGCCGGTCGGCCCCGCCGTGATCGAGGACTTCCTGCGCCGGATCGAACCGACCGACGGAGTGATGTACGACGGGGTGGTCTCCTTCTACCACCGGCAGGTGCGGCTGCGGGAGCTCCTCGGACCGCTCTCCCCGATGGTGATCGTCGGGGTCGAGGAGGGCGGCGCGATCGACACCCTCGGGTTCAACCGGCGGCCCAAGCCCTTCACCCGCGCCCACCGGCTGGAGTACGACGAGCTGCTGGAACGCGTCTCGGAGGCCGTCCGCACCGACGACCTGCCCACCGTCGGACGGGTCGCCACCCGCAGTGCGCTGCTGAACGAGCACCTCCAGCCCAAGCGGCTGCTGCACCGGATGATCGGCCTCTCCGAGGAGTTCGACGCCCTCGGGGTGGCCGTCGCGCACAGCGGCACCGCCCTCGGGGTGCTGGTCGCCGAGTCCGACCCCGAGTGCGCGCGCAAGGTCGCCGAACTGCGGACGCGGGCGGCCGCGCTGGCCGGCCACACCACGCTCTACCGCTCCTGGCGCGGTCCGGGCCGCTGAGGCCCCGCGGCCGCCGTGCGGCCCCACCGGCCACCCCGCTGCGGCGGCCCCCTCGCCGCCCACCTCTCTCCGCCCACCCCTCTCCGAACCGGATGTGATCATGCGTTACGAGAGCGTCGTCGACGCCATCGGACACACCCCGCTGGTCAGACTCGCCTTGGACCCGGCCGCCCCGGTCGAGGTCTACGGGAAGCTGGAGCTGCAGAACCTCTACGGGATGAAGGACCGGGTCGCCCGGCAGGCCGTCCTGGAGGCCCGCCGCACCGGCGCGCTGGCCGAGGGGGCGCCCATCATCGAGAGCTCCTCCGGCACGATGGCCCTCGGCCTCGCCCTGGTCGGCGCGCACCTGGGCCACCCCGTGCACATCGTCACCGACCCGCGGATCGACCCGATCACCCTCGCCAAGCTCCGCGGCCTGGGGTGCCGGGTGCACGTCGTGGAGGCGATGAGCGGCGCGGGCTGGCAGAGCGCCCGGCTGGAACGGCTCGCCGAGCTGATCCGCGACCTCCCGGGCGCCTTCTGGCCGCGCCAGTACAGCAACCCGGACAATCCCGCCGCCTACCGCGCGCTCGCCGACGAACTGCTGGCCGACCTCGGCCACATCGACGTCCTGGTGGCCGCCGTCGGCAGCGGGGGATCGCTGTCCGGGACGGCCCGGATGCTCCGCCGCGCGCTCCCGGACCTGCGGGTCGTCGGCGTGGACTGCGTGGGCAGCGTGCTCTTCGACCAGCCGGACCGCCCGACCCGGCTCCAGGGCGGGCTGGGCAACAGCCTCGTCCCGGCGAACCTGGACCGCACCCTGATCGACGAGGTGCACTGGCTCAACGACCGCGAGGCCTTCCAGTCGACCCGTGAACTCGCCCTGGAACAGGGGCTGTTCGCCGGGAACACGGCCGGCTCGGTGTACCGGGTGCTCAAGGACGTCGCCCGCCGCGCCGCCCCGGGCGCCCGGATCGTCGGCATCTTCCCCGACCGCGGGGACCGCTACGCGGACAACGTCTACGACGACGGGTACTGGGAGCGGCACGCACTCGGCGCGATGCCCGCCGCGGACACCCCGGCCGAGGTCGCCGCCGGCGCCGAGGTCGCCACCTGGTCCTACGCCGCGCAGCACGGCGCGGTCCGGCCCCCGCGCCGGCTGCTCTTCGTCGAGGCGAACACCTCGGGCACCGGCGTGCTCGCCCTCGACCTGACCCGCCGGCTCGGCCTGGAACCCGTCCTGCTGACGGACACCCCGGAGCGCTACGCCGGGGCCGAGGAGAGCGGCTGCGAGATCGTGGTGTGCGACACCTCGACCGAGCGCGCCCTGCGCGAGGTGATCGGCGAGCGGTTCGCCCGCCAGGAGCTCGCGGGGATCACCACCACCAGCGACTTCTACGTCCCCGTGGTCGCCCGGCTGGCCGACTGGCTGGGGCTGCCGGGCAACCCCGTCCAGGCGATGGCCGACACCCGGAACAAGGCCCGGGTGCGCGAGCTGCTGGACGCCGCCGGCGTGGACCAGCCGCGGTTCGCGGCCGTCCGGACGGTGGCGCAGGCCGACGCGGCGGTGGAGCGGGTCGGGCTGCCCTGCGTGGTCAAGCCGGCCGACGACTCCGGCTCCAACGACGTCCTGCTCTGCCACACCCGGGAGCAGGTCCTGGCCCACGTCGAGCACGTGCTCTCCGTGGAGCTGAACGTGCGGGGCCTGCCCACCGCGCGCACCGCCCTGCTGGAGGAGTTCGTCGAGGGGCCCGAGTACAGCGTCGAGATGTTCGGCGAGGGCGGCCGGCAGGTCTGCGTCGGCATCACCGCCAAGACCGTCTCGGACGGGCCGTACTTCGTCGAGCGCCGGCACCTCTTCCCGGCCCCGCTCGCCGACGCGGACGCGGCGGCGCTGCGCGGGACGGTCGGCACCGCGCTGACCGCGCTGGGCGTCGAACTCGGTGCCACCCACACGGAGGTGCGGCTCTCCGCCCGCGGTCCGCTGATCGTCGAGGTCAACGCCCGGCTGGCCGGCGGCATGATCCCCGAACTGATCCGGCTCGCCACCGGCGTCGACCTGCTGGAGCAGCAGCTGCGCGCCGCCTGCGGCCGGCCCGTCGAACTCGCCGGCGAGCGGGAGGGCTTCGCCGGCATCCGGTTCCTGGCCGCGGACCGCGAGGGCGTCCTCACCGGGATCGGCGGCGTCGCGGAGGGCGAGCGCGTCCCCGGCGTCCGCCGGATCGTGCTCACCGCCGCCCCCGGGCGGGCCGTCCGCCCGCCGCGCAACGCCTACGACCGGCTGGGCTACGTGATCGCCGAGGGCGCCACCCCGGAGGCCGTCGTGAAGAGCCTGGACGAGGCCGAGCGGGCCCTGACCGTCGAACTCGGCCCCGCATGACCGCGCCGACGGACCCCGACCACCACCGCCCGAGAGAAAGGAGGAGCGCCATGCCGCCGCAGTCCCCGTCCCCCCGCACCGTCTCGGCCTCCATGGAGCAGATCCGCCAGGACTACGCGGAGCGGTTCCCCGGCTGGACCCAGCAGCTCATCACGCTGTTCTCCGGCAAGGCCGCGGCCGGGCAGCGGCCGCCGTGGTGGGTCACCCCGCCGATCGTCAACTGGTTCCTGACGCTCCTCCAGCTGGCCCTCGCCGTCCTCGGCAGCGCGTACGCGGTGCGGCTGCTCGGCTGGGCCTCCCTCGCCGTGCTGCCGCTCACCTGGCTGACGACCGTCAACGCCGTGCGCAAGCTCCAGATCACCTGGAGCCACCACGCGGTGCACAAGGAGGTCTCGGGCAACCGGCACGTGGACAAGGTGGTCCAGGTGGTCTCCAGCGCCGTCGCGCTGACCTCCAACTACGAGGACATCTTCGAGGACCACGTCCGCAAGCACCACAGCCGCAAGGTCTTCACCACGCTCACCGACCCCGACGCCGGCTACCTCGTCTACCTGGGTTTCCGCCCCGGCACCCCGGTCGAGGAGATGCGCGCGCGGCTGCGCTGGATGCCGCTGTCGCCCCGGCTCCACCTGCCCTCGCTGCTCTACCGCGTCCGGACGAACTTCGTCACCGCCACCTGGACCAGGCGGATCGCCTCGACGGTCTGGGTCGCCCTGCTGGTCGCCCTCGGCGTCCTGATGGACGGGGCCGAGTTCACCGCCGCGTTCGTCATCCCGTGGTTCGTGCTGTTCCACTGGTCGGCGCTGTTCCAGACCATCTCCGAGCACCCCTACCTGGCCTTCGACGGGCCGCCCGCCAGCCGCGCCGACTACGTGGCCCGCACCTGGGGCCGGTTCTGCCTGGAGCCGCTGCCCGAACGCGACGCGCCCGCCCTGCGGCGGCTCGGCCAGTGGGGGCGCTGGCTGCTCCGCACGGCCCTCGTCCAGACCCCGGCCCGCTTCGGCGTCCTCGCCTCCGACCTGCCGGCGCACGACCTGCACCACGTCGTCCCCGCCGACCACGCCTGGCACCTGGCCTTCTGGCACCGGCAGACGCACATCGACGACGCCCACGAGAGCCGGATGGAGAAGCGCGAGCTGACCCTCGCCGGAGCGATCCGGCACGTGCTGCACGGCATCAGCGAGTCCCCGCTGGCCCCCGCCGAACCGCCCGCCCGAGCCGCCTGATGAGCCTGCGACAGCTCATCGCCCTGATGCCCCGCACCGACCAGCCGGAGGACCACCCCATGCACGACGCCCACGCACGGCCCGAGCCCGCCCCCGCGGGGCGGCTGCTGGTGCTCGAACCGATGTCCTCCGGGCTGACCCTGCTCGCCACCGCCCGCGAACTCGGCCTCGCCACCCTGGTGTTCTCGCACGACGCCGGTGACCGGGTGGTCCCCGAGGCGGCCCGCCAGGACGTCGACCTGCTCGTCGCCGTGGACACCAACGACCCCGAGGCGCTCGCCGAGGCCGCCGCCCGGGAGCACGCGCGGTCGCCGCTGAGCGGCGTCATCTCCGGCTCGGAGTTCTACACCGACGCGGCCGCCCGGATCGCCCACCTGCTCGGCCTGCCCGGCCTTCCGCTGGACACCGCGGAGGCCGTCCGGGACAAGACCAGGATGCGGGCGATCCTGGAGAAGGCCGGACTGCGCATCCCGCGCTACGCGCCGGTGTCCGACGCCGCCGAACTCGCGGGCGCGGCCGCCGCGGTGGGCTACCCCTGCGTCCTCAAGCCGGCCGCCGGATCCGGCAGCATCCAGGTCAGCCGGGTCGACGACGACGAGCAGCTGCGCGCCGCCTACCGGGCGATCGCCGAGGACGCCCAGTACGTCTTCGACCAGCCGGAGGACGGCCGGGCCATGCTGGAGGAGTACCTCGACGGGCCGGAGTACTCGGTCGAGGGGTACGTCCACCGCGGCGAGGTCACCGTCGTCTCGGTGACCCGTAAACTGCTCGGCGCCGAGCCGTACTTCGTCGAACTCGGCCACGTCGTCCAGGCGGACCTCGCGACCGCCGCCCGGGCCGCGGTCGTCGCCTACACGGCGGACGCCGTCACCGCCCTCGGCATCAACCTGGGCCTCTTCCACGCCGAGGTGCGGATCACCGCGGACGGGCCCGTCCTGATCGAGGTCGGCGCCCGGCTCGCCGGCGACCGGATCGCCGAACTCATCCACCTCGCCACCGGCGTGTCGATGCGGCACATCGTCGTCGCCGCGCACGCCGGCCTCGACCGGGAGCCGGCCGACGCCACCGGGCAGCCCGTCGCGCGCTACGCCGGGGTGCACTTCCTCACCGAGCCCGGCCTGGAGGTCTTCCACCGGGCCGACGGCCTGGAGGAGGTGGAACGGCACCCCCGGGTGGTCGAACTGCGGACGTACTACCAGCCCGGTACCCCCGTCCCCCCGGCCCGCGACCTCCGCTGCCGGCTGGGCCACGTGATCTTCACGGCGGACTCGCCGGAGGAGGAGGCCGAGCTGCGGTCCTGGATCGCGGCGACCGTCCGCTCCACCTGACGGACCGACGGACCGGCGCATCGACGGACGGGCCGCCCGCGTGGGCGGCCCGTCCGGGCAACGACAAGGAGGAGCAATGGAACTGGTACTGCACGAGGTGGACCTGCCGCTGCGGCATCCGTTCGGCACCGTGCACGCCACCGTCGCCGTGCAGCAGAGCCTGATCGTCGAACTGCGGGACGGCGAGCACCGCGGCTTCGGGGAGGCCGCCGGCTTCACCTTCTTCGGGTTGTCGCTGGCCGAGGTGCGGGAGCCGCTGGAGCGGGCCCGGCGGGTGATCGAGGCGGACCGGATCGACGATCCGGCGGACTTCTGGGACCGGATGTCGAAGCTGCTCGGCAACAGCTTCTCGCTCTGCGCCCTGGACCAGGCCGCCCACGACCTGTGGGGCAAGCGCCTCGGCGAGCCGGTCTGGCGCCTCTGGGGACTGACCGCGGACCGGCTCCCGACCAGTGACTACTCGATAGGCATCGACACCGTCGAGCGCATGATCGCCAAGATGGAGGAGTTCTCCGGCTGGCCGATCTACAAGATCAAGCTCGGGACGCCCGACGACATCGAGGTGGTCCGAGCCCTGCGCCGCCACTCCGACGCGGTCTTCCGGGTCGACGCCAACACCGGCTGGACGGCCGACCAGGCCATCCGGAACGCGGCACAACTCGGCCCTCTGGGAGTGGAGTTCATCGAACAGCCGCTCCCGGTCGGCCGGTGGGAGGACCAGCGCCGGGTCCACCGGGAGTCCGAACTCCCGGTGATCGCGGACGAGAGCTGCCTCACCGAGGACGACGTCGAGCGCTGCGCCGGGGCCTTCCACGGGGTGAACATCAAGCTGACCAAGTGCGGCGGACTGACGCCCGCCCGCCGGATGATCGCGAAGGCGCGCGAGTGCGGCCTCACGGTCATGGCCGGCTGCATGGTCGAATCGACCGTCGGCATCTCCGCCATCGCCCAACTGCTGCCCCTGCTCGACCACGTCGACCTGGACGGCGCGCTCCTGCTGGACCGTGACGTCGCCCGGGGCGTCCGGGTGGAGCTCGGGCGCCCCGTCCTTCCGCGGGAGAACGGCACCGGCGTCACCTGGCTCGGCGACGGGACGCCGCGTTGACCCGAACCGCCGGGGGCGCCCCCGCCGCCGGGGCCGCCGCCGGCCGCCCGGGCCGCTGGGGCCTGCCGTCGATCGCCGGGCACGGCCGGCTGCTCGCCGCCGCGGCCGCGGACAGCACGGGGAACGGGCTGTTCCTGGCCTTCGAGGTGCTCTACTTCCTGGACCGGACCGGCCTCCCCCTGGGCCGGGTGGGCCTGGCGCTGACCCTGACGCACGTCCTCGCCCTCCCGGTGCCGGCCCTGGTCGGCACGCTGGTGGACACCTTCGACCCGCGCCGCGTGGCGGTGCTCGGGAACTGCGTCTCGGCGCTCGGCTTCGCCGGGTGCCTGGCCGCGCACTCGTTCTGGCAGGTCGTCGCGGCCGGCCTCGTCGTCCAGACCGGCATCAACACCTACTGGACCTGCAGCGGTTCGCTCGTCGCACTGGCGGCCGGACCGGGCGAGCGCACCCGCTGGTTCGGCCTGGTCCGGGCGCTGCGCAACGCGGGGATCGGCCTGGGCGGAGCCGTGTCGGCCTTCGCCGTCGGGCTCGGCGGGGTCGGCTCCGTACGGTGGCTGGTGGTGGCGAACATCGCCAGCTTCCTGGCCTCGGCGGCCCTCATCGCCACCTGGCGGCCCCCGCGGGGCGAGCGGCCGGCCGAGCCGGTCACCGACCCGGTCAGCGAGCCGGTCTGCGAGCCGGCCGCGACGGGCGGCTACCTGACGGTCCTCCGGGACGGGCGCTTCCTGCGCCTGGTGGCGGTCAACCTGGTCTTCGTGCTCGCCGCGCTGGTCCTGAACGTGCTCCTCGCCGTCTTCCTCGTCGAGGCGCTGCACCAGTCCGCCTGGACGGCGGGTCTGCTGCTGACCTGCAACACCGTCGGCATCACCGTGCTGCAGACCGCCGTGACGGGATGGGCCGAGCGCTTCGCGCGGACCCGGGTGATCGGCTGCGCCGCGCTGCTGTACGCCCTGGCGTTCGGCGTCTGCGGCGCCCTGGTCGCCGCGCCCGAAGGGGCGGTGCTGCCCGGCCTCCTGCTGGCCGTCCTGGTCTACACGCTGGCGGAGATGCTGCAGTCCCCGCTCATGGCGGACGCCGCCGTGGCCGTGGCGCCGGAGCGGCTCCGCGGGCGGTACCTGGCCCTGATCCAGTCGTCCTGGAGCCTCGGCGGAGCCACGGCTCCCGTCCTGTTCTCCACCCTGATGGCCCGCGGGCCGGTGTGGCCCTGGGTGTGCCTGGTGGCCCTCAACCTGCTGGTGCCGGCGGCCCTGATCGGTCTCGACCCGCGCGTCCCCCCGCTCCCCGCCCGAACCCCGAAGGAAGGCCGACCATGAAGAGGCTGCTGCTGATCGAAGGCAACGGAGTGGCGGGTGAGGACCTCATCGACGCCGCCCGGGAACACGGTGCGGAGGTCCACGTCGCGACGCACGAGGACCTCTACGAGAAGTACCGGCCCGAGCTGGTGGCGAAGATCGCGGGCGTGGTGCTGACGGACTTCTCGGCGCCGGACGCGGCCGTCGCCCAGCTGGCCGGCTACTGCGCCGACAACGGCGTCTCGGGCGTCATCTGCGGCTGGGAGTTCCTCTCGCCGGTCGCGACCAGGGTGGCGGCCGAAGCCGGGCTGCCCGGCAACGACCCGGCACTCGCCGACGCCTGCCGCAACAAGCGCCTGATGAGCCTCGCCTTCGAGGCGGGCGGCGTGCCCGCACCCCGCACCCTGGTGGTCGACTCGCTCGACACCGTGCTCGACCGCATCGCCGACCTGGGGCTCGCCTTCCCGCTGGTGGTGAAGCCCGCGGAGAACGCCGGATCGGTGGGCGTCACCGTCGTCGCGGCCGCCGACGGCCTCGCCGAGGCCTTCCGGCTGGCCCGGAGCCAGCCGTACGAGATCCCGCACCGCATCGCCCTCGAAACCACCGTGGTCATCCAGGAGTACGTCGAGGGGCGGGAGTTCAGCGTCGAGACGATCGTCTTCGAAGGGCGGTTCCACCACCTCGCCGTCACCGAGAAGTTCACCACCACCGGTGCCACCCGCGCCGAGACCGGACACACCACACCGGCCGACCTCGACGAGACCTCCCGCGGCGCCCTCGTCGGCGCCGCCGAACGGGCGCTCGTCGCGCTCGGATTCCGCAACGGCGTCGCCCACGCGGAACTCAAGCTCCTGCCCGGCGGCGGAGCCAAGGTCATCGAGGTCGGGGCCCGGCCGCCGGGCGACCACATCCTCAAGCTGGTCCGCCACGCCACCGGCGTCAGCGAGGCCCGCGCCTACGTCCAGGTCGCGCTGGGCGAGGAGCCCACCGTCGTCGGCGAGCGCTCCGGGGCCGCGGCGATCCGCTTCCTGGCCCCCGACCGCGCCGGCACCGTCACGCGGATCGGCGAGGTGCCGGACTCTCCCGCGGTGATCGGCAGCACCTGGTTCGTCGCCCCGGGCGACGAGGTCGAGAGCGCGCTGGACAACGCGACCCGGCTCGGCTTCGTGATGCTGGCCGCGTCCAGCGCCGCCGAGGTCAACGCGATCGCCGACGAGGTCGTCGGCGCCCTCCGGGTGGACATCGCATGACCGGCCGGTGAGCCGCGCCCCCGGGCCGGATCCCGTCCGCCCCACCCCTACCCCCCGATTTCCCCGCATCCCCAAGGAGCAACCCATGTCCTCAGCACCGCAGTTCTCCGTCATCGGCGGCGACGTCGTCAACGAGGTCCTCGACGACCCGCAGGCGATCGTCGACCTGGTGCGCCGTGCCTACGTCGCCCACGGCGAGCAGCAGAGCGTCAACCCGCCGAGCTACTTCCTGCGCTTCCCCGACCGGCCCGACTCCCGGATCATCGCCCTCCCGGCCTCGCTCGGCGGCGACTTCGGCGTCGACGGCATCAAGTGGATCTCCAGCTTCCCCGGCAACATCACCACCGGCCTGCCGCGCGCCTCCGCCGTGCTCATCCTCAACGACCACGAGACCGGCTACCCGTTCGCCTGCCTGGAGAGCTCCATCATCTCCGCGACCCGCACCGCCGCCTCGGCCGCGCTGGCCGCCGCGGAGCTGCACGCCGGACGCACCCGCCCCCGCACCGTGACCTTCTTCGGCACCGGCCTGATCGCCCGGTACATCGAGAAGTACCTGAACGGCACCGGGTTCGAGTTCGACCGGATCAGCATCTTCGACACCGACGAGCGCTACGCCGAGGGCTTCCGGTCCTACCTGGCCGGCCAGGGCCGTACCGCGGAGATCGTCGTCGTCCCGACCGCCGAGGAGGCGATCCGCAGCTCCGACCTGGTCGTCTTCGCCACCACGGCCGGCACCCCGCACGTCCAGGAGCTCTCCTGGTTCGCGCACAACCCCACAGTGCTGCACATCTCGCTGCGCGACCTGTCGCCCGAGATCATCCTCGGCTCCACCAACATCGTGGACGACGTCGAGCACTGCCTGAAGGCCGACACCTCCCCGCACCTGGCCGAACAGCGCACCGGCAACCGCGAGTTCATCGACGGCACGCTGTACGACGTGCTGACCGGCAAGGTCCGGCCGGGCACCGACCGGCCACTGGTGTTCTCCCCGTTCGGCCTCGGCGTCCTCGACCTCGCGGTCGGCAGCACCGTGTACCGCGAGGCCCGGCAGCGCGGCCTCGTCGCCCCGGTCGAGAACTTCTTCCACGACCTCGCCCGCCACGCCTGACCGATCGGAGAACCGAACACCGTGGACCAGCCCGTCGTCCTCATCGCCGACCCCCTGCCCGCCGAGACCGTCGCCGGGCTGGGCCCCGGGTTCGACGTCCGGCACTGCGTCGGGGCGGACCGCGCTGCCCTGCTCGCGGCCGTCCCGGCCGCCGACGCCCTGATCATCCGCAGCGCCACCCGGGTCGACCGGGAGGTGATCGAGGCCGCACCCCGGCTGCGGATCGTCGCCCGGGCGGGAGTCGGGCTCGACAACGTCGACACCGCGGCCGCGGCCGCGGCCGGCGTGGCCGTCGCCAACGCGCCGGAGTCCAACACCACCAGCGTGGCCGAGCTCGTCGTCGGCCTGATCATCGCCTCGCTGCGCCGGATCCCGGCGGCGACCGCCTCGGTCCGGGCCGGCGAGTGGCAGCGGGCCGCGTTCGGCGGGACCGAACTCGCCGGCAAGACCGTCGGCATCCTCGGGTTCGGCCGGATCGGCCGCCTGGTGGCCCGCCGGCTGGCCGCCTTCGACATGCGGATCGAGTGCCACGACCCCTACGTGAGCGCCGAGGCCGCCGCCGAACACGGCGCGCACGCCGTCCCGCTGGACGAGCTGATGCGCAACGCCGACGTCCTCACCGTCCACCTGCCGCGTACCCCGGAGACGGTGGGCATCGTCGGCGACGCCGAACTGCGCCTGGCCAAGCCCGGGTTGCTGGTGGTGAACACCTCGCGCGGCGGCATCGTCGACGAGGCCGCGCTCGCCCTGGCCCTCAAGGAGCAGCGGATCGCGGGCGCCGCCCTGGACGTCTTCGAGATCGAACCGCCGCTCGGCTCGCCCCTGGTGGGCCTCGACACCGTGCTGGCCACCCCCCACATCGGGGCCGGGACGAGGGAGGCGCAACTGCGGGCCGGCCAGGACGCCGTCCGCGCCGTCCGCGCGGCCCTGTCCGGCGGGCCAGGAGCCGCCGGCCGCTGACCGCGGCGAGCCGCGGGCCCCGGTGCGGGCTCGGGCTCGTTGCGGGATCAGGCCCGGTGCGCGGGCACCTTGAGCAGGTCGCGCACCGAGGCCGAGGGGAGGTAGCAGCGCAGCAGGGACAGGCCGATCCGGGGCAGGTCCGCCTCGTCGCGGTAGAGCAGGTACATCGGCTCGTAGCGGGGCTGGAACTTCGCCTTGAAGGCGTGCAGGGAGCGGAAGCCGTAGTAGGGCTCCATGGCGCCGCCCAGCTGGTCGAGGATCCGGTCCAGGACGGTGGGGCTGTCGGCGGTGCCGGTGCGGGCCAGCGGAGCGCCGGACAGCGAGAGGAAGCGGGCGCCGTCCTCGCGCAGGGCCAGGCAGCTGGAGGCGATCATGAACTCGACGACCGGGCGGAAGCCGTCCCGGCGGCGCATCATGTCCAGCGTCCAACCGCGCGGCGAGGCGTCCTCCCCGTACACGGGCATCCAGGACGTCACGCCGTGGATGTGGTCGTCGGCGTCCATCGCGAGGCCGACCCGCATCCGGGGGTCCAGCGCCTCCTCCACCCCGCCGAGGGTGAAGCCCATCTCCGGCAGGCCCTTGTCGCCGACCCACTCCTCGGAGATCCCCCGGACCTGGGACTGGATCTGCCGGGGCTGGTCGGCCAGGGCGACCAGGCGGAACTCGACGCCCTCCTTCCGGGCCCGGTTGAGCGCGGTGCGCACGTCCTGCCAGGCCTTGCCGCGGAACTCCAGGTCCGGCAGCTCGATCACGGTGTCCTCGGCCACCTGGGCGGCCCGCCAGCCCAGGCGGTCGGTGACGGCCGCGGTCTCCTCGCCGGCCGAGAACAGGCAGGGCACCAGGCCCGCGCGGTCGCACATCTCGGCGAAGCCGGTGATCGTCGCGGCCCGGCCCGGCGCGGCGCCGACCGGGTCGCCGAGCGCCACCGCCACGCCCGCGTGCGTCCGGTAGGCGATGTACCCCTCACCGTCGCCGTCGGTCCCGGCCGGGGCGCCCCCGGCGGGTGCGTTCCCGGGGGACGCGCCCCCGGCGGGGCCGGTCCAGGACGGGACGTCCCGGGGCGGTCCGTTCCCGGACGGGCCGCCGCCCCGGGTGAAGAAGTAGGAGTTGTCCGGCCAGGTGGTCATCCAGGACAGGTTGCCGCCGCCCCGGCGCATCAGCAGGTCCGCGGCCTGCTCCTGCGGAGCGGCCTCCGCCGCGGGGGCCGGCCGGCCGGCGCCGGGGGAGCCGCCCGCCGCGGTGCCGCCCGCCGCGGTGCGGCCGGCCCCGGAACGGTGCGGCAGCCAGCGGTGCGGCCGCCGCGCCTGGAACGCCTCCCGGCCGACGAGCAGGACCAGCAGCTCCGCCGTCCACAACACGGCGGTGGGGACGAAGACGGCCGCACCGGTGACGGTCACCTGCTCGCCGAGGATCTTCCCGATCACGTACACCACGGCCACGACCAGGCCCAGCAGGGCGTTGACCAGACAGAGCAGCACCGTCCACTGCCAGGAGAGCCGGCGCCCCTGGCGCAGCCCGTTGACCAGCAGTGCGATCAGGGCCACCGAGATCAGGACGTTCCAGGCCGATCCGCCCTGCCCCGCGGTGTCGCCGAGCGGGCCGCGGCTCGGCGACAGCCGGACCACCACCAGGATCGTCGCGATCAGCACCAGGCCGGCCACCGCCAGCAGCCGCCACTCCCGGCGGCTGAGGTGCCCGGAGGTCGGATGCGCGCCGGGCACCCTCAGCCAGTGCGTGGCCAGCAGGCCGCCGGCGACGGCGAGCGCGTGCTCCAGCTCGACCAGACCGCCGACGTAGAGCAGCCACACCCCGACGTAGGCGATCAGGCCCAGGCGCAGTCGCTGGCGCCACGGCGAGGCCAGGGCCGCCGACACCACCGCCCCGGCGCACAGCGCACCCGCCGAGAGGCCGACGTCCAGGGCGTGCGACTGCTCGACGGCCCAGGACCAGCCGGTCCGGCGCAGCACCAGCAGGAGCAGCGCGGCCAGCAGGACGGCGCCGAGCTGGCCGGCGACGGTGACCGCCGCGGCCCACCGCGTGCCGAGCCGCGACTCCGCCAGCCCGACCAGCAGCGCCGCCCCGAGCAGTACCAGCAGGTAGTCGACGGGGGTGGCGCACAGTACGGCGCCGGTCACCGGGGTCCACCAGCGGCCCGCCTCGAACGACGGCAGTCCGTAGGCCACGTCCGGGTACCAGGAGCGGTCGGACACCGAGTGCCACAGGCCGCCGACCGTCAGTCCGGTCACCAGGATCACCGCGCACACGGCGACGGTGAAGGGGAACCGCCGGACCGTGGCGGCCGCGGCGGTGCGGGCGGCACGGACCCGCTGCGGTTTCGTCTCTCCGGGCACCTCGCACCTCCGCAACGGCGGGGCCGGTCCGGTCCGGGCCCCGCTCGGGGAGGGCCCCGGAACCTCCCGGCCAGTCTATGGGGATTCGGTGGCCGGGGCCGGGCGGCGGCTCCCGGGTGCCGGTGGGCCCGCCACTCCGATGTTGTCATTGACAACATCGGGGTGGGGTGGCAGCCTGGCGACATGAGCACACGCCCCCGGGCCTGGACCGCCGCGGACCTCCCTCCGCAGACCGGCCGCACGATCGCCGTCACCGGCGCCACCAGCGGAATCGGCGCCGTCACCGCACGGGAACTCGCCGCGGCGGGCGCCCACGTGGTGCTGGCCGTCCGGGACACCGGCCGGGGCGAGGCGCTCGCCCGGACCCTGCCCGGGAGCACCGAGGTGCGGCGGCTCGACCTCGCGGACCTCTCCTCGGTGCGCGCGTTCGCCGCCGGCTGGCAGGGCCCGCTCGACGTCCTGGTGAACAACGCCGGCGTCATGGCGATCCCCGAGGCCCGCACCGTCGACGGCTTCGAGATGCAGTTCGGGACCAACCACCTCGGCCCGTTCGCCCTGACCAACCTGCTGCTGCCGCACATCACCGGACGCGTCGTCACCGTGGCCTCCAACGCGCACCGCAGGCCGGGGGTCGACATCGACTTCGACGACCTCGACTCCCGGAACTCCTACCGCCCCTGGCGGGCTTACCAGCAGTCCAAGCTGGCCAACCTGCTGTTCACCCGCGAGCTCCAGCGGCGGCTCACCGCGGCCGGATCCCCGGTGACCGCGCACGCCGCCCACCCCGGCTACGCCGCCACCAACCTCCAGAGCGGTGCCGCCGGTTCCGGACAGCGCCTGATGATGGCGATCGCCAACCGCGTGATCGCCCAGTCCGAGCAGCAGGGTGCGCTGCCCTCCCTGTACGCGGCCACCCAGCCGCTGCCCGGCGCCAGCTACACCGGCCCCGACGGGCGCGGCGAGCTGCGCGGCTACCCGGCCCCGGCCCGGCTCAGCCCGCGCGCCCTCGACGACGCCGCGGCCCGCCGGCTGTGGGACGTCTCGGAGGAGCTCACCGGTGTGCACTTCCCCGACCTCGCGGGTCGCTGACCGGGGTGCACGCCCCCGGCCTCGCGGGTCGCCGACCGGCCGCTCAGTCGTTCTGCCCGCCGTCGCTGCCGGGCACGGCGGGCTTGGGGAGGTTCCGCTGACCGGTGACGCCGGTGGCCGGAACGCCACCTCCTGCCCGGATCGGTCGGGTTCCGACACCGTGCGCACAGGTTCGGACGATTCGGTGCCAGTACGCGACACCCTGTCTCGAAACAGCCGGAAGTGCGGTGGGATTGCCCGAAATTACCACCACCACTGAGGCAGCTGAGGTCGGCATGACACAGGCGGGCGGGACGGCGGACGATCCGGCCAGAACCGGCAGGGGCACATCGGAGATCGCCGAGGAACGGTGCCGGGGGCTGCTGGAGGCCGCGCCCGACGCCATGGTCATCGTCGACGACACCGGGACGATCAGGCTCGTCAACGCCCAGACGGAGGCGCTGTTCGGCTACCGGCGCGAGGAGCTCCTCGGGCGGCCGGTCGAACTGCTGGTGCCCGGCCGGTTCCACGCGCACCACGTCCGGCACCGCGAGCACTACGCCGCCAACCGCCAACTGAGGCCCATGGGCGCCGGGTTGGAACTGCACGGACTGCGCAAGGACGGCACCGAGTTCCCCGTCGAGATCAGCCTCAGCCCGCTGGAGACCGTCGACGGCCCGCTGGTCTCCGCCGCCGTCCGCGACGTCAGCGAACGGAAGGCCGCGGAGCAGCGGATCAACGAACTGGCCGGGCTGGTCGAGTCCTCCCAGGACGCCATCCTCGCCATCACCCTCGACGGCGACATCACCTACTGGAACGCCGCCGCCCACCGGCTCTACGGGTACACGTCCGCCGAGGCCGTCGGCTGCCACGTCAGCCTGCTGGCGCCGCCGAACCGGCGCGACGAGGTCGGTGCCGTCCTCGACCGGCTGCGCGGCGGGGAGAAGGCCGAGCACTTCGGCACCCTGCGGGCCACCCGGCTGGGCCGGCTGCTGGACGTCGACGTCACGCTCTGGCCCACCCGCAGCGCCGACGGCCTCGTCACCGGTGCGTGCGCCATCATCCGCGACATCAGCGACCTCAAGCGGGTGGAGGCCGAACTCACCGCGCTCTACGAACAGCAGCGGCACATCGCGCTCACCCTCCAGCGCAGCCTGATGGGCACGCCCCCCGCCATCCCCGGCCTCGCCACCGCCCACCGGTACCGGCCCGCCACCCAGGGCGCCGGCGTGGGCGGCGACTGGTTCGACCTCATCCCGCTCGGCGCCGGCCGGGTGGGGATCATGATCGGTGACGTGATGGGCCGCGGCCTTGAGGCGGCCGCCGTCATGGGCCAACTGCGCTCCGCCGCCCACGCGCTGGCCGCGGTCGGGCTGGAGCCGTGGCGGCTGATGCAGGCCCTGGACACCTTCGTCGCCGGCCTGGACGTCCCCGACCAGATCGTCACCTGCTGCTACCTCGTCATCGCCCCGGACACCCGGGAGGTGACGGTCTGTTCGGCCGGCCACCTGCCCGTGCTGGTCACCGCCCCCGGCGAACCGGTCCGGGGGCTGGACGCCCCCGTGAGCGCCCCGCTCGGCGTCGGCGGCGTGCCGCACCAGCAGAACTCCGTCGTCCTGCCGCCCGGCACCACGCTCGCCCTCTACACCGACGGCCTGATCGAGACCCCCGGAAGCGACATCGAGCAGCGCCTGACCGACCTGACCGCGATCCTGGGCGGCGCCCTCACCGGCGGCGACGACCTGGAGGCCGCCGCCGACCACGTCCTCGGCCTCGTGCTCCCGGACGCCGCCCAGCACGACGACGACGTCACCCTGCTGTTGGCCCGGCTGCCGAGGGCGCCCCTCGCCTCCGCCGCGATCGACCTGCCGGCCATCACCGCCTCCGTGCCCGAGGCCCGGTCCTTCGTCGGCAAGGTGATCGCCTCCTGGGGCGGGTCCGACCGGGCCGCGGACGCCCAACTCCTCACCTCCGAGCTGGTGGCCAACGCCGTCCAGCACGCCGAGGGCCCCGTCCGGCTGAGCCTCTACCGGCACACCTGCGAACTCGCCGTGGAGATCGCCGACCGCAGCCCGCAGGTGCCGCACCCCCGGCTGGCCGAGAAGGACGCCGAGTCCGGCCGCGGCCTGTTCCTGGTCAACGCCCTCGCCGACAGCTGGGGCGTGCGCCCCGCCGTCGAGGGCAAGACGACCTGGTTCACCCTCTCCCAGACCCCGACGGACACGCCGCCGAACGGCTAGGGCGCCGCGGACCTAGCGCGAGCCGGGCCGGACCTCCCGATTCCAACCGGCCGGTTGGGTGCTCCGTATCCTGGCCGCATGGCATGGGACACCGCTAGGACGAAGGCGCTGCTGCTCGACGCCGCCGTGGACGAGTTCGCCGCGTACGGGCCCGAGGGCGCGCGGATCGATCGCATCGCGGCCGCGGCCGGGATCAACAAGGAACGGATCTACCCCTACTTCGGCGGCAAGCGGCAGCTCTTCGCCGCCGTCGTCCAGCGCGAGTTGGAGCAGCTCGCGGCGGCGGTGCCGATGGAGGACGAGGCGACCGGCCGGGCGCCGGACCTGCCGGAGTACGCGGGGCGGGTGTTCGACTACCACCTCGCCCATCCGCACCTGCTGCGCCTGCTGCAGTGGGAGGCCCTGTGCGGCGACGCCGCCTCGCCGGTCGCGGGTGAGGAGCTGCGGGCCGCCCACTACGCCGAGAAGGTCGCCGCCGTCTCCCGTGCGCGCGGGGAGGGGGCGCGATCCGCGGGTGCCCCGCTGCCGCCCGAGGAGCTGCTGTACGCCGTCGTGGCGCTGGCCGGCTGGCAGTTCACCGCGCCGCAGCTGGTCCGGATGATCACCGGCCGGACGGCCGACGAGGACCCGGCCGGCCGGCGGGCCGCCGTCGTGGACATGGTGCGCCGGCTCGCGCTCTGATCCCGCTGCAGGGCTCTGATCCTGCACGCCCCGTCTCGCGCGCCGGTCCCGCGCGCTTCGATCCCTCGCGACCCGATTCCAACTGACTGGTTGGAAACGGGTCGCGTTCGCGCTAATCTCCAACTCGTCAGTTGGAGATTTCTGTGCAAGGAGCCCGACCATGACGGTCACGTCCGCACGCCCGAACGCCGCCCTCGTCCTCATCGAGTTCCAGCGCGAGTGGCTCGACCCCGAGCACGGCCGCCTCAACCACCTCGTCGAGGACCGCGACCTGCTCGACACCGCGGTGCGCGGCGCCGCCGCCGCGCTGGCCGCCGCCCGTGCGCACGGCGTGCCCGTCGTGCACGTGCCGCTCCTCCTCGCCCCCGGCGCGCCGGAGCTGCAGAGCTGGACCCCGGCGCGCCTCGGCCTGCGCGCGGCGATCCCCGCGGCCGGCACCTGGATCCAGGGCAGCCCCGGCGTGGAGTTCGCCGACGGCTTCCACCCGGCTCCCGGTGAGCCGGTGGTGCGCGGCCGCGCGGGCGCCAGCGCCTTCGCCGGATCCTCCGACCTCGACCTGATCCTGCGCCGCCTCGGCGTCACCGACCTCTACCTGGCGGGCTTCGCCACCCACGTGTGCGTGGAGTCGACCCTGCGCGAAGCCCACGACCGCGGCTACGGCGCCCACGTCATCCACGACGCGTGCGCGGCCTTCACCCGCGTCCAGCAGGACCACGTCCGCGCCCACGTGATCCACCACTTCGGCGCCGAGACCGACGCCGCCGCCTTCGCCGCACACCTCGGCACCCCGGTCGCCGGCCCCTGCCGGTGAGACGCCCGACTAAGCGGTCCCCGCCGGCAGGGTCGCGGGTGCGGCCTCCTGGGGCGCTCCGGTCGGGCGGACGGCCCTCGTCATGGGGCGGGATCGACGAGGCGGGCAAAGGTCTGATCGATCCCCGACTCCCTGCAGCTGTTCAGGACGGCCAGATGAGTGTGCACGGCCTGCCTCGCCTTCTCGTCGGGAACGCTCCCGCCGAACCAGATCTGGGGATCGTCCTCGGTCATCGCCAGGACCTCGAAGGCCATCGGCTTCAACAGCTCGTTCTCGTTCTCCCTGACGACCTGGCGGGCCTGCCCCCAGTCCGGCGTGGAGAGAAATCGGCGGAATGCGATCATGGTGTCGTCGATCCATTCTATGGACATCTGAAAAATCTCCCAACGGCCGAGGTTGTGGGAACGTTTCCCATCGTTGCGGATCAGCCCCGATCCAGCTCGACGGGGTGCCTATTCATGACGTTGTTGGTGTGACCATCGGCGTCGATTATTTCATCGGTCTGGAGGATATCTGCCGATCTTATTGAACGGTCGGCGTTATTGCGGTCGAGGTATCTCTTGATCCATTCGGAGGCGATATTGACGGTGATTCCCGCCGGTATCGTCAGTGCTATGGTCAACAACTGGACGCCGTCGCCTCTGTGTTCGATCTTCGACGCGCTCAGGCCCACGCCGTTATCGGATACGGGCGCGCGCGTGTCGCCCGCCGCGCCGGCATCCTTCTCGATGGCGGCTTTGAGGCGCTCCGCGGCTTGCGTATCCGAGAGTTTCACCTTGAGTCGGTAGCTCATCGTTCTTCCTCATCGCTCAGGCGGACCGCCGCCCGGTCGTTTTCGCCTTCGGGTCGCCCACGACGAACCAGGGGGACCACCAGGCGGGGTCCGTCGGGTACGCCTCATCGCTCCCCGGGATGAGGGCTTCGACGTCGCGCTCGCGCACCCTGCGACGCATCGTCTGTTGCGCCCAGGCGACCGCCGGACCGACCGTGAGCGGCCGGTCGGGTGCCGGCCACGGACGGTTCGGGCCCGTCCCGCAGAGAGCGGAAACGAAGAGGTCTGCGAAGAGCAGGCCGGCTTCGTCCGGAACGGGGGCCAGACTGACGACGGCGGCCCGGGCCCCGGTCGCGACGATGAGCTGGCGGACGACTCCGAGGAACTCGTTGTTCTCCCTCTGGGAGAAGTCGCCCGTGCTGCATCCGGTCAGGAGGACGACGTCAGCGCCGAACCTGCGTCCGGGAACGCTGAGCAGGTCCGTGGGCCGGGTCCAGGTGCCGTCTAGGGAGAGCAGTAGTCCGTGGGGCTCGGCATGGCATGCCAGATGGAGGAGGCCGACGTCGCAGCCGCCAGTCAGGAACTGTTCACAGTGCGCGGTCACGAAGCAGGCGGACCCGGGCTCGTCGGAGAAGAAATCGCGCCTGGTGATCTCCACTTCCCGGTCGACGAGGCCGAGGGGTTTGTAGTCCCCTCCGTTGCACGCCACGCCGAGGTAGGCGGCCTTCCGCTCGACCTGCATCGCGTACGGGGCGTGGGTGCGCAGATGGCGCAGGACGCCGGCTGCCGGAACGACCGACACGGTGTAGCGCTCGCCGAGCGTGCGGTCGGGCGCGGAGGGAGCGGGGGCGGGCAGCAGGTGCCACGGAAGGCCGATGAGGAGGGAATCGGGGGAGATGATCAGTGTGTCGATCCTGTCCGTGAGCGGACCGATCAACTGCTCTGTGGGGGGAAACCCTCTGCCGTGCAGATCGTCGCCCTCGCGGCCGGCAGCCACGGCCGCATCGACGGCAGCCGTGGTGATGCCTGCCGCGACCTCGACGGTCACGCCGGTGCGGGTCACGGTGGAGCGCAGGGGAGTTCCGTCGTGCCACCGGTAACTGAGGTAGGCCTCCCCCGGGGTCAGGAGCGCCTGGAGCTCATCGGGGCCCACGGGAGGTGAACTGAGCAGCTCAACCCGCTCCGGCTCGTCGTGGTAGAGGCGTTGGAACCGATCGGCGACCTGGTGGTCGAGCGCGTTCAGGCCGTCCTGCTGCAGCTGCAGTTCCTCCTCCATCGCTGGCAGCCGACTGGAGAAGTGCCCTCCGATCAGTGCTCCGGCGATCACCAGCTCGAGATCGTCGCGTTCCCGTGTCAGGTTCTGCCGGCGCGTCATCAGCTCCGACAGCGTGACGTCGTCCGCCGCGACGGAGGTCCAGGTCTCGTCCTGAAGGTGCTGGTCCTGGAACGAGCGCGCCTTCGGAGCCTCGCTGAGCAGCCAGACCAGCTCGTCCCACACCCGGCGGTCACTCACGGACGCAGCCGATCTGATCGCCTTGCCGGCGAGGATGCGAGCACCGTCGGCCACGACGGTCCGGTCGTTGATCTCGCGCTCACTAGGCGCTCGCAGGCTAGGCCGAGCCTGCTCGTACCTCTTCAGGGCCTCGACGGCCGTGTACATCCACTCGTCGCCGCCGGCCTGTGCCAGCGTGACCGCCAGCCCGAAGCTGGCTGCCGCCGCCTCTACGGGGCGGTCTGCATGAGTGAAGGACTCCGCCGCCCGACGGAGCAGGGGGAGGCGGCGCGGATCCGGTGCGCCGCCGGGCCTCTGCGGCCGTAGTACCTGTCCCGCCACGAATTCCGCCATGCCGGCCCCCCACCAGTCGCCGGCGGCTTCGAGATCCTCAACGGCTTTCAGGCACGTCGAATAGCACGTCTCGCGGTACTCCGGACGCGCCAAGCCGAGGAGGCTGTACTCGTACGCGGCCTGGTACCTGGACCGCCCTGCCTCGCCCACCTGGCCGACGGCCTCGAACAGCCCGGCCGCGCGCTCGTACTCCCTCGCGCGTTCGATCCGCAGGTCGAGCAGGGCAGTCAAACCTCCGGACCGCACGGCGCTCTCGTCGGCGTTCTGGCCAAGACTCCGGGCCCGCTGATACCGGCACTGCGCCTCCATGCGGGTGTCTCCGGCATCCGCGTACTCGTTCGCGATCTCGAGGAACCTGTCCGCACAGCCGCCGAGAGTGACGCGCAGTCCGTCCAGGGCCTGTCGTGCGAGGTCTTCGGAGGCCGGAAGGCTACGGGCCAGGGTGAGCGCGATGTCGTACTCGTGGGCGGCTTCGCCGAACTCGCGCAGAATCCGAAGATTGTGCGCGAGAGCAAGCCTGAAGGTCGCCTCGGTGTCCCGGTCGCCCAACTGTCCGACGACGGCTGCGGCCCGCCGCGCCGGATCGACGGCTCCCGTGGGATCCCCCGCCGCCAGCCTTTCCTGCGTCTGGTACCGAAGCGCCACGAGCCGGAGCTTCAGCAGCTGTGGGCTGACTGTGTCCTCGGTTGCGGCAATGAGCCCATCGCTGAGTTCGGTTCCAGTCCATTGGCCGATGTCGGCCAAGACCTCGAGCTTGGCCGCGGAGGCTTCGAGCGCGCCGAACTTGTCTCCGCACGAGGAGAATCGTCTGATGGCCCGGTCGAACCACCAGAGGCTGTCCTCGTGCCGGTCCCCGATGGTCAGCGCGTGCCCGCAGCCGAGAAGTGCTTGGGCTGCAGGGGATGCGAGCCCTTCCTGCTCCAGAATCTCGGCCGCACGGCTGAGCTGTTCGAATGCGGCACTACCGCGCCCCAGCTGGAGCAGGAGTCCGCCCAGCTCGAATCGCGCCGCAGCTTCCGCACCCCGGTTGCCTGCCTCAGTAAAACCCTGGGCGACTTCCGAAAGATCTCGAAGTAATTGATCCGCATGCATAGTATGCGCACTTACATGTGTATCCGTGGAAGGTCGGTGAATCTGGACCGATCGCGACCGTGGGAGGGGATCGGCCATCGGAGGTTTCACCGCAATTCTTACCTTCTCAGGCTATCCACATGTGCCACAACAATCCAGATCCTTCCCGGCAGCTCAGCGGCAACTCGAGGGGCTAAGGCCTTGTCCTATGTGGTGATCTTCGGCAGTCGTCTGTGGCAGGTGATTGACGGCGGCGAGGTCACAGAAGGCCGGGTAGCGTAGGTGGTCGCGTTCGTAGCGGCGGGCGATGCGGCGGTAGCCGGTGAGCCAGGCCATGATCCGCTTGATCACCCAACGGGGGCGGCCCAGGGTCTGGCTCGACTCGACGCCCTTGCGGCGATCCGGGGCAGGATCTGCTGCCTGCGGAGCCATCTCCGCAGTTCGGGGCTGTCATAGGCTTTGACTGCGCGGACCTTGCGGGGGCGGTAGTGCCGGCCCCGTTCCGGGACGTGTTTCATTTGGAGGGCTTGGACCAGCGGCATCAGACCGTGCTGGTCGTGGACGTTGCCGGCGGAGATGCCGACGACGGGGGGGGCGGGCCGCCACGGTCAGACAGGACGTGCACCTTGGAGCCGGGTTTGCCCCGGTCGACGGGGCTGGGACCGGTGTGGTCACCCCTTTTCGCGCGGACGTGCACCGAGTCGACGATCACCCGCGACATGTCGAGCAACTCGAGTTCGAGGCCGTAGACTCGGCCGGGTGATCTTCTGGCGGGGCACGTTTTCGCCACCGGGGAGTGGGTGCGGCTGCAGGGCGGGCCTGCCCGGTAGGAGCGCGCTGGTCGCTCTCGGTAGGCCGACGGCTTCTCGCCGTCCTGCCGCAGCGGAGCGGGGCGGTGGGTTGGTGGGGTGCCGGGCCCGGTGAATAGGGTGGGGGCGATGCTGTCGGCCCGTACCCGTGGAGAATGCGATGACTTCGAGCCCCGCCCCCGACGACGGCCTCCTTCCGATCGGGGTCATCGGGCTCGGTGACATCGCGCAGAAGGCGTACCTGCCGGTGCTGGGCAGGCTGCCGGGGCTGGACCTGCGGTTGATGACCCGGGACGGCGCGAAGCTGGACCGGATCGGTGACGAGTACCGAGTGCCGGCGCAGGCGCGGTTCACCGGTCTGGACGAGCTGATCGGCAGCGGGATCCGGGCCGCCTTCGTGCACGCCGCCACCGACCAGCACGTGCCGATCGTCGAGCAGCTGCTCACGGCCGGCGTCGACGTCTACGTCGACAAGCCGCTCGACTACACCCTCGACGGCGCCCGCCGGCTGGTCGACCTCGCCGACCGGACGGGCCGCTCGCTGATGGTCGGCTTCAACCGGCGCCACGCGCCCGGCTACTCCCAGGCCCTGGAGCGCCCGCGCGACCTGATCGTGCTGCGGAAGAACCGCGAGGGCCTCCCGGAGGCCGCCCGTACGCTCGTCTTCGACGACTTCATCCACGTCGTCGACACCCTGCGCTTCCTCCTCCCCGGCGAGATCGAGCACGTCGACGTCCGCTCCCGCGTGCGCGACGGCCTGGTCGACCACGTCGTCCTCACCCTCGCCGGGGACGGCTTCACCGCGCTCGGCATCATGAACCGCCGCTCCGGCTCCACAGAGGAGGTCCTGGAGGTCTCCGGCGGCGACTCCCTGCGCGAGGTCCACAACCTCGCCGAGGTGGTCGACCACCGCGGCCAGCCCACCGTCCGCCGCCGCGGCGACTGGGTCCCGGTGGCCCGCCAGCGCGGCATCGAGCAGGTCGTCCTCGCCTTCCTGGACGCCGTCCGCACCGGCAAGACCCTCGACGCCCACGACGCGCTGCGCACCCACGAGCTGTGCGAGCACGTCGTGGCCTGCATCGAGGCGGCCTGACGGGGAGGTGTGCGGTCAGGGTCGGCTCAGCGCTGCGTCAGGTGGGGGCCGATGTAGCCGATGTAGATGCGCCCGGATCCCGAGCAGTCGTCGTAGAAGTAGATCCGGAAGCCGTTCGCCCCGGTACCGAGCCTGAGGTGGGCCATCGGCGCGTGGCCCTCCGGGAGGACGTCCCGGGGGAGGGGGAGCAGCCTGCCGAGGTAGGTCTTCTCGGAGACGCCCATGGTGATGCGCCGGTCGGCACGGGCCACCTTCCCCGGGGGGAAGGCCTGACTGCCGGGCGGGGTGTGCTCGCACCACCAGGTGAAGTCGCCGGGCACCCGGCCGCGGACGGCTTCCTCGGCGTACTCCTGAAGGGCCACCAGGCCGTCCCAGCCGGTCCGGACCGGCTTCAGGGATCGGCCGGTGCGGTCGAGGGCCTCGGTGGCGCGCCGGTCTCCGGTGAACTCGATCAGCGGCAGCTCGTCGAGCCTGTCCAGGAGCTCGGTGAACGTCTTCGGGGGCTCCGGGTCGTTCGTGGCCCGCGGCGGCGGGAGCGTCCAGAGGAGGAGGTCCTCTCCGTGCTTGGTGGTGAACGGCACCGATCGGAGCTGACCGAAGGACCGACGGGACCTGTGATCGGCCGCCGCCTCGACGAACGCGTCCTCCGAGAGCCCGAATTCGAACGCCCGTGGTTCGGCGCCGTGCACGGCCGGCCGGCCGACCTGATCGAGGATCCGGGCGGCGGTGATCAGGCCCTCGCCGCTCATGCCCGACGAGGAGAGCGTGACCGCACCGACGTGGACGGCCAGGCGGAGGGAGAGGAAGTGCCGGGGTGAGCGCCGGTTGTGGCTGGCGAGGATGCTGTCGAAGCCCTCGACGACTCCCGCCACGAGCCGACCGGGCGGGAGGTCGCCGGTCAGCAGGATGATGAAGCCGTCGCCGGTGTTTTCGATGATCAGCTCGTCGAGGGGGACTCCGAGCGTCGTGAGCACCTGGTCGGTGATCGAGGCGGTCGTCCGGTGAGCCGACACCTGCCGGGTCGCCTCCATCCCGCCCAAGCCGCGGATGTCGAGCGCGAGGATGAGCATCTCTGCGGGATCGTCGACATCTCCCCCGGCCGCCGCGCTCGCGGGCGTCGTCTGCCCGAACGGGAGCTCGTCGGGGTCGACGGGGCGGGTCCCGGTGTCCTCCGGGTCCACCTGGCGGGTCCCGGTGGCCTCGGGGTCGACGGGATCCGGCTCCGGGGCGTCCGGGCGGACCTCGACGGCGGGGAACTCGCCCACCACGACGGGGGACCGGTCGAGGTACGCCGACACCTCCCGCCGGACCAGCTCCTGCACCGCCGTGATGTCCTGGCGGCTCTGGCCGCCGATGAGGGCCTCCCGGACGCCGGGGCGGAACCGGAACGCGTACCCGGTCAGGTCGGTGCCGGGCGGCAGGTCGGCCCAGGGGAGGAAGAGGCCGCCGAGTGCCACCTCGGCCAGGTGCCCGTGGTCGGAGCCCGGGAGCATGGCCCGCCGCACCAGGGTCATCACGGGCAGGGTGAGGGGTACGGCGGCCAGGTAGCCGGCCAGCTGCCGGGCGACGGGGGAGGCCGCGGAGTCGAAGCGCCGCAGCGCGTCGTCCGCGGTGGGCGGCCACCGGTCCCCGGGCGGGGGCGCGGGGTCGGTGGTGCCGTCCGGCCGCCCGACGAGCAGGCAGGCGGTCCGGGTCCACCGGCCGCTGCCGGCGACGAGCGAGGCCAGTGCCGCGACGGAGGACGGCGTCGGGGAGACGACGGGGACGGGCACCCGGTCGTCCGGCCCGGTCCGGCGGCCGGTGACCCGGCGGCGGCCCTGTTCGGCCTTCTGCCAGGTGCGGTTGGGGGCGCCCGGGCGGGGGGTGCGGACGAGGCGGCCCTCGGGGCGGACGGCGCCGCGGTCCCAGAGCCGGCGGGGCAGGACGTCCACGATCGCGACCGGGCCGCCGGCCGCCCAGCGGCTCAGCACCGCGGCCAGGCCGGGACCGGTCCAGCCCGGGCCCGTCAGGTCGGAGAGGACCAGGATCAGTCGGCGTCCGGAGGGGTCCGTGACGAGGGCGGGGCTGCTCGGCGGGCCGCCGGGTGTCCGGGCGACGGTCGGTGCCCCGTCGGCGCCGGTTCCGCCGAGGTGCCAGGTGCGGACGGTGCGGAAGACCCCGGTCTGCCGGAAGGCCCGGACGAGTTCGGTCACCACGTCGTGCCAGAGCACCATGGTGGGGTGGCCGTCCACGACGACGGCGAGGTCCAGCCACCGCTCCCGGGCCGGGCGCAGGACGGGCGTCGGCACCCGCCGTTCGACGGTGGCGTCGACGGTGGCCGGCTCGTCGAGGTCGGGCCGGCCCGAGTGGACCGTCCCGCGGGCGAGCGGTCGCAGGGCCCGCATCACGCCGAGGGCGTCGTCCAGCGCGGGGGCCCGGCGGACCAGGACCGACTCGCCGGCGAGCTCCACCCCGGTACGGGCCCGGTTCTCCGGATCGTCGCGGTAGAGGAGTCCGGCGGGCGCCGCGGTCCGCTCCCGGCCCCGGTGCCGCGGCTCGTCCGTCGCGGTGGCGGCGGCGCCGCCGGGGGCGGCGTCCGGGAGGCCGGTCACGGTGCCGTCGATCATCGTGGCGAGCCAGAGGACGTCGGCCAGCTCCTCGGGGCCGGCCTCGGCCCCCGCCGCCCGGAGCGCCCGGAGCAGACCGTCGATCACGAGGCGCCCGTCACGGCGTCACGGGCCCGTTCAGCCGCTGGAGCACGGTGTCGAGGAAGCGCGAGCGGTCCTCGGGGCTGGTCCAGGCGCCGCTGAGGCGGAGTTGGACGGCGTTGAGCAGCTGGTCGGTGGCGAGGTCGCCGCCGCGCCGCCGGGTGAGGAACTCCCGGACCAGGTCGGCGTGTTCCTGGCCCTCGGCCGGTGCCAGGCCGAGCCGTTCGCAGAGGATGCGGGTGAGCTTGTCCTCGTCCGGCGGCTCCAGGTGGAGCTGGATGCAGCGGCGCAGGAACGGCGGCGGGAAGTCCCGCTCGCCGTTGCTGGTGAAGAGGACGACCGGGAACGCGCGGCAGCGCACCCGCCCGTTCTCGACCAGCGCGGTGACCGTGGGGTCGTCGTGGGTGCCGACGCGTGCCCGCGGCCGGTCGGCGGCGACCCGGGCGAGCTCGGGGATCTCGAACGACCCCTCCTCGAGGACGGTGAGGAGGTCGCCCGGCAGGTCGATGTCGCTCTTGTCGATCTCGTCGACGAGCAGGACCCGTGGCGTGTCCGCCGGGAGGAGGGCCGTCCCCAGCGGGCCGAGGCGCAGGTACCGGGCGATGTCGCCCGCTCCGGGCGCGGTGGCGCCGCCCGGGTCCGGCGCCCGCTCCGGGCCGCCCGCGGCCAGGTGGCGCAGGTTGGCGTCGTGCAGCCGACCGATCGCGTCGTAGTGGTAGAGGCCGTCGCGCAGGCTGCTCCGGCTGGTCACCGGCCAGTGCAGGACGGGGCCGAGGCCCAGGTCGGCGGCGATGCTGTGCGCCAGCGTCGACTTGCCGACGCCCGGCTTCCCGGTGACCAGGAGCGGCCGGCGCAGGTAGAGCGCGGTGTTGACGGCCTCGGTCTCGGCGCGCTCCGGCACGTAGCCGGCCCCGCGGCGCACGGTGTCCCGCCAGGCCTCGCCCGTGGTGTCCGGCGGGGGCCGGTCGGGGTCGGGGACGCCGCTGTAGGTCCGCCACGGGGGCTGCCGCCCGGCCAGCCGGTCGAGCCTGTCCCGGGCCGTCCCCTCGCCCTGGTAGATCCACCAGTCGTTCACCGCTCGCTCGTCCTCTCGTCCGCGCGGGGCGTCACGCCCGCGAACCGCTGTTCGGGTATCCGGTCCGGGTCGTCCCACAGGAGGGCGAGCGGGCGGCCGTCCGGCCACCGGCGCCGCCTGCGGACGGTCAGGGGGAGCTCGCGGACGTCGCGGCAGGCCAGCGAGGTGCCGGTGTCGGTGGCGCCGCTGCCGGTCGCGGCTCCGGTGGTGGCGGGGCCGGTGGTGTCGGTGGCGGGGCCGGTGGTGGCGGGGCGGGCCGCCGGTCGCGGCCAGACGGCGATGGGCACCCCCGCGTCGAGGACGGCCTCCAGGGTGCCGTCGACGTACGGCTCGGAGACCTCGGCGAGCACGGCGACCGGCGACGACTCCTTCTGGAGGAGCAGCCCGAGCTCCTCGCAGACGTCCTGGTCGCGGACCCGGTGGACCGCGGCCGACTGCTCGCCGCCGTGGACCTTGAACCAGCGCCACTTCTGCCGCCACGACTCGGCGGAGGTCCCCACCCGCTCGTCCGGGCAGCGCAGGACGACCTCGTAGTGGTCGCCGAGTTCGCGGGCCGGCCGGCCGGGGCGGCCGAGCGGCAGTCGCCAGGACTCGAAGGCCTCGCCGAGCAGCGGATAGGGGACGTCGAACTCGATCCGGCCGAGCGGGGCGCCCGTCCGGCCCGGGGAGGCGAGCAGCGATCGGAGCTGCTCGGTGAGGTGGTCGCGGACCTCCGCCAGGGGCAACGGGCGGTCGGACTCCCAGAGGCTGCGGAACCCGGCCGCGGCCTCGTGGAACCACATCCGGACCCAGTAGCGGTCACCGGCCAGGCTGTCCTCGGTCAGCTTCACGTGCAGCTCCGGCCCCTCGGTGGGCCGTGGCGGCGCGGGCGGGACCGCGGGGGTGCGCGTCCTCGTCACGGTGCCGTCGATCCAGGAGTCGGCGCGCCGGGCCCACGGCCGGTCGTCGCTCCAGGCCGCCAGGTGCCGGAGGAAGGCCGGCACCAGGTGCGGGCGGGCGGGGTTGCCGTGGCGTTGGTCGAGGTCGCGGACGATGTCGAGCAGCTGGGTGGAGGGCAGGGCCCGGGACGGCGGGGCGGCGCAGCCCCCGACCTCGAAGGCCCAGCGGTAGGCGTCGTAGGTGTGGTCGGGGAGCCGGCGCCCCGCGAGCAGGGCGCCGAGTCCGTTCCAGGCCTGCTGGTCGAGGCGGGCGGCCTCGGCGGACGGGCGGGGGGCCGTCCAGCGGTCGCCGAGGACCGGGGACCCGTCCCATCCGCGGTCGACCAGGAACTCGGGGTGCTGTCCGCCGGCGCCGGCCGCCCGGCTCAGCGCGAAGTCGGCCTGGACGGCGCGGGCGATGCCGGGCAGCCCGTGGACGACCTCGCCGAGGCCGCGGCCGGCGAACTTCCCGAGCAGGCTCTCGGTGAACCGTCCGGCGCCCCGTTCGGCGTCGTTCCGCGCCTGCTCGGCGGCCCGGCTCGCGTACAGCACGAACTGGTGCCGGTCGGGGTCGGTGGTCGCGCCGCCGTACTCCGTGGTCCCGAAGGTGTACGCGGACAGCGGCCGTTCGTCGATCCGGCAGGCGTCGGCGATCGCGACCTGGTGGCGGAAGCGGCCCGGGGGTGCGCTGCCGGACCGCCACCAGCGCAGCGCGGAACCGAGGTTGAGGTGGCTCGTCCGCTGCTCGGTGGCGTCGGTGTAGGGGAGCATCAGCCGGTCCGTGCCGTCCAGGAACCCGTGGCCGGCCCAGTAGATCCACAGCAGGTCGCCGTCCCGGGCGGGGAGTTCACGGAAGAGCACGCGCAGGACGTTGGCCTCCGTGGCGGCCTCGACGGGGAGTGCGCCGTCCGCGGGGTTCGGCGCCCCGGCGGGGTGCGCGCCGCCGACGGGAAACGGCGCCCCGGCGGGGTACGCGCCTGCGGCGGGCGCGTGGCGGCCGGCCGGGGCCGACAGCAGCAGCCGGACGTTGGCGGCCGGCAGGCCAGCGCACCGGGTGAGCCAGTCGGCGATCCGGGCGGCGTCCCGCCCCGCGCCCGGAAGGTCCCAGTCGGGGCCGGTGTCATAGGTCTCGACGCCCACGACGAGGGCGTGCACCCGGTGCGGCGGGAACTCCGGCAGTGCGTCGAACGGTCCGGTCACCGCAGGGCCTTGGTCTCCTCGGCGATCCGGTCGTACACGTCGTCGATCTTCCAGTAGGCGCTGTGGCAGACCGGGAACGGCTGGCGGCTGTCGATCTCGTGGTCGACGACCTGGTCCGCCCCGGCGAAGACCGGCCGCGCCCGGAAGGCGAGCAGGTCGTTCCGGTCGAAGACGTTCAGCCAGCGGGGGAAGCCGGCCGGCAGGGGAGCGCCCGTGGGCAGCCCGGTGAGGGCGCCGAGCTCGTGCAGGAACGGGGCCTGCGAGCCGACCGTCACCAGCAGGCGGACGTCGCCCAGCGGCTTCCCGCGGAGGGCGGCGAGGGCGAGCAGGTCGACGAGGGCGACACCGCCCAGGCTGTGGCCGATCAGCACGGTGGGACCGTCGGAGGCGGTGACGTGCGCGGCCAGGGTGTCGCGCAGCGGTCCGCCCTTGGCCTGGTAGCGCAGGATGTCGCCCAGCACCGGGACGGAGCCCGCGGTGAGGCGGCCCCGGCCGTGGTCGAGCCACGGTTGCGGGGTCATCCGCAGCGCCGTCGCGCCGAGGAGCCTGGCCGCCCTGCCGACCACTCCGCGGCCGGTGCCGCCGAGGGCGCTCGTCAGGAGCTCGACGAGGCGGTCCCGCTCGGCTCCGGTGCAGAGGGTCGACTCCGCGTGCAGGGAGAGCAGTCGGGCGACGACGGCCCGGCCGGCGGCCGTGACCAGATCGCCGGCGGCGGCCGCGGTGGTGGCCTCGCAGGCGCCCCGGAACTCCTCCGACGCGCCCACGGTGTCCAGTGCGGACGGGTACGAGCCGTCGAGGCCGGTGGCGTGCAGGAGCAGGGCGAGTTCGCTCCCGGCCTCCGGGTGCCGGGGGAGTGCGGCGAGCAGGTCGGCGGTCTGGAAGCCGGCCGCGCGGACGCCGGGCATCCCCCGGCCGGCCTGCTCCGGTCCGAGCGCGGCGATCAGGCGCAGCTCGTACAGCGGGTCGACGAGCAGCAACTGCCACTCGGCCGTCGCGCGGTCGGGCGGGGTGGCCGTGGTGCCCGGGTGTCCGGCCGGGCCGGACGGCGGGAAGCCGGGCACCGAGGCGCCGGCGTGGGCGAGGCTCGCCCCGTGTTCGTCGCCCCAGTAACAGGAGTCGACGGCCGCCGTCGGGAACCGCCGGCCCAGTCGCTCGGCGACGAGGCCGAACAGGAGGTCGTGGCGCTCGCGCCGGACGCCAGTGCCGTGAACGAAAACGAACCGCACGTGTGTCTTCCCCTCAGTTCCGCCCCCGGGGACCGAGGGTAGCGGCTCGGGGCGGGTGCTGATCGGTGGTCAGGAAATCCCGGCCGGCCGGTGGCCGGGGCCGGGCGGCCGGGGCCATCGCGGTGGCGTCCGGATCGTCACAGGAGGCCGGATTGTCCCGATCGGCCGCTGTGAGGAGTGCGAAAGTTCACCGTCAAGGTCTTGTCGCGTCATTTTCTACGCGCGTATCTTTGGGTCGCTGCGGGGGGCGGGTGACCGACTCCTGCTCTCTCTACGCGGGTAGCGCACGTTTGCGCGCATCCGCCCGACCCTCCGTCACGAACCGGCGGCCCCACGCGCGCCGGCCCCCGTGCCACCCCCGACCGTCGCGCCGAACCCACATGCCGCGCGACGAGCTAGGAGTCATGCTCCGGTGACCACCGCCGCTCCCGCCCCCCGTCCCCGCCGGGCCCTGCTGCGCGCCGCGATCCTGCCGGCCGGTCTGGCCGCCTCGCTGGTGCTCGTCCCGCTCCCGGCCGCCTTCGCCGCCGGCCCGGCCGCGCCGACCGAGGCCGGGCCGCTGCGCATCCACGACGTCCAGGGCACCACCCGGATATCCCCGCAGGCCGGCAAGCCCGTCACCGGCGTGCCCGGCATCGTCACCGGCGTGCGCGCGTACGGCAGTTCCAAGGGCTTCTGGATCCAGGACCCGAACCCCGACGCCGACCCGGCCACCAGCGAGGGCGTCTTCGTCTTCACCGGCGGCAACCCGACCGTGAAGGTCGGCGACTCCGTCCTCGTCAGCGGCAAGGTCACCGAGTACTACCCGAGCTTCTCGGGCGGCTCGCAGTCCGTCACCGAGATCTCCGGCCCCGCCGTCACCGTGGTCTCCTCCGGCAACCCGCTGCCGGCCCCGGTGGTCGTGGACACCCGCAACATCCCCGGCACCTACGCCCCCGCGGCCGGCGCCGACGGCAGCATCGACCAGGTGGCGCTCAACCCGGAGAAGTACGCGCTGGACTTCTACGAGTCGCTCGAGGGCATGCTCGTCGAGGTCAAGGACGTCCGGGTCGTCCAGGCCACGGACAAGTACAACGAGCTGTGGGTCGCCGCCGACAAGCAGGACCAGCGCAGCAAGCGCGGCGGCGTGCTCTACGAGTCGTACGCCGAGCCCAACGTCGGCCGGCTGATGGTGCAGCAGCAGGCCGCCGTCTCCCAGCAGCCCTTCCCGGTCGCCAACGTGGGCGACGTGCTGACGGGCACCACCAGCGGCCCGCTGGACTACAACCAGTTCGGCGGCTACACCCTCGTCGCCGGCACGATGGGCGCGCTGCAGGACAACCACCTCCAGCGCGAGGTCACCGCGAAGGCGAGCGACCGCGAACTCACCCTCGCCACCTACAACGTGGAGAACCTGGCCCCCGGCAACCCGGACTCCAAGTTCGCCGAGCTCGCCCAGGGCGTCGTCACCAACCTGCGCTCGCCCGACGTCGTCGCCCTGGAGGAGATCCAGGACGACAACGGCAGCAAGAGCGACGGCACGGTCAACGCGAGCCAGACCGTCGCCAAGTTCATCGCCGCGATCAAGGCGGCCGGCGGCCCGGCCTACGACTGGCGCTCGATCGACCCGCAGGACGGCAAGGACGGCGGCGAGCCCGGCGGCAACATCCGTCAGGTCTTCCTCTTCAACCCGCAGCGGGTCTCCTTCACGGACATCGCCGGCGGCACCGCCACCACCGCCGTCGGCGTGGCCGGCACCGGCGCCGACACCGCGCTGACCGCCTCGCCCGGCCGGATCGAGCCGAACGACGAGGCGTGGACGAACAGCCGCAAGCCGCTGGTCGGGCAGTTCAGCTTCCGCGGCCAGAAGGTCTTCGTGATCGCCAACCACTTCAACAGCAAGGGCGGCGACCAGGGCATCGACAGCCGCTTCCAGGCCCCGGCCCGCAGCTCCGAGGTGCAGCGCGTCAAGCAGGCCACCATCGAGCAGGCCTTCGTCGCCAAGCTGCTGGCCGCCGACAAGGAAGCGCGCGTCGTCTCCCTCGGCGACTTCAACGACTACCAGTTCTCGCCCGCGCTGGCCGCCCTCACCAAGGACGGCGTGCTGCGCGACCTGGTCAACGAGCTGCCGGAGACCGAGCAGTACTCCTACGTCTACCAGGGCAACTCGCAGGTGCTCGACCACATCCTGGTCAGCCCCGAGGTCGGCTACGCCAAGTACGACGTGGTGCACATCAACGCCGAGTTCGCCGAGCAGGCGAGCGACCACGACCCGCAGGTGGTCCGCATCAAGCCCTGACCGGGCACCCCGCCCGGCCCGCCGTGACCGGGCACCCCTTCCCGGCAGGCCCGGGATGACCCCGGGCTATCCTGCCGTGGTCGGCGGCGACCACCGCCGACCACGGCAACGGGCCACGGGGGATCGAGCGGATGCGGTACCGGATCGAACGGATCGGGGTCGAGGACTGGCAGCGCCTGCGGGAGGTGCGGCTGGCCCAGCTGCTCGACTTCCCGATGGCCTTCGGCGAGACCCACGAGGCCGCCCTCTCGCTGGGCGAGGCCGACTGGCGGGCCCGCGCGGCGGGGCTGGCGCAACTGGACCGGGTCGGCCTGGTCGCGGTGGACACCGACGGCGCGTGGGTCGGCACGATGCTGGCCGTCCCCGAGGAGGATCAGCCCGCCACCGTCGTCCTGATCGGCGTCTGGACGGCGCCCGCGCACCGCGGCCGCGAGCACGGCGTCACCGACGCCCTCCTGGACGCGATCATCGACTGGGCCCGCACCGAGGGCGGCGCGAAGCGGATGCTGCTCGGCGTCCATGAGACGAACGACCGCGCCGCGGCCTTCTACCTGCGCCGCGGATTCACCCACACCGGTGGCGCGAAACCCTACACGCTGGACCCGCGGGCCCGGATCCTGGAGATGGTCCTCCCGCTGGACTGACCGCCGGCGGCCGCGCCGCGCCCCGGGAAGACCCGGTGGCGGACGCCGTGGGCACCGGCGATCATGGCGCGCATGAGCGACGACGCACCCGAGCGGTGGACCAGGGCGACGATCCACCCCGACATGTGGGCCGACCCGGACGACGACCCCCGCGACAACGGCGGGGCCGGTGAGATCGAAGGCGAAGCCGCCACCCTGCAGGGCTTCCTGACGAACTACCGGATCACCCTGCGGATGAAGTGCGAGGGCCTGGACGCGGAGCAGCTGGCCCGCCGGGCGGTGCCGCCGTCCACGATGTCCCTGCTCGGCCTGGTCCGCCACCTCGCCGAGGTGGAGCGGGACTGGCGGACCTGGCTGGACGACGCCGAGCCGCTGCCGAAGCTCTACGGCGCGCGTGACGCGGACTTCGACGGCGCGGTCGGCGACCGGGCCGTGGTCGACGCCGCGTTCGCCGACCTGGAGCGCGAACAGGCGGCGACCGACGCGGCGTTGGCCCCGTTCGACGACCTGGGTGCGCGACTGGTGAAGGACGGCATCGCGGTGCGCGAGCTGCTGGTGCACCGGATCGACGAGTACGCCCGCCACTGCGGCCACGCCGACCTGCTGCGCGAATGCGTCGACGGCCGCGTCGGCCAGTGAGACCGCCCGGCGGCCGCTGAGCCGTGAGGGCGGGCCCTGCCCCCACGGACCAGCGGCCCGCCCCGCCCGCGGTGTCAGAACCAGTGCAGGCAGTGCGGCGGGCGCTCGGCGCGGAAGAGGGCGTCGGCGAGGTCGGCGGCGCCCGGCCGGTGTTCGAGCACGTGCCCGGCGCGCACCAGGGTGCTGGGGGCGGTGCCGCCGAGGTAGACCGCGCCCAGGTCGCGGACGTCCAGGGACAGGTCGGGCTCGCGGTCGGTCGGCACGCACGTGGCCCGGCCGCCGCGGACGGTGAGCAGGTGGCGGCCGTGCTCGCCCAGGAACGGGTCGTCGACGTCGAGGACGAGCTCGCCGTCGGTCGGCCAGCCGCGGGCGGTCAGGGCGCGCGGCACGTCCAGCAGCCGCACCCAGAGCCAGTCGGTGTGCTTGCCCGGCTGGCCGGCGGCGTAGTCCGCGAGCTGCCAGCGCAGCGGGTGCGCGGGCGGGACGTGCTTGAACACGACCTCGGACACCAGGTCGTGCCCGAGCACGAACCGGGCCAGCGCCGTGTGGACGGCGTCGTCGGCGGCGATCGTCTCGTCGACCGTCAGGACGCGGCCGTCGCCGACCAGGTAGCTGGCGTAGCCGTCCGGGACGCCGTCCGCATCGCGGTGGACGGCGACGTGGCGCTTCGCCGGGGCGATCGGGGGCTTCCCCGCGCCCAGCTGCCACCAGCGGTGCGGCCGGGACAGCGCGCCGGGCTGCGCGCGGCGGTAGCGGTCGTACACCGCCTCCAGGACGTCCCCGCAGGCGGAGCGCGGCAGCACCTCGACGGATCCGGCGTCCGCGCCGCCCGCCGCGCCGCCGGCCCGGCCGCGCGCCCTGGACGGGGCGAGGACGGCCCGGTGGTGCGGCACCGTCAGCTGTTCCGTGTACGTCGCGCAGCCGTAGCCGAACCTGCCGTAGATGGTGGCCTCGGAGGCCGTCAGGACCGACAGGACCTCCCCGCGGGCCCGCAGGTCGGCGAGCTGGCGGCGCATCATCGCGGTGAGCACGCCGCGGCGCCGGTGCGAGGGCAGCACGCCGACGGCCGTCACCCCGGAGACGGGGACGATGGCGCCGCCGGGCAGGGTGAGTTCGAAGGAGTACGCGCCGGCGGTGGCGACGGGGCGACCGTCCGCCTCCACCGCGAACAGGCCGCGGTCCATCTCGTACGCCGCCCACCAGCCCCCGTGCCCGGGCTCGACGGGGGGCTCGGGGAAGAACCCGAACGCGGCGTGGAGCGTGTCGACGAAGACGTCGCGGTCCTGTTCGGTGGTGGGACGGATCTCCATCGCTGCGCTGTCTCCCCGGGGTGCCGGCACCACGACCTGTGGTGTCCCGCCACAGTGCACCGCCGCGGACCGGCCCGGTCAAACGGATTTCGGCCGTCGGTGCCGCGGTCGCCCCGGGGCCGCAGCCCCCCCGCCGTAGCCTCTGCGCCGTAGCCCCCCGCCCGCCGCCCGTGCGGTCAGGCGTCGTGGGCGGTGCCCGCCCACACGGCCGGGGTCCGCCCGGCCCAGGGGGCCACTCGTTCCAGCTGTCCGGCGAGCCGGAAGAGGAGGTCCTCGCGCCCGTACCCGGCGGCGAACTGGACGCCGAGCGGCAGGCCGGTGGCCGGGTCGCTCTCCAGGGGGACGGACATCGCGGGGGTGCCCGCGACGTTGAACGGGGCGGTGAAGGGCGAGCGGTGGAGGAGCTGCGCGGTCCAGCCGAGGCCGTCGGCCCCCTCGGCCCCGTCGGCGTAGGTGCCCAGGGGGACGGGCGGTTCGGGCAGGGTCGGGGTGAGCAGCAGGTCGTGGTCGGTGAAGCGGCGGCCGATCGCGCGCGCCACGTCGTTGCGCATCGCGAGCGCGCGGACGAACTCGGTGCCGCTGACCCGCCGGCCGAAGGCGTAGGCGGCCAGCATCTCGGGTTCCAGGGTGGTGGGGTCGACGGGCCGGTCGAAGGCCGCGGCGAAGTCGTCGATCCACGTCACCAGGTTGGTGCTCCAGAGCCGGGCGTTGGCCAGGACGAACTCCTCCCAGTCGACGCCGAGGTCGACCCTGACCTCCTCCACCCGGTGCCCCAGGGACTCGGCGAGCCGTGCCGAGCGCAGCGTGGCCTCGACGACGGCGCCGTCGACGGCGCGACCGCCCCAGGGCCGGGTGAGGAGGCCGATCCGCAGACTGCCAGGGTCGCGGGCGACCTCCTCGGCGTAGGGCCGTTCCGGCCGGGGCGCGGTGTACGGGTCACCGGCCTCGGGGCCGTGGACGAGGTCCAGCAGGGTGGCGCTGTCGCGCACCGAGCGGCTGAGGACGCCGTGGACGGCGAGCCCGTTGAAGACCTCGTCGGCGTCGGGGCCCATGGAGATCCGGCCGCGGGTGGGCTTCAGGCCGAACAGGCCGTTGGCGGCCGCGGGGACGCGGATGGAGCCCGCGGCGTCGGTGGCGTGGGCGATCGGGACGATGCCCGCGGCGACGGCGGCTCCCGAGCCGCCGCTGGAGCCGCCGGGGCTGCGGGTCGGGTCCCAGGGGTTGCGGGTGGGGCCGTACAGGACGCCTTCGGTGGTGGTGCTGTAGGCGAACTCGGGGGTGGCGGTGCGTCCGAGCGTCACCAGCCCGGCGCGGCGGAGGCGGGTCATCAGCGCGGAGTCGGCGGCGGCGACGTGGCCCGTGGCGATCCGGCTGCCCAGTTCCGTCCGCCTGCCGGCCATGGTGACGGCGAGGTCCTTGATCAGGAAGGGCACGCCGGCCAGTGGCGTGCTGCCCGGGGCCGGGGTGTCGTCCGCGGGCCAGGTCTCGACGACGGCGTTGATCAGCGGGTTCACCAGGTCGGCCGCCCGTTGTGCGGTGGCGGCGAGTTCGGCGGCGGTCACCTGGCCGCGGGCCACCAGGTCGGCCAGGCCGACGCCGTCGTGGGTCACGTACTCGGAGAGCTTCATTCGGGTCCGTTCGGGAGGGGGCGGTGCCGGGATCGGGGTCGGGTCGGGTCGGGCGGGATCGGGGACGAGACCGTTGGGTATCTCGCGATACCGATCGGTATCGCATGGGACTGGCCGGTACCGTAACATTGCCGCCGGGGCACCACAACGCCCCGCCCCACCGGACCGACGAGGGATCGAACGGCGAACATGGACAGGGCCGGCAGACAGAGCAGGGTGGCCAAACTGCCGCCCCGGGAGCGGATCCTCGACGCGGCGGAGGAGCTCTTCTCGCGCGAGGGGATCAGGGCGGTGGGCGTCCAGGCGATCGCCGACCGGGCCGAGACCACCAAGATGGCGCTCTACCGCCACTTCGCCACCAAGGACGCGCTGGTCGAGGAGTGGCTGCGGATCGTCGCGGCCGACTACACCGCCGCGTTCGACCGGCTGGCGCAGGCCCACCCCGACGACCCCCGGGCGCAGATCCTCGGACTGGTTCGGTTCATCGCCGACGGACTCCCCGGGATCTCCCACCGGGGCTGCCCGTTCATCAACTCCGTGGCGGAGCTGCCCGACCGCACCCACCCGGCGCGCCGGCTGATCGAGGCCCACAAGGTGCGTCAGCTGCGCCGGCTCACCGACCTGTGCGTCCGGGCCGGGCTGCCCGATCCGCAGGACACGGCGGCGGAGCTCACCTTCCTCCTCGAAGGGGCCCAGGTGAGCGTCCAGAACGGGAGCGTCGAGCGCGCGGGCGAGCGGCTGATGAGGATCGTCGAAGCCGTCCTGGACCGCCACCCGGCCCCCGGTCCCACCGGCTGAGGGGCGGGCCCCGGCGGCCCGGCCGGGCGAAACCGGCGGTCAGGGGCCGCAGTTCAGACGGGCGGCAGCAGATCGCTCCCGCTGACGGTGTACGTCAGCGGGGGGTAGACGAAGTCCGTCTCCTGGTTCTCGCGGCGCCGCAGCCGGTAGAACTCACGCTGCTGCTCCTCGTCGGCCTGAACGAGGCGCGCCCCCTGCGGGAGGTACGGATGCCCGTCCCGGAACCGCAGCGAGGTCCTCGAGGTCCGGAAGGTCACGCCCAGCCACTGGTTGTCCGCCGCCCCGGCGGGCGCGTCCAGGACGATCCGGTGCCTGAGCCGACGGTTCGCGTCGACGGAGAACGCGACGACACCGTGGTGGGTGAGCGGGACCTCGAACCTCTCGCCCCCGGGCCCCTTCGACTCGAAGACCAGCTTCCTCGGCGGGCCTGCGTCGGGGTGCCGGTAGCAGGAGAGGACGGCGACGAACGACCCGTCGGCCAGGTCGAGGGCCTGGTCGGAGTGGCCGCCCATGGTCCGGTAGGCGTTCGTGTAGCACTCGACGAGGGCGTTGTCGAAGTCCACCGGGAGGTCCGCGTGTTCCCGGATCCGCCGGGCCAGCCGCTCGTGCACCGCCCGGAACCGCTGCGCCGGGCGGACGTAGCGCGTGGTGGTGCGGACGAGCGGCACGCCGCCCGACTCGTCGACCCTGGTGAGCGTGGCGCCGCGCCGGCCCTTCCCCAGGTCCTCCAGCCGGGCCGACGCGGACAGCTCCGCGAAGAGGTCCTCCTCCGCGGGGAGCGTGCAGGAGAGGATCCCGTCCGGGAGGCTAGAGGTTGGGGGCACCGTAGTCTCCCGCGTTCATGCTGAAGAGGAACTCCCGGCCGTAGTCGACGAAGGCCGAGGTGCGGTTCTCCTCGGCGTACAGCCGGCGCAGCTCGTCCATTCCGGCCGGGGTGGACGGCTCCAGCGGCACCGGGCCCCCGGGCGTCTTGAGGAACGTCCGGCCGTCCCGGTGGACGGCTTCGGTGCTCGAACAGCGCACCACGTAGCCCAGGCGGGTCGGGAGCAGCTCGGCGTCCAGCGCCGAGGGCCGGATCTCGTGGGTGTACAGGCGGTTGGTGGACAGCGGCATGAAGAACACGGAGCCGGGGTGGAGGGTGAGGGTGAACTGCGGGGGGAGCGCGGGCCCGTCCGGCCCGCCGGCCTGCTCCTTGAGGCGGAAGTGGAGCCTGGTCAGCCCGCTGGTGCCCTTCACGCCGTGGTCGAAGGCGTCGTCGGGCAGGGGCTGCAGCCGGTCGAGCCGGTCGTAGAAGGTGCAGAAGGCCATGATGCCGTTGACGGGCATGTCCTTGGTCTTGTCGGCGTGGGACGAGATCCTGGCCTTGGACTGCCTGCGCTCCGCCGTGGCACGGGTGTTGTGGTAGATCTGCGCGAGGACGTGGTTCAGCGGTGCCTGGCCGCGGAAGACGTCGGCGGCCTCGCGGTTCAGCGCCTCCACGATGTGCGTGTCGGTCGGGCGGAAGTTCTCCGTCGGTCCGGAGAGGTTCGTGGAGCACCGGAGCAGCCGGAAGTGCAGTTCGTCCCGGTCCTGCGTGACGGGCGTCAGGTAGATCCCGCTGCGGTGGGCCGTTCCGGGCTTGGTGGACTCGGTCAGGGACTGGAACGCGTGCTCGGCACGGATCCGTCCGAAGTGGTCGGCGTCGGGCTCGAAGAAGCGCGGGTAGTACACGCCGATGCCGTGCACGCGGACGGGGACCCGGCCGAGGCCGACGGGCGTCCACGGTGCGTCGGCGTCCCCGCGGTAGCCGTGCGACAGCTCCCGGACGACGAACACCCGGGCGGCCGCGCGCAGTCGGTGACGGCTGGTTCCCGACACGTCGCCGCAGAGGTAGACGGTCCTCCCCGCGAGGTCGGCCGCGCCCGCGGCGAGCTCCTCCGGCGTGATCGTGGACCCGAAGAACCCCCTGAGCACCTCGTGGTCCTGCAGCTCCGGGGGCGCGACCAGGACGGTCCCCGAGTCCTCGATGCGGGCTTCCGCCGGCTCTGTCGTGTGCATCGAACGGTCCCTGTCGTGCGCGGGCGGTGTGGATCTCCCACGACCGCGGACATGGCAATGGCCCGCACTCCGCCCTTCACCCCGCGGGGCGTGGACGGCAGGAGACGGACCGTTGGACCCCGATGCTCTCACGGGCCCCGACGGCGGGCAACGGGGTTCCGCACCGGCGACCGCCGGGCGCGGTGGCGGCCCGGCGGCTGCACCGCCGGGCCGCCACGCGCCTCGCTCCGGCCCGGGCAGCCGAGCCGGGCCACCTCGGCCGAGGCATGGGGGATCCACCGGGAACTACCGGAGGCGGGTCGCCGTCCGGACGAGGTCGGCGACGGCTCGGGACCGGCTGTGCGGCGGCCAGGCGATCACCGTGGTGACCTTCGGCGCGTCCAGTACGGGGACGGCGGCGAGGTCACCGTGCAGTCGGTCCCGGCACGACTCCGGTGAGACCGCGCAGGCGCGGCCGAGCGCGACGAGCTGCAGCAGCTGCGCGTGGTCGCGGACCTGCGGGCCGGGCCCGGGCGGGTAGCTGCCGTCGGGGGCGGGCCAGCGCGGCAGGGGCAGGCCGGGCAGCCCGGTGATGTCGGCCATGTGCACATGGGGCCGGACGGTGAGCGGATGCCCGGCCGGCAGGACCACGACCTGGCCCTCCGTGCCGAGTTCCTCGGTGTGAAACCCGGCCGTCGAGTCGTACGGCCGGTGCAGCAGCGCCACGTCGGCCCGGCCCTCGCGCAGCAGTCGTTCCTGCTCGGCCGGACCGCACAGGAGGACCTCGACGGCGGCGGCGCCGGGTTCGGCGGCGTACGCGTCCAGCAGCTCCGCCAGCAGTTCGCGGGACGCGCTGGCCTTCGTGACCAGGACCAGGCCGGGGCGGCCGGCCGGGGGAAGAGCGGCGCGGCGGGTCCGGCGCTCGGCCGCTTCGACCGCGTCGAGGGCCGCCCGGCCCTCGGTCAGCAGCACCGAGCCGGCTTCGGTGAGCGTGACGGTGCGGCTGGTCCGGTCCAGCAGCGCCGCCCCGAGCCGGCGTTCGAGCTGCCGGATCGCCCGTGACAGCGGCGGCTGCGCGATCCCGAGCCGCTGCGCGGCGCGCCCGAAGTGCAACTCCTCGGCGACGGCGACGAAGTAGCGCAGTTCCCTGGTCTCCATCCGGCCACGGTACTCCGGATCGATACCTGGAGGGTATCGATGCCCACCCGATCGGTCTTGGACCCCGGCCGGGGTCCGGGAGCAGCATGGTCTCCATGAGCGAACGAACGATCGCGCTGGTCACCGGCGCGAACAAGGGGATCGGCTACGAGATCGCCGCGGGCCTGGGCGCCCTCGGCTGGAGCGTCGGCGTCGGCGCCCGCGACGATCGGCGCCGCGAGGCCGCGGTGGAGGGGCTGCGCGCGGCCGGCGTCGACGCGTTCGGCGTGCCGCTGGACGTCACCGACGACGTGAGCGCGACCGCCGCCGCACGGCTGATCGAGGATCGGGCCGGGCGCCTCGACGTGCTCGTCAACAACGCCGCCATCGCGGGCGGCATGCCGCAGGAGCCGACTCGGGTCGACCTCGCCACCGTCCGTACGGTCGTGGAGACCAACGTGATCGGCGTCATCCGCGTCACCAACGCGATGATGCCGCTGCTGCGCCGCTCCGCCTCGCCGCGGATCGTGAACATGTCCAGCAGCGTCGGCTCCCTCACCCGGCAGTCGGGGCCGGACGCCGAGCGGACGGCGGGCCCGGTGGCCGCGGCGTACTCGCCGTCGAAGACGTTCCTGAACGCCGTCACCCTCCAGTACGCCCGGGAGTTGAGCGGCACGAACGTCCTGATCAACGCCGGCTGCCCCGGCTACGTCGCGACCGACCTCAACGGTTTCCGCGGCGTGCGCACCCCCGCGCAGGGCGCGGCCATCGCCATCACCCTCGCGACCCTGCCCGACGACGGCCCGACCGGCCGGTTCTTCGACGACGCCGGCGTCGTCCCCTGGTGACGTGTACGGCGGTCCCCACCCGCGCGGCCGCCGGGGTCGGTTCGCCCGGCCCGCGGCGGTCGCGCGGAGGGTGGGAGGAGGCGGCGGAAAACAAGCAGGCATGATTGCTTTTTTCTCAGGCCGGTGCCACGCTGCTGCCCGACGGCGCTCGTGCGGGAGCGCCGCCAACCCACCGGCAGGGGAGGCGCTTTGGCGCGCGCACGCTCGGTACTGCGGATCGGCAACGCCTCGGGCTTCTACGGGGACCGCTTCGACGCGGTGCGCGAGATGCTCACCGGCGGGCCGCTGGACGTGCTCACCGGGGACTACCTCGCCGAGCTGACCATGCTGATCCTCGCCAGGGACCGCATGAAGGACCCCTCGCTCGGGTACGCCCGGACGTTCCTGCGCCAGATGGAGGAGTGCCTCGGGCTGGCGCGCGAGCGCGGTGTGAAGATCGTGGTGAACGCGGGCGGACTCCAACCTGCCGGGCTCGCGCGTGAGTTGCGGAAACTGGTGCAGCGCCAGGGCATCGCGGCGACGGTCGCCCACGTCGAGGGGGACGACCTGCTCCCGCAGCGGAGCGAACTCGGCCTCCCCGAAGGCCTGCTGGCGGCCAACGCCTACCTCGGCGCCTTCGGCATCGCGGCCTGCCTGGAGGCGGGCGCGGACGTGGTGGTCACCGGGCGGGTCACCGACGCCGCGCTGGTCGCGGGCCCGGCGATCGCCCACTTCGGCTGGACGGCGGACGACCTGGACGCCCTCGCCGGAGCGGTGGTGGCCGGTCACGTCCTGGAGTGCGGCGCCCAGGCGACCGGCGGGAACTACGCCTTCTTCCGCGAGCACGACGTCACCCGCCCCGGCTTCCCGATCGCCGAGCTGCACGCCGACGGCTCCAGCGTGATCACCAAGCACCCGGGCACCGGTGGCGCCGTCACCGCCGGCACGGTGACGGCCCAACTCCTGTACGAGACCGGCGGGGTGCGCTATCCGGGCCCGGACGTCACCGCCCGCCTGGACTCGGTGCGGCTCACCGAGGAGGGCCCGGACCGGGTGCGGATCGACGGGGTGCGCGGCGAGGCGCCACCGGCCACGCTCAAGGTGGGACTCAACCGGCTCGGCGGGCACCGCAACGAGGTGGTGTTCGTCCTCACCGGTCTGGACGTCGAGGCCAAGGCCGACCTGGTGCGGCGGCAGTTCGCCGCCGCGCTGGCGCCGGCCGCCCGGCCCGCCGAACTGCGCTGGACCCTCGCCCGCACCGACCACCCGGACGCCCCGACCGAGGAGGCGGCCTCCGCGCTGCTGCGGCTGACCGCCCGCGATCCGGACCCGGCCCGGGTGGGGCGCCAACTGGGCAAGGCCGCCGTGGAGTTGGGCCTGGCTGGCTACCCGGGGTTCCATCTGACCGCCCCGCCCGGGCCGGGCGCCCCGTACGGGGTGTTCACCGCCGCGTTCGTGGACGCCAAGGCCGTCGGGCACACCGCGGTGCTGCCGGACGGCCGCCGGGTCGCCGTCCCGCCCGCGCCCGTGACGGCCCGGCCGGCGCTCCCGGAGCCGGGGACGGTGGCCGGGCCGGAAGCGGGCGCGGAGGCGCGGACGGAGGCGCGGACGGAAGCGGAGCAGGAGCCGGCGGCGCTCCCGCAGCCCCTCCCGGCGGGCCCGGTCCGCCGCGCCCCGCTCGGCCTGGTGCTCGGCGCCCGCAGCGGCGACAAGGGCGGTGACGCCAACCTGGGCGTCTGGGCCCGCTCCGAGGACGGCTGGCGCTGGCTCGCGCACACCCTGACCGTCGAGCTGCTCCGCGAACTTCTGCCCGAGACGTCGGAGTTGCCGGTGACCCGGCACCTGTTGCCGAACCTGCGCGCGGTCAACTTCACCCTCACCGGGCTCCTCGGCGAGGGCGTCGCCGCCCAGCACCGCTTCGACCCGCAGGCCAAGGCCCTCGGGGAGTGGCTGCGCTCCCGCCACCTCGACATCCCGGAGGTCCTGCTGTGACCGTGCTGCCCACCCGCGTCGACCCGGCCGGGCCCGAGTACGCCGAGCACCGCGCCGCGATGCTCGACAAGCTGGCCGGCCTGGACGCCGAGCACGCCAAGGCGCTGGCCGGTGGCGGGCCGAAGTACGTGGACCGCCACCGCGCCCGCGGCAAGCTGTTGCCGCGCGAGCGGATCGAGCTGCTGGTCGACCCGGACTCGCCGTTCCTGGAGCTCTCCCCGCTGGCCGCCTGGGGCAGCGAGTACCCGGTGGGCGCGGCGCTGGTCACCGGGATCGGGGTGGTCGAGGGCGTGGAGTGCGTGATCACCGCCAACGACCCCACGGTGCGCGGCGGCGCCAGCAACCCGTGGACGCTGCGCAAGGCGCTGCGCGCCAACGAGATCGCGCTCGCCAACCGCCTTCCGCTGGTGAACCTGGTCGAGTCGGGCGGCGCCGACCTGCCCAGCCAGAAGGAGATCTTCATCCCGGGCGGCGCGCTGTTCCGCGACCTGACCCGGCTCTCCGCCGCCGGAGTGCCCACCGTGGCCGTGGTGTTCGGCAACTCGACGGCCGGCGGGGCGTACGTCCCGGGCATGTCCGACCACACCGTGCTGGTGCGGGAGCGGGCGAAGGTGTTCCTCGGTGGCCCGCCGCTGGTGAAGATGGCCACCGGTGAGGAGGCCGACGACGAGTCGCTCGGCGGAGCGGAGATGCACGCCCGCACCTCGGGCCTGGCCGACCACTTCGCGGTGGACGAGGCGGACGCGCTGCGGCTGGCCCGCCGGATCGTCGCCCGGCTGGACCACCGCAAGCCCGGCCCGGCACCGGACCGCCTCGCCGAGCCGCCGAAGTACGACGAGGAGGAGCTGCTGGGCATCGTTCCGGGCGACCTCAAGGTGCCCTTCGACCCGCGCGAGGTGATCGCGCGGATCGTGGACGGCTCCGACTTCGACGAGTTCAAGCCGCTCTACGGCACCAGCCTGGCCACCGGCTGGGCCAGGCTGCACGGCTACCCCGTCGGGGTGCTGGCCAACGCCCAGGGCGTGCTGTTCAGCGCGGAGTCGCAGAAGGCCGCCCAGTTCATCCAGTTGGCGAACCAGCGGAACGTCCCGCTGCTGTTCCTGCACAACACCACCGGCTACATGGTCGGCAAGGACTACGAGCAGGGCGGCATCATCAAGCACGGCGCGATGATGATCAACGCGGTGTCCAACTCACGGGTCCCGCACCTGTCGGTGCTGATCGGCGCCTCCTACGGGGCCGGCCACTACGGCATGTGCGGCCGGGCCTACGAGCCGCGCTTCCTGTTCGCCTGGCCGAGCGCCAAGTCCGCGGTGATGGGCCCGCAACAGCTCGCCGGGGTGCTGTCGATCGTCGCCCGGCAGTCGGCCGCCGCCAAGGGGCAGCCGTACGACGAGGACGCCGACGCGGCGATCCGCGCGATGGTCGAGCAGCAGATCGAGGCCGAGTCGCTGCCGGCCTTCCTGTCCGGGCGGCTCTACGACGACGGCGTGATCGACCCGCGGGACACCCGCACCGTGCTGGGCCTGTGCCTGTCCGCGATCCACAACGCGCCGGTCGAGGGCGCGCGCGGCTACGGCGTCTTCCGGATGTGAGGGGACGAGACGACATGATCACCAACCTGCTGGTCGCCAACCGCGGCGAGATCGCCCGACGGGTCTTCCGGACCTGCCGCGCGCTCGGCATCGCGACCACCGCCGTCCACTCCGACCCGGACGCCGACGCCCCGCACGTGCGCGAGGCCGACGCGGCCGTGCGGCTGCCGGGCGCCGCGCCCGCCGACACCTACCTGCGGGCCGACCTGATCGTCCGCGCGGCCCTGGAGGCGGGGGCGGACGCCGTCCACCCCGGGTACGGATTCCTCTCGGAGAACGCGGAGTTCGCGCAGGCGGTGCTGGACGCCGGGCTGGTCTGGGTCGGCCCGCCGCCGGCCGCGATCGCCGCGATGGGATCCAAGACGGCCGCCAAGCGGCTGATGGCCGCGGCCGGCGTGCCCGTCCTGGGCGCCCTGGAGGCGCCGACCGAGGCCGACCTGCCGGTGCTGGTCAAGGCGGCGGCGGGCGGCGGCGGCCGCGGCATGCGGGTGGTGCGCACCCTGGCCGAGCTGCCCGACCAGCTGGCGGCCGCCCGGGCCGAGGCGGCCAAGGCCTTCGGCTCGGACGAGGTGTTCTGCGAGCGCTACCTGCCCACCGGGCGGCACGTCGAGGTCCAGCTGCTGGCCGACGCGCACGGCACGGTCTGGGCGGTCGGCGACCGCGACTGCTCGCTGCAGCGGCGGCACCAGAAGGTGATCGAGGAGGCGCCGGCGCCGGGCCTGCCGGAGGCCGTCCGGGCCGGGCTGCACGCGGCGGCGGTCAGTGCCGCCCGGGCGATCGGCTACACCGGTGCCGGCACCGCCGAGTTCCTGCTCGCCGAGGACGGCCGGTTCCACTTCCTGGAGATGAACACCAGGCTGCAGGTGGAGCACCCCGTCACCGAGGCGGTCAGCGGCCTGGACCTGGTGGCGCTGCAACTCGCCGTCGCGGAGGGGGAGCCGCTGCCCGGTCCGGTCCCGCCGCCGTCCACCGGCTGGGCGATCGAGGCCCGGCTCTACGCCGAGGACCCGGCCAAGGACTGGCAGCCCGCCACCGGCACCCTGCACCGGCTCGAACTCGACGGCCCGCACCAGGAGTTCACCGGCCGTGGGGTCCGGCTGGACTGCGGGGTGGCGGCCGGCCAGGAGATCACCCCGCACTACGACGCGATGCTCGCCAAGGTGATCGCCTGGGCGCCGAACCGGGCGGCCGCGGCCCGCCTGCTGGCCGACGCGCTCGTTCGCGCCCGGATCCACGGCCCGGCCACCAACCGGGAGTTGCTGGTCCGTGCGCTGCGCCACCCGGCCTTCCTGGCGGCCCGGTTGCACACCGGCTTCCTGACCGAGCACGCCGACGACCTCGCCGCCCCCGACGGCGGCGACCCCGCCCGGACCGCCCGCGCCGCCCTGGCCGCGGCGCTCGCCGACGCGGCCGCCCGCCGCCGCACCGGGCCGCACGGCGCGCTGCCCCCGGGCTGGCGCAACCTGCCCTCGCAGCCCCAGCTCAAGCGCTACCGGGCCGAGGACGGCACCGAGCGGGAGGTCCGCTACCGGCTGACCAGGGACGGCCTGCGGGCCGACGGGCACCCGGGGACGGAGCTGGTCGACGCCACGCCCGAGCAGGTCGTCCTGCGCGAGGGGGCCGTCCGGCGCGGCTACCGCGTCGCCCGCCACGGCGACCGGGTCTTCGTCGACGGCCCGGACGGCGCCACCGCACTGACCGCCCTGCCCCGCTTCCCCGACCCGGCCGCCCGGACCGACCCGGGCGCCCTGCTCGCCCCGATGCCGGGCACCGTCGTGCGCACCGCGGCCGCCGTCGGCGACACCGTCACCGCCGGCCAGCCGCTGCTTTTTTTGGAGGCGATGAAGATGGAGCACCGCGTCACCGCCCCCGCCGACGGCGTCCTCGTCGAACTCCGCGCCACCCCCGGCCAGCAGGTCGAACTCGGCACCCTGCTGGCCGTCGTGCAGACCCCCGCCTGACCGGCGGACCGCGGGCCGCGGCACGACCGGAGCGCGGCCCGCACCCGCCGGACCACAGCCTGAGCACCGCCCGAGCCAGGAAGGACCCCGCATGTCCACCATCGGCAGTCAGCTCATCGAGACCCCCGAACGCCGGGCGCTGCGCCAGGCCGTCGCCGATCTCGGCGGCCGCTACGGCTCCGCCTACTACCTCGCCAAGGCCAGGGCGGGCGAACCCGCCGAGGAGCTGTGGGCCGACGCCGCCAAGGCCGGCTACCTCGGGGTGAACCTGCCCGCCGAGTATGGCGGCGGGGGCGGCGGCATCACCGATCTGGCCATCGTGCTGGAGGAGTTGGGCACGGCCGGCTGCCCGCTGCTGCTGCTCATCGTCTCCCCGGCGATCTGCGGCACGGTGATCGCCCGGTACGGCACCGAGGAGCAGAAGCGGCAGTGGCTGCCGGGCCTGTCCGACGGCAGCCGCCGGATGGCCTTCGGCATCACCGAGCCGGACGCCGGCTCCAACGCGCACCGGATCTCCACCGTCGCCCGCCGGGACGGCGAGGACTGGCTGCTGACCGGCCGCAAGGTCTTCGTCTCCGGCATCGACCACTGCGACGCGGTGCTGTTCGTGGCCCGGACGGAGGACGCCCGCACCGGCCGGCTCAAGCCCTGCCTGTTCGTCGTCCCGCGCGACACCCCCGGCTTCGAGTACCGGGCGATCCCGATGGAACTCGTCGCGCCCGAGAAGCAGTTCCAGGTCTTCCTGGACGACGTCCGGCTGCCCGCCGACGCGCTGGTCGGGGACGAGAACGCCGGCCTGCTCCAGCTCTTCGCGGGCCTCAACCCCGAACGCGTGCTGACCGCGGCCTTCTCGCTCGGCCTGGCCCGGCAGGCCCTGCGCAAGGCCGTCGAGTACGCGCGGACCCGCACCGTCTGGTCCACCCCGATCGGCGCCCACCAGGGCCTGGCCCACCCGCTGGCCCAGTGCGCGGTGGAGATCGAGCTGGCCCGGCTGATGACCCAGAAGGCCGGCCTGCTCTACGACGCGGGCGAGGACGTGGCGGCCGGGGAGGCCGCCAACATGGCCAAGTACGCGGCCGGCGAGGCGGCCGCCCGGACGGTCGACCAGGCGGTGCAGACCCTCGGCGGCAACGGTCTGACCCAGGAGTACGGGCTGGGAGCGCTGCTGACGGCCACCCGGGTGGGCCGGGTCGCTCCGGTCAGTCGGGAGATGGTGCTCAACTACGTGGCCCAGCACACCCTCGGCCTGCCGAAGTCCTACTGAGGCAGACCCGCACCGCGGGCGGCGGGCGGCCGCGGGAACACCGCCGGCCGCCCACCGCCCACCGCCCGCCGTCCGCCGGAGCCGGCGACGGCCCCGGCCGGCGGCCGTCGGCGGGCAGGTCAGGACTCGGCGTCGCGTCCGGTGCGGCGGCGCAGCGCGCGGACGCCGAGGCCGACCGCGCCGGCGATCACGGCCGCCCCGCCGAGCACCTGGGCGCTGTTGGCATCGGACGCGCCGCCGCCACCGGTGCCGACCCCGCCGACCGGGCCGGTGGGCGAGGCGCTCGGCGGGCCGCCGGGGGAGGCGCTCGGCGAGGAGCCGGGGGAGGAGCCGGGCGACGGCGAGGCGCTCGGGGAGGGGCTGGTGCTCTGGCCGACCGGCGACGGCGAGGAGGACGGCGACGGGGAGGGCGACGGCGACGGGGAGGGCGACGGAGACGGTGACGGTGAGGCCGAGGGCGAGCTGTTGGCGCAGGACACGTCGAAGACCTTCTGCTTCGCGTTGCCGTTCTCGCCGACGAAGGTCCACTCGAGCTTGTAGTGCCCGTCCGGCAGGCTGTAGTTCGGCGTCGCGCCGGCTCCGGTGGTCAGCAGGATCGACCCGGACAGCACCAGGGCGTTGCCGGTCGGCGGCTGTTGCGAGATGGTCCAGGACACCAGCTGCACGGTGTCGAAGTTGAAGGCGTCCAGGTAGAACCGGCAGACCTTGGGCTCGTCGCGGGTGTCGTTCACCGGCGTGGTGTCGTTGTGGATCTTCACGTCGCCGTTGTCACCGGGAGCGGCCAGCGCGACGGGCGCGCCGCCCAGGGTGAGGGCGGCGGCCGCCGCGGTGGCGGCGAGCAGCCGGCGGGCCGACCGCAGGCGAGGGGAGGTGGGACTCACGGTGGGGGCTCCAGGTGCCGGGGCCGCGTCCGGGGGCGGGCGGCCGTGGTGCAACACCGTCGGCCCGGGCGCCCCCGGCGGCAAACGTGCCACGCGCGCTCCGCCCTTCGTTCCTCACAATGGCGCAACGTCCCGTCGCTGTCCGTATGCTCCTGAACGCGCCCCCGGCCGGCCGCCCGTCCGACCCGCAGCCGGCCCTCGATCCTGCGTCAACTACCTTTGTGGAGGCACACCTTGGTCTTCCGTAGCGAGTTCCCCGACGTCCCCGTGGTCGACCTGCCGATCCATGACGCGGTCCTCGGCGACGCGGCGCGGTACGGCGAGCGCCCGGCCCTGGTCGACGGCGTCACCGGCGAGTGCGTGAGCTACGCGCGGCTGGCCGCCGGGGTCGAACGGGTGGCCGCCGGGCTGGCGGGCGCGGGGGTGCGCCAGGGAGACGTGGTGGCGCTGTTCAGCCCCAACACGATCGGCTACCCGCTGGCCTTCTACGGCGCCACGCGGGCCGGCGCCACCGTCACCACCGTCTCCTCGCTCGCCACCGCCACCGAGCTGGCGGGCCAGCTCCGCGACAGTGGCGCCCGGTGGCTGATCACCGTCTCCCCGTTCCTGCCGACCGCCCGCAAGGCCGTCGACCTGCTGGCGGGCCCCGCCGGTGGCGGGCCGGAGGTGGTCGTCCTGGACGGTGCCGAGGGCCACCGCTCGCTGGCCGACCTGCTGGCCGCCACCGGCCCCGCCCCCGCCATCACCGTGGACCCGGGCCGGGACGTCGCCGTGCTCCCCTACTCCAGCGGCACCACCGGTCTGCCCAAGGGCGTGATGCTCACGCACCGCTCGATCGCCACCAACCTCGCCCAGTGCGACGCGCTCTACCGGCCCGCCGAGGGCGAACGGGTGCTCGCCGTGCTGCCGTTCTTCCACATCTACGGCCTGGCCGCGCTGCTAAACCAGCCGTTGCGCTGCGGCGCCACCGTGGTCGTGCTGCCCCGCTTCGACCTGGAGCAGTTCTGCCGCACCGTCGAGGAGCAGCGGGTGCAGGCCCTGGTGGTCGCCCCGCCGATCGCGCTCGCCCTGGCCAAGCACCCCGCCGTGGACCGCTTCGACCTCTCCTCGGTCGAGTACCTGCTGTGCGCGGCCGCCCCGCTGGACCCGGACCTCGCCGAGGCGTGCGCCCGCCGGCTCGGCCTGCCGCACCTGCTCCAGGGCTACGGGATGACGGAGCTCTCCCCGGTCACCCACGTGGTCTCCCCGCACGACCCGGCGCCGGCGCCGGGTTCGGTGGGCCGGATGGTCCCCTCCACCGAGCTGCGCGTCGCCGCCCTGGACGGCTCCGACCCGGACCTCGGGCCCGGCGCGCAGGGCGAGCTGCTGATCCGCGGCCCGCAGGTGATGCGGGGCTACTTCGGCCGCCCCTCCGACACCGCGGCCGTGATCGACGCCGAGGGCTGGCTGCACACCGGCGACGTCGGCTACGTCGACGAGCGCGGTTACCTGTTCATCGTCGACCGGGTGAAGGAGCTGATCAAGTACAAGGGCTACCAGGTCGCCCCCGCCGAGCTGGAGGCGGTGCTGCTCGGACACCCGCAGATCGCCGACGCCGCCGTCATCGGCGTCCGGGACGCCGACGGCACGGAGTGCCCCAAGGCCTTCGTGGTCCGCGCCCCCGGCGGGGTGCTGAGCGCCGAGGAGGTCGGCGCCTACGTGGCCGAACGGGTGGCCCCGTACAAGAAGGTCCGCGCGGTGGAGTTCGTCGAGGCCGTCCCCAAGTCCCCGGCCGGCAAGATCCTGCGCCGCGAACTGCGCGACCGGGAGGCCGCCCGCGCGGCCGGCGCCGTCGTGGCACCCCGCACGGGCGGCCCCGACGGCGCCCGCCCGGCGGCACCCGAGGCCGCGCACTGACCCCGCCGGAGGAGGACGGCGCCCCCGGAAGCGGCGGGCGGGCCCCCGTCTGTGAAGATCGACCCGCGGGCCGCGCCGGGCCCGCCGAGCGGCCCGGCGCTCCCGGCCGGCCCGCCGCGCCCCCACCGGAACAGGAACCGCCACCCGCCATGACCAGCCACCCCGCCGCCCGCACCCCCCAGCAGGACCGCAGCCGCGCCACCCGGGCCCGGCTGCTCGCGGCCGCCGTGGACTGCCTGGCCGAGCTGGGCTGGCACGGCTCCACCGTCGGGGTGGTGGCCGAGCGGGCCGGTGTCTCCCGGGGCGCCGCCCAGCACCACTTCCCGACCCGCGAGGACCTGTTCACCGCGGCCGTCGAGCACGTCACCGCCGAGCGGCTGGCGGCCGTCCGCGCCCACGCGGACGAGCTGCCGGCCGCCGGCCCCGACCGGACCCGGGCGGTCGTCGACATGATCGTGCGCCTCTACACCGGCCCGCTGTTCCGTGCCGCCCTCCACCTGTGGACGGCCGCGGCCACCGAGGAGGCGCTGCGCGAGCGGATCATCGCGCTGGAGGGACACGTCGGCCGGGAGGCCCACCGGGCCGCCGTCGAGTTCCTGGACGCCGACGAGAAGCGCCCCGGCGTGCGCGAATCCGTGCAGGCCACCCTGGACCTCGCCCGCGGGCTGGGCCTGGCCAACCTGCTCACCGACGACAGCGGCCGACGATCCGGAGTGATCCGGCAGTGGGCGGGCGTTCTGGAGAGTACGCTGCGGCCGGTACGCCCATGACGCCCGTACGACCGGAGCGGCCGGACGAGCCCTGACCAAGGGGTCGCCGGGCGGCCGATGTCCGTGCAGTCTGGAGAAGAACCCCGGCCGGCACGGACCGCGAGGCCGCCCGGCCGGGCACGAGCCGAACCGGGGTGCTGCCTGATCATGCACGGACACGAGTGGGACGCGACCGCCGCCGCCGGCCCCGCACCCGGCGGTGCCCCCGTACGCCCCGACGGCCACCGACTCGTGCCGCTCGCGACGGCCCTGCTGCAGGGCGACGGTCTGATCCTGCACTGGAGCGAGGACGCCGAGGAGCTCCTCGGCTACACCGCGGAGGAGGCCGTCGGCAGTTACGCCGCCCAGCTGCTCACGGACGGCGGGGACCGCCCCGAGGTGCTCGCCCTGTTCGAACGCATCATGGGGGGCACCGGCTGGTCCGGCGTGTTCCCGGTCCGTCACCGGGACGGCCACAAGGTCGACCTGGAGTTCCGCACCTACCCGATCGCCGGCCCCGGCGGCACCCTGCTGCTGCTCGCGACCGCCTCCGACTCGCGGGCCCTGCACGCCATCGAGGCAGACCTCGCCGTCCTCGACGGCATCTTCGGCCGCTCACCGATCGGCATGGCCGTCTACGACACCGACCTGCGCTACGTGCGGATCAACGAGGCGCTGGCCCGGATGAACGGCGTCCCGGCCGCCGCCCACCTCGGCCGCCGGATATCCGCGGTGCTGCCCGGCATCAACACCGCCGAGATCGAGCAGACGATGCGACAGGTGCTGAAGACCGGAAGGCCCGTGGTCGACGCCCGTTCGCACGGCCGCGTCCCCGGCGACCCGAGACGGGACCACGCCTGGTCGGCCTCCTACTTCCGGCTGGAGGACTCCACCGGCCGGGTCTTCGGCGTCTGCTCCTCGATCATCGACGTCACCGAACGCTTCCAGGCGGAGGCCCGGGCCGCCCGGGCCCAGGAGCGCCTGGCCACCATCGCCGAGGCGACCGCCCGGATCGGCACCACCCTCGACCTCCAGCGCACCGCCGAGGAGCTGATCGAGGCCGTCGTCCCCCGGTTCGCCGACTTCGCGACCGTAGACCTGCTGGAGCCGGTGCTGCGCGGGGCCGAGCCCAGCGCCATCCCCGCCGACCGGACGATCACCCTGCGCGCCGTCGCGGTCGGCGAGTCCTACGAGTCGGGCCTCGTGCACGCCGTCGACGTCGTCGGGGAGACCTCCGAGTACGCCCCCGACCGCAGCTACACCCAGTGCCTGCGCAGCGGCCGCCCGCTGGTGCGCGCCAAGGTGACCGAGGAGGTGCTGCGCGGGCTGGTCTCCAGCGAGGACCGGGTGGCCCCCGGCATGGCGGCCGGCATCCACTCGTACCTGATGGTGCCGCTGACCGCCCGGGGCATGGTGCTGGGCGGCTCGGAGTTCATCCGGATGCGCAATTCCGAGCCGTTCAGCGACGCGGACGTCGCACTGGCCGAGGAGCTGGTCGCCCGCACCGCCCTGGCGATCGACAACGCCCGGCTGTACCGGCGCGAGCGGGAGACGGCGCTGACCCTGCAGCGCAGCCTGCTGCCGCAGGAGATCCACCGCACCCTCGGTCTGGAGATCGCCTACCGCTACCTGCCGAGCAGCGTGGTCAGCGAGGTCGGCGGCGACTGGTTCGACGTCGTCCCGCTGTCCTGCGGCCGGGTGGCGCTGGTGGTCGGGGACGTGATGGGCCACGGCATCCGGGCGGCCGCCACGATGGGCCAGCTGCGCACCGTCGCCCGGACGCTGGCCACCCTCGACATGCCCCCGGAGCAGGTCCTCACCCGACTGGACGAGACCGCCTCGGGGATCGGCGAGGGCCAGTTCGCCACCTGCATCTGCGCGGTCTACGACCCGTTGGACCGCACCGTGCAGGTCGCCTCGGCCGGCCACCTGCCGCCGGTGTGGGTCGGCCCGGACGGCACCGCCCGGCGGGTCGAGGTCCCGCCCGGCGTGCCGCTGGGCGTCGGTGGGGTGGCCTTCGAGTCCACCGAGTTCACCCTCCCCGAGGGCGGCATGGTGACCCTCTACACCGACGGCCTGGTCGAGCGGCGGGGCCAGGACCTCGACGACGGCATCGACCTGCTGGCCCGCACCCTCGCCGGGCCAGGCCGGACGCTGGAGGAGAGCGCCGACGCCGTCCTCGCCGCGCTGGTCACCGACGGCACCGACGACGACATCGCGATGATCATGGCCAGGGTGCTGCCGCTGCCCGCCGACCGGATCGCGACCCTCCCGCTCACCGGCGGCGGCCGGCTGCCCGGCAAGGCCCGCCGCTTCACCCGCGCCACGCTGGACGCCTGGGGCCTGTCCGCGCTCTCCGACTACGCCGAACTGCTGGTCAGCGAACTGGTGACGAACGCCCTGCTGCACGCCGGGGCGCCGCGCCGGCTCCGGCTGTTCCGCGACCGCGTGCTCACCGTGGAGGTCTCCGACGCGGGCGGGCAGACCCCGCAGCTGCGCCCGTTCGCCGAGCAGGACGAGGGCGGGCGCGGGATGTTCCTGGTCAGCGAGCTGGCCCAGCGCTGGGGCAGCCGGCTGACCCGGGACGGCAAGGTGGTCTGGGCGGAGCTGGAGCTGCCCTTCGGGACGGTGTAGCCGCCCGTCCCCGAGCCCCGGGAACGACGTTCCCCCGCACCTCCGCGCCGGCGGCGCGGGGGAACGGGGGAACGGTCCGGCCCGATCAGGCGTCCAGCTTCTCCGCTGTCGGGGCGGCTGCCGGGGTAGCCGCCGGAGCGGGGACCGGGACGGGATCGGCCGCCGGCTGGGCGGGCAGGCGCCGCAGCAGCCGCCAGGCCATCACCGCCGCGCCGGTCAGCAGCGCGGCCGCCAGCAGGCCGGCGCTGTTCATGCCGTACACGAAGGACTCCCGGGCGCTCGCCAGCAGCGGCTCCGCGACGGCCTGCGGCAGGCCCTGCGCGGTCTCGACCGCCGAGCCCAGTGACTCGCCGGCCCGCGCCGCGAGCGCCGGGTCCGTCCCGGCCGGCACGGTCAGCCCGCTCGCGTAGATCGAGCCGACCACCGAGCCGACCAGCGCGATGCCGAGCGCGGTGCCCAGCTCGTACGCGGTCTCCGAGACCGCCGAGGCGGCGCCGGCCTTGTCGGCGGGCGCGGCGTTCAGCACCAGGTCGGCGCCGAGCGTGTAGACGACCCCCTCGGCCGTGCCGACCAGCAGGAAGGAGGCGGCCAGCAGCAGGTAGGTGGTGTCCTGCTGGATCCAGCCGAGCGCACCGACGCCGAGGCCCATCGCGAGCAGGCAGGAGGTCAGCGCCGAGCGGGCGCCGAAGCGCCGGGCCAGCCGGGCGGTGAGCAGTCCGCCGACCACCGAGCCGACGAAGGCCGGCAGCTCGGCCAGGCCCGCCCGCAGCGGTTCGTAGCCGCGGACCAGCTGGAGGTACTGCGAGGTCACGAAGACCACGCCGGAGAGCCCGATCAGGGAGATCAGCGAGGCCAGCGCGGCGGCGGTGAACCGCCGGTCGCGGAAGAGCCGGACGTCCAGCAGCGGGGTCTCCAGCCGCAGCTGACGGCGGACGAACAGGGTCAGCGCGGCGGCGCCGAGCAGGAAGGTGAGGGGGACGTCCCAGCGGGCCACCCCGTGCGCGGCGGCCTCCTTGACGGCGTAGACGACGCCGATCACGCCGGCCATCGACAGCACGACGCTCAGCACGTCCCAGCGGCCCGGCTTCGGGTCCCTGGACTCCGGCAGCAGCCAGGCGCCGGTGACCAGCAGCAGGACCAGGATCGGGATGTTCAGCAGGAACACCGAGCCCCACCAGAAGTGCTCCAGCAGCACCCCGCCGACCACCGGCCCGAGCGCGGCGCCCGCGGTGGCGGCCGCGCCCCAGATGCCGATCGCGGTGGCCCGCTCCCGGTGGTCCGGGAAGAGGCTGCGGATCAGCGACAGGGTGGACGGCATGATCGTCGCCCCGGCCACGCCGAGCAGCGCGCGGGCCAGGATCAGCCAGCCGGAGGTGGGCGCGTAGGCGGCCAGCAGCGAGGCGGCGCCGAAGGCGGTGGCGCCGGTCAGCAGCAGCCGCTTGCGGCCTATCCGGTCGCTCAGCGCGCCCATGCTGACCAGCAGGCCGGCCAGCACGAAGGAGTAGGCGTCGCCGATCCAGAGGAGCTGGGTGCCGCTGGGGCGCAGCGTCTCGCTGATGGAGGGGAGGGCGAGGGAGAGGACGGTCGCGTCGACCGCGACCACGGTGACGGCCAGCACGAGGACGGCGAGGCCGGTCCAGCGCTGGCGGGGAGTGCTCTGCAGGGTGGTGCCGGTGTGGACGGTGCTGCTCATGGCGTATCGGTGTCCGGTTTCCGGTCCGGGGCGGGGTGGTGCGAAGGGGGGGTGGGCGCAGGGGGCAGGGGTGCGGGGGGCAGGGGTGCCGGGGGCGCGGGGGCGTCGGAGCGGCGCAGCGCACCGCCGAGGAACAGCTCGGCGAGCGAGAAGGCGGCGTCGCGCGGGGCGAGGCGGCCGTCCTGGATGGACCAGCCGATGCCCGCGACGAGGTCGAAGAAGGCCTCGCTCAGCCAGGCGGCGCTCAGCTCGATGCGGAACACGCCCTGCTGCTGGCCGCGCAGGAAGAGCGCGTGCAGCCGGGCGATCTGGACCTCCCAGAGGTCGTTGATGCTGTCGTCGTCGTAGAGCTGGTTCTCGCCGGCCAGGAAGGCGCAGAGCGAGGCGTCCGGGACGGCGGCGTCCACCAGGCGGCGCAGTGCCGCCGCGCTGTCGCCGTCCTCGACGGCCGCGGTGTCCAGCGCGGCGGCGAAGCGGCGCAGGCCGAGCAGGCCGATCTCGCGGATCAGGGCCTCGCGGCCGGGGAAGAGCCGGTGCAGGGTGGCCCGGCTGATGCCGGCGGCGCGCGCGATCTCGTCCAGGTGGGCGGTGGGGCGTCGGGAGAGCACGCCGACGGCGGCTTCCAGGACGGTGTCACGATCGGTGGCCATGAGTCGAGTGTAGGTCATCTGAGACGTGGATGTCTCATACTTAAGGTCTGCGTCTCGAATGCTGCATGCGTCGGCGGCGTCCGGACGTGAAAAAACCGGGGACGGCGGGTGCCGTCCCCGGTCGGGGTCCTGCGGGGCCGTGCGGCCCGGTCAGCTCTGGTTGTAGAACCCGGTCTCGTCGAGCGGGCGGTCGATCACCATGACCTCGACCTCGGCCGGGGTGAGCAGGAAGACCCGGCGGGCGATCCGCTCGATGCCGCCCTGGGTGCCGAAGACCAGTCCGGAGGCGAAGTCCACCATCCGCTTGGCCTCGGCCTCGTCCATCTCGGTGAGGTCCATGACCACCGGGATGCTCGCCCGGATGTGCTCACCGACCGTCCGCGCCGCCTCGAAACCGGTCGGCCGCAGGGAGACGATCTTCGCGGGGGCGGGGACGGACGAGACCGTCTCCTGCTCGACCCACTCGTCCTCGTACACCGCGGCCGGGTAGTGTCCCGAGGGCATCAGCCACCCGTTGTGGTGCTCGTCGCGAAGTGCTCCCATGCCGCGCCTCCCTGCCTCGTCCCGTCCTGGTCCCCCGGGGGTGGGTGCCCATTTTTGACACGTCATCCACTCGTCGGAACTGTCCGAGTATCGCACTGTTCACCGGTCCCGTGCCCGCTCGCGACCCCCGTACGAGTCGTGCCGCGCCGGAAACCCGGGCGAACCCGGGCAACATCAGCGACGCGGCCGGGCGCCGTACGGTTGCGCGCGTAGACCATATCGGTCTCGGTCACCGCCCAGTTGACTTTCTGTCAACAATGCGGAAACGATTTCACTCGCCGGTGGCGCCGTCCACCAGTTCGCGCAGCAGATCGGCGTGACCGTTGTGCCGGGCGTACTCCTCGATCATGTGGACGAGGATCCACCGGAGCGTCACCTCCTGCCCGTGGCGCGGCCGCTTGCCCACGGTGTCCAGCGACAGGCCGGCGCTCACCCGGCGGGCCGCGGCCACCTCGGCGCGCCAGACGGCGAAGTCGGCCGCCACGTCCGCGGTGTCGACGTGGTCGAAGTCGCCGTCCGGGTCGGCCTCCGTCCAGTAGTGGCCGGTGGTGAACTCCTCGCCGGACAGCACGCCCTGGAACCAGTGGCGCTCCACCTCGGCCATGTGCCGGACGAGGCCGAGCAGCGAGAGCGTGGACGGCGGGACGGAGCGCAGCCGCAGCTGGTCGTCGCTCAGGCCCTCGCACTTCAGGGCGAGGGTGCTGCGGTGGTAGTCGAGCCAGGCGGTGAGCATGGCGGTCTCGTCGGCGGCCATCGGCGGGTCTATCCGCGGGGAGAGTTCGGTCATGCGGGCCATCCTGGCGCCCCGCGCGGACGGGGGCGAGCGAATTCCCGGGCGGGCGTCGGGGCGGCGGGCGTCAGGCCGCCCGGGACCGGCGGCGGGCGGCGGCGGCCCGCCAGAGCCCGACCGCGCTGCCCAGCACCAGCAGGGCGATCACGCCCGCCGACACCAGGAAGGCCGCGGAGCCGGGTTCGCCCGCGCTGGCGGCGGCCGTCACGTACACCGCGGTGGTCGGCACCACGCCGATCGCGGTGGCCGACAGGAACGGCAGGAAGCGGACGCCGGAGAAGGCCGCGCCGTAGTTGGCCGCCTGGAACGGCATGCCCGGCAGCAGCCGCAGCACCAGCACGCTGCGGAAGCCCTGCTCGGTGAAGCGCCGGTCGAGCGGTCCGAGCACCCGCCCGCGCAGGTACGGCCGCAGCGCGTCCCGCCCGAGACCGCGGCCGAGCGCGAAGGCCATCGCGGCCCCCAGCGTGGTGCCGAGCACCGCGAGCAGCACGCCCTGCTGGATGCCGAGCAGCAGCCCGGCGGCGGCGTTCAGTGCGGGCCGGGGGACGAAGGCGAGGGTGCCCACCGCGTAGACGGTGGCGAACAGCGGCGCGAACCAGTACCCGGGCATCCGGTCGGCGAGCCCGCCGTCGAGCAGTGCCGTCGGGCTCCAGAGCAGCAGCGAACCGGCCGCGGCGGCCAGCAGCGCCACCAGCAGCGCGAACCGCCACCACGGCGAACGGGCGGCGGCGGCCGGGGGGAGTTCCTCGGCCGCGGTGGCGGGCGGGTCTGTCACGGGAGCTGGCACCGGCCGAGCCTAACCCGTGGGCGGGGCCGCCCGGCCGCCCGCCCGCCTGGTCCGCCCGGCCCGGTGGAGGCGGAACCGTGCCGTCCGGCCGCGCGGTGGTCGGCGGTGACCCGGGGAGGGGCTCCCCGAGTCACCGGCTCACCGGACGGTGAGGTTCCCGCCGGTGGTGCTCTCCTCCGGCGCCGGGTCGGTGGCCGTCGTGGCGGGACGGCTCCGGTCGGCCGGTGCGTGCGCGCTGCCCGGGCCGTCGGCGTGCTGTTCGGCCCGGCGCAGGGCGCCGGCGCTCAGCAGCAGGGCGAGGGCGAGGGCGGTGACCAGGCCGAAGGAGACGGTCAGCGAGGTGGCCTGGGCGAGGGCGCCGATGACGGCCGGGGCGATCAGGCCCGAGGTGTAGGTGACGGTCGCGACGCCCGCGATGGCCTGGCTGGGGTTGCTGCCGATCCGCCCGGCCGCCGCGAAGGCCAGCGGCACGGTGACCGCGATGCCGACGCCGAGCAGCGCGAAGCCCGGGATGGCCAGCGCGGGGCTGTCGGCGGCCACCACCAGCAGGCCGCCGGCGGTGGCGACGGCGCCGCCGAGCCGGGTGGTGCGGACGGCGCCGAGGCGGCGGATCACCGCGTCCCCGGCGAGCCGGCTGACGGCCATGGTGAGCGAGAAGGCGGTGTACGAGGCGGCCGCGAGGGTGGCCGAGGCGCCGGTGACGTCCCGCAGGTAGACACCGCTCCAGTCCATCGAGGCGCCCTCGGCGAAGACGGCGCAGAAGCCGACCAGTCCGATCACCAGCGAGCTGCGCGGGGGCAGGGCGAAGCGCGGCGGCGCCTCCGCCCCCGCGGCGGCGCGCAGGTCCGGCAGGCCCCGGCAGACCGGCTGGGCCAGGGCGAGCAGGGCGAGCGCGGTGACGGCCAGCTGGAGCCGGGCGTCGAGCGCCAGGTGGGCGGCGAGGATGCCGAAGGCGGAGGCCAGCAGGCCGCCCGCGCTCCACATCCCGTGCAGTCCGGACATGATCGAGCGGCCGAGCCGCTGCTCGATCTCCACGCCCTGGGCGTTCATGGCGACGTCGGCCATCCCGGCGGTGGCGCCGTAGAGCAGCAGGACGGCGCAGAGCACCGGCAGCGAGGGGGCGAGGGCGGGCAGGGCGAGGGCCAGGCACCAGAGCGAGAGCAGGCCGCGGACCGCCGCCCGCCCGCCGTGGCGGTGGGTGATCCGGCCGGCCAGCGGCATCGCGAGGGAGGAGCCGATGGCGGGCATCACCAGGGCCAGGCCGAGCTGGCCGGGGGAGAGGTCCAGGCGGTCCTGGATCCACGGGATGCGGGTGACGAAGCTGCCGCTGACGGCGCCGTGCACGGCGAAGACCAGGGCGATGCTCGCCCTGGCCCGGCGTCGGGCGGCCGGCTGTTCCAGTGGTGGCGTGGCGGTGCTGCTCATCCGACGGTCCCTCCCGGGTCGCGCACTGCGGCGCGACGTCGCCCTGTGGGTGGTCTACGGGCCGGCCGTGCGGGCCGGGCGGCGGCGGGGCCGTTCGGCGGACGGCGCGACCGGCTGGTGGTTCGTCCCTCCGGTAAATTATCAGGAAGGGACCCTGATAGAAACACTCTGGAAGGATGAGCTGCCATGACCACCGCGCGTACGGCCACGCCGAGCACCGCCCGGGCGATCAACGACCGGCTGGCGCTCAACCTGCTCCTCGAACAGGGCCCCCTCACCGCGACCGAGCTGCGCGACCTCACCGGCCTCTCCCGGCCGACCGTCGCCGACCTGCTCGACCGCCTCCAGCGGACCGGCCTGGTGGCCGTCGTCGGCGAACGCGGCGAACAGCGCCGGGGCCCGAACGCGCGGCTCTACGCCCTCGTCGCCTCCCGCGCCCACATCGCCGCCTTCGACGTGCGCGCCGGCGGCGTCACCCTGGTCGTCGCCGACCTCGCCGGACGCACCCTCGCCACCGCCGAGGTCCCCGTCGAGGACGACGCGGCGCCCGGCACCGCCGAGCGGCTCGTCCGCACCCTGCGCGAGACCGCGCGCGGCGCCGGGGTCGAGCAGCTGCACACCGTCGCCGTCGGCGCCCCCGGACTCGTCGACCCCGCCACCGGGCGGCTGCAGAGCACCGGCAAGCTCCCCGCCTGGCACGTCGAACTCCTCGCCGAACTGAGACGGCTGCCCGACACCGAGGTGATCCTCGAGAACGAGGTCAACCTCGCCGGCCGGGCCGAGTACCGGATCGGCGCCGCCCGCGACCGCGACACCTTCGTGCTGATGTGGCTCGGCCACAGCGTCGGCGCCGCCGTCATCCTGGACGGGCGGCTGCGCCGCGGCTTCTCCGGCGGCACCGGCGAGATCTGCTTCCTGCCCGTCCCGGGCACCACCGGCCTGCCCAGCGCCGACAGCAGCGAGGGCGGCTACCACGGGCTGGTCGGCAGCGTCGCCGTCTGCGAGCTGGCCCGCGCCCACGGCCTGCCCGCCGCGCCCGACGGGAACGCCCCCGCCGGCGAGGCCGCCGTCCGCGCCGCCCTGGCCGCGCTCGGCCCCGGCGAGCCCGGCGGGCCGTTCCTGGACGCCCTGGCCGAGCGGATCGCCATCGGCGCGGCCAGCGTCTGCGTCGTCCTCGACCCGGGCTGCGTGGTGCTCGGCGGCGAGATCGGCCGGGCCGGCGGCGCCGAGCTGGCCGACCGGGTCGAACGGCGGCTGGCCGGGCTCTCCCCGCTGCGCACCGAGGTCCGGGCCGGTACGGCGGGCGGCGGGGCGATCCTCGCCGGCGCCGTGCTCACCGCCGGGGACGCCGTCCGCCGGGACCTCTTCGGCGAACCGTAGGGCTCGTCCGACCGACGACCCCCGCCGCGGCCCTCCGGGGGGCGCCGCTTCGCGGGCCCGGCACGCCGTACGGCAGGATGTCGGCGAGGGTTCGGCGCACGCCGGGCCCGTCCCTCCGGAGTCAGCGTCAGGAGTCGCACATGGGCCAGCCCGAGGCGCCGGTCAACCCGTACCGGATCGGCGAGGCCGCGGCGCTGCTCGGCGTCAGCGCCGACACCATGCGGCGCTGGGTGGACGCCGGGCGGGTCGCGGCCCAGCGGGACGAGCACGGCCACCGGATCATCCCCGGCGCCGACCTCGCCGCCTTCGCCCGCGAGCTGGCCCGGCCCGAGAACGCCGAGGCCGAGGGCCGGCCGTCCTCGGCCCGCAACCGCTTCCCCGGGATCGTCACCGACGTGGTGCTCGGCGACGTCGCCGCCCAGGTGGAGGTCCAGGCGGGCCCGTTCCGGGTGGTGTCGCTGATCAGCCGGGAGTCGGCCGAGGAACTGAACCTCGTCCCCGGCGCACCCGCCACAGCCGTCATCAAGTCCACCAACGTGATGATCGAACGGCGCTGAGCCCGGCGACCGACCCCGCCCCCACCGATCCGCACGAGAGGCCCCGCCCGGGATGACCCACCCGCACCCGCCGACCACCCAGCGCGCCGCCCTCCCCGCCCGGGCCGCGGCCGCGGCCGCCCGGCCCGCAGCCGGCCGCGAACAGGCCCCGGACGCCCGCCGACCGGTCCTCGCGGTGGCCCACCGCGGCGCCCCGTACCGCCACCGCGAGAACACCCTCGCCTCGGTCGAGGCCGCCCTCGCCGCCGGGGCCGACGCCGTCGAGGTCGACGTCCAGCTCACCCGGGACCGGGTGCCCGTCCTGCTGCACGACCGCACCCTGGAACGCCTCTGGGGCGACCCGCGGTCGATCGACCGGGTCACCGCCGAGCAGCTCGAGGAACTGCGCCGCGGCCCGCTCGCCGTCCCCACCCTCGCCGAGACGATCAAGGCCCTCGCCGCCCACGAGGGCCGCCGGCTCCTGCTCGACCTCGACGACCCCGGCCCCGCCGCCGCCACCTGGTCCGTCGTCGCCGGGCTCGGCGCCGAACGGCAGGTCGCCTTCTGCGGGCCGGCCACCGCGATGCTCGCCGTCCGCGCGCTGAGCCCGGACGCCGAGATCGCGCTCACCTGGAAGCAGCCCCGGATGCCCGCCCGGGCCCTGCTCGACGACCTGCGCCCGCGCTACCTCAACCCGCCGTTCGGCCTGGTCACCCCCGCCTTCACCGCGGCCGCGGCGGACGCCGGGCTGGAGGTCTCCAGCTGGACGGCCGACCTGCGCCGCACCATGCGCCGGCTGCGCGACTGCGGGGTCTCCTCCATCACCACCAACCGGATCGACGTACTGCGCGCCGTCCTGGACGGCCGCCGGTGAACGTGCTGACCGGCCGGCAGCTGGGCCGCGCCCTGCTGGCCCGTCAGCACCTGCTCGCCCGCACCGGCCGGGAACCCGCCGAACTGATCCACCACCTCGGCGGGCTCCAGGCCCAGGCGGTGCCGCAGCCGCCCTACCTCGGCCTGCTCAGCCGGATCGACGGCTTCACCCCCGAGCGGCTCACCACGCTGCTGGAACAGCGCGCCGCGGTGCGGATCGCGCTCCAGCGCGGCACCATCCACCTGGTCACCGCCGAGGACTGCCTGACGCTGCGCCCGCTGCTCCAGCCCGTCCTCGACCGGGCCCTGCGCTCCACCTACGGCGCCCGGTTGGCCGGGCTCGACCTGGACGCCCTCGGCGCCGAGGCCCGCGCCCTGGTCGAGGCGGAACCGCGGACCTTCCAGCAGCTCGGCGCGCTGCTCGCCGCCACCCGCCCGGACCGCGACCCGGCCGCCCTCGCCCAGGCCGCCCGCTGCCTGCTGCCGCTCGTCCAGGTCCCGCCGCGCGGGATCTGGGACCGCAGCGGCCCCGCCGCCCACACCACCGCCGAGGCCTGGCTCGGCCGCCCGCTGGAGCGGACGCCGGCCCTCGACGACCTGGTCCTGCGCTACCTCGCCGCCTTCGGCCCGGCCACCGCGGCCGACCTGCAGAAGTGGTCCGGTCTCAGCCGGCTCGGCCCGGTGCTCACCCGGCTGGCGTCCCGGCTGGTCACCTTCCGCGACGAGCACGGCCGGGTGCTCCACGACCTGCCGGAGGCGCCCCGGCCCGATCCGGACACCCCGGCGCCGGTGCGGCTGCTCGCCCCCTTCGACAACCTGCTGCTCTCGCACGCCGACCGCACCCGGGTGCTGCCGGAGGAGTACCGGGGCCGGGTGATGACGCAGAACGGGATCGTGCTCGGCACCCTGCTGGTCGACGGGCTGGTCGCCGGGACCTGGCGGCTGACGGGCGGGCAGGAGGTGGCCGTCCGGCCGTTCACGGCGCTGCGGCCCGCCGACGAGCAGGCGGCGCGGGCCGAGGCGCAGCGGGTGCTGGACTTCGCGGGCGGCGGCGGGGCGGTCCGCTTCGAGCCGGTGGACGGGGAGCGGTAGCGCTCCGCGTCCCGGGGACGGCCGCCCGGCGCCCCTGCGGCGTCCCGGGACGCCGGGGGACGGCGGGCGGGACGGACGCCGCCGGCCGCCTGCCGGAGCCCGCCGCGGCGCGGGACCGTCCCAGCCCGGACGCGGGCGGCGTCCCTGGGACGGCGAGGGCTCGAGGGACGCCCGCGGGGCCTCCTAGTGTCGTTCGGCGGCGGCCGGTCCCGGCCCCCGCAGTCCACTCCAGGAGCCGTCCATGCTCATGTCCTCGACCGTCAAACGCGCCGCCGTGGTGGTGGCCTCCGCCGGTATGGCCCTCGTCGCGCTGGCCGGTACGGCGAGCGCCAACTCGACCGCCGGCGACATCGCCTACGGTGACACCGGGACGGGCGTCTGGTGCGTCCAGCTGGCGATGAACGCCTCCAACGTGCACGCCGGCCTCAAGGCCGACGGCATCTGGGGCAAGCGCACCGAGGACGCGGTGCGGAAGTTCCAGGCGACCAACCGCGACCAGTGGGGCGGCACGCTCGACGTGGACGGCATCGTCGGCCACAACACCGGCCGCGTGATCCTGGAGGTCCTCGTCCACAACGAGCACGACCAGGCCGCGAAGTGCTGGGACTACCTGCCGACCTGACAGGCGCCCCCCCGGGCCGGCGCGGTGGCGGCTCCGCAGCCGCGCCGCCCACGGCTCCGCCCTCCCTCCCCCTCCGTCACACCCAGTGAGGAACCGTCATGAAGCGCATCCCGGCCGTGGTCGCCGCGATGTTCGCCGCGATTCTCGCGGCCCTGCTGGTCGCGCCCGCCGCGCAGGCCGCGAGCTGGCCCACCGTCCGCAACGGTGACCGCGGCGACAACGTCACCACCGTCCAGTACCTGCTGGCCGCCCACGGCTTCGCCACCGGCGCCGACGGTGCCTTCGGTGCCGGCACCGAGGACAAGGTCAAGGGCTTCCAGCAGTCCGCCGGGCTCAGCCCGGTGGACGGCGTCGTCGGCCCCGACACCTGGTCCAAGCTGATCGTCACCGTCCGCAAGGGCGACAAGGGCGACGCCGTCAAGGCGCTCCAGGTCCAGCTGAACGCGCACGGCGCCGGGCTGGCCGTGGACGGCGACTTCGGCGCCGGCACGGACTCGAAGGTCCGGGGCTTCCAGCAGTCCGCGGGCCTCAACCCGATCGACGGCATCGTCGGCCCGGCGACCTGGGGCGCCCTGCTCTCCGGCGGCGGCAGCACCGGTGGCGGTGGCGGCACCGGCACCACCCTCACCCAGTCGCAGGCGGCCTCGATGCTCTCGTCCGCCGGGATCACCTGGTCCTCCTCGGGCAACTGCTCCGACCGCGGCAGCAGCAGCTGCACCTCCTTCGACGGCCTGCGCCGCGCCTCGGCGGACGGCGCCATCGCGCTCAAGCGCTCGATCGGCAGCTGCCCGCTGAACATCACCGGCGGCACCGAGACCGGCCACGCCAGCGGCACCTACAGCCACGGCAACGGCTACAAGCTGGACTTCGGCATGTCCGGCTGCCTCACCAACTACATCCACGGCACCTTCACCCACAGCGGCACCCGCGGTGACGGCGCCGACCTGTGGACCGCCGCCTCGGGCAACATCTACGCCAACGAGGGCAGCCACTGGGACGTGACCTTCATGAACTGACCGCCGACGCGGCAGTACCGCCCCGTGACGCGGGTCGGAAGACAGGCCCGAGCGGCCCGGCCGGATCCCCGGCCGGGCCGCCCGGGCGCTTCCGTGCGTCCGGGGCTCCGGAGGTCAGGGGCGCGCCAGGGGGACAAAACCGCCATTCCATCTGATCATCTGCTGAGATGGGGCGGTTCGGACTCATCGACGATCCCCGGCGGAGGTGGCGGTGTCCGTGGAGCGCCCGTCAGACGGTGTACCGGACCGGGACCGGGACCGGGGCAAGGACCAGGACCAGGACCAGGACCAGCGCCAGGGTCAGGACCGGCGCCGGGCCCCGGACGGCCGGCCGGACCCGCGCCGGCCGTACCTGATGCTGCCGCCCGTGCTGCGGCAGGCGGCGGCCTGGTCGGCGGCGGTGATCCTGCTGATCGCCGTGGCCTCGCTGGTGGTCTTCGCCCTGGTCGAGCTGCGGGCGGCGACCGTGCCCGTCGTGGTGGCGCTGCTCGGGGCCTCGCTGCTCTACCCGGTGGTGCCGTGGCTGGTCCGCCGGGGCGTCGGCCGGGGCCTGGCCGCCGGGCTGACGTGTGCGGTGCTGGTCGCGTTCGTCGGCGGCGTGATCGCCCTGCTGGTCAACTCCCTGGTGCACAGCGCCCCGCAGATCGCCGACTCGCTGCAGGAGTCCGGGCGCCGGATCGCCGACTGGCTCGGGCCGTCCGGGGCGAAGGTCCAGCGCGCGCTCGACAACGCCAAGGGCGAGACCAACTCGCTGCTCTCCGCCCTCACCAGCGGCGTGCTCTCCGGGCTCGGCCTGCTCGCCCAGCTCGCCACCGGCGGGGTGCTGGCGCTCGCCCTGGTGTTCTTCTTCCTGCGGGACGGCCACCGCACCGGTGAGGCCATCCGCTCCTACCTGCCCGAGCGCGGCGCCGGGACCGTGGTCGCCTGCGCCGAGCGGGCCTTCGACGCGATGGCGGGCTTCATGCGCGGCACCACGCTGATCGCGCTGATCGACGCCACCTTCATCACCATCGGCCTGGTGGCGCTCGGGGTGCCGGGCGCTCCGGGGCTGGGCGCCCTGGTGTTCATGGGCGCCTACATCCCCTTCGTCGGGGCCTTCCTGTCCGGGGCGGTGGCCGTGCTGGTGGCCCTCGCCGACGGCGGGCTGGGCACCGCGCTGTGGGCGCTCGGCGTGGTGCTGGCGGTCCAGCTGATCGAGGGGAACGTCCTCCAGCCGCTCATCCAGAGCCGCACGGTGGAGCTGCACCCGGCCACCATCATGGTCGCCGTGGTGGCGGGCTCCGGTATCGCGGGCATCCTCGGGGCGCTGCTCGCGGTGCCGATCTGCGCCGCGGGCGTGGGGGTCGTCTCGGTGCTGCGCGGGGTGCCGGGGCCGCGCACGGCCCGCCGTTCGGCGGGCGGTGAGTAGGGGGCGGCGGCGCGAGAGGGGGGCAAGTCGCTTGTGGTGGCCCCCGGATGCGTGCGAGGATTCATAACGCGACGAGAGTCGCAATAACTTGGAGGGGGTGGCATGGCACGGACCACGGAGCTGATCGGCGTCGCCGAGGCGGGGGCCGGACCGTACGGGATCGCGGTGGGGCCGGACGGGGGCGTCTGGTGCACGCTGGTGCACTCCGGGCGGATCGCCCGGCTGGCGGCGGACGGCACGGTCGAGCGCCACGACCTCGGCGCACCCGACTGCGGCCCGTCGGTGATCACGGCGGGCCCGGACGGCGCGCTCTGGTTCACCCGGATGCGCGACCGCCGGATCGGCCGGATCGCCGTCGACGGGACGACGCGCTCCCACACCCTGCCGGGGGAGGGCTCCGGGCCGTACGGGATCGCCGCCGGGCCCGACGGAGCGCTCTGGTTCACCGAGCCCGACGCCGACCGGATCGGGCGGATCACCGTGGACGGCGAGCTGACGGCGTACCCGCTGCCGCTCACCGGGGCCTTCCCGGCGCTGATCACGGCCGGGCCGGACGGCGCCCTGTGGTGCACGCTCAACCGGGCGGACGCCGTCGCCAGGATCGGCGTCGCCGGTGACGTCACCGTCCACCCGCTGCCCACCGCGGGCACCGCACCGGTGGGGATCACGGCGGGGGCGGACGGCGCGCTCTGGTACGTCGGCATCGGCGGCGGGCTGGTCGGCCGGATCACCGTCGACGGCGAGGTCACCGAGTACCCGCTGGCCGACCGGGCGGCCCGGCCGCACGCGATCGCCTGCGGCCCGGACGGCCGCCTCTGGTTCACCGAGTGGGCCGCCGGCCGGATCGGCGTGCTCGCCCCCGACGGACGGCTCGACGGCCACCCGCTTCCCGGCCCGGACGCCGAACCGCACGGGATCGCCGTCGGACCGGACGGCACGGTGTACGCGGCCCTGGAGCGCGGCGAGGTCGCCCGGCTGACCGTGCGGGACTGACGCTCCGACGGCGTCCGGGCGGCCGGCTCACGGCTGCCGGCGCAGCAGCTCCTCCAGGTCGGCGAGCAGGCCGAGGGCGGCGGCGCGGTCGGGGCCTGCCGCCGGGGCGGGGGCCCGCTCGGCGATCACCCGCAGCGCGGCTGCGGCCTGCCGGGCGAACAGCGCGAGCAGGTCCAGTTCGGGCAGGCTGGCCCGGGCCTGCGGGGCCGGGTCGAGTACCTCCAGCACGCCCAGCACCCTGCTGCCGTGCGTCAACGGCGCCGCCATCAGCGCGTTCGGCACGTAGGCGGTGGACTCGGCGAAGTCCCGGTCGAAGGTGCGGTTGGCGCCCAGGTCGTCGACCACCATCGGCTCGCCGGAGGCCGCGACCCAGCCGGCGATCCCGCGTCCGGCCGGGAAGCGCCGGCCCACCAGGGCCTCCTCCCCGCGCCCCGAGACGGCCTGGAAGACCAGCTCGCCGGCGGCCTCGTCGAGCAGGCAGACCGAACCGGCCTCGGCGCCGAAGATCGCCCGGGCCACGTCCACCACGGACTGCAGCAGCTCGCGGGCCAGCGGGTCGACGGCGGGGTCAGTGCTGAGGGTCATCGGGCGCCTCCGTGAGGGGGGTGGACGGGCGGGGGCCGACCTGGACGTTGGCCGCGGTGAGGTAGAGCGCGCTCTTCAGCTGGAAGGTCGTCAGCCTCGGCCGGCCGGACAGGATGCGGGCGCACAGCCCGGCGACGTAGGGGGTGGCGAAGCTGTTGCCGGTGGTGCGGATGGTCGCCCCGCCGAGCCAGGGCACCCGGACGTTCTGGCCCGGGGCGAAGAACTCGACGGGCGGCGCCGGGTTGTACAGGTGCAGGGCCGGGTCGTCCTCCTGGTGGCTGCCGACCGAGATGACCGAGGAGAAGCGCCACGGATAGCTCTCCACCTGCGTGTTGTGCGCGGAGGCGACGATCGCGGTGCGGGCGAAGAAGGCGTCGTCGGCGATCGCGTGCAGCTCCTCCAGGAAACGGGTCCGGGTGGTGGAGAGGCTGAGGTTCACGACGTCGAAGCCCTGCCCGACGGCCCAGCGCAGCCCGGCGATCAGCATGTCTCCGGTGCCGGTGAAGCGCTCGCCGAGCACCCGGACGCTGTACAGCTCGCAGTCCGGGGCGGTGCGGCGGATGATGCCCGCGCAGGCGGTGCCGTGGCCGCAGGTGTCGCCGGCGGCGTCGGGGCGGACCACCAGCTCCCGGGTGACCGGATCCTTGAGCACCGCCCAGGACCCGTTCAGCGGGCCGACCAGCGGGTGGTCCGGTTCGACCCCGGAGTCCACCACGCAGACCCGCACCCCCTTGCCGGTGCCGCCCTCCCGGGTGCCGCCCTCCCCGGTGTCGTCGCCGTCGGCGAGCACCGGGAGGTCGGCGGCGGACCGCCCGCGCAGGCTCCAGGTGAGGCCGGCCGGGCCGTTCACCGGGCGCCCCCGATCCGTTCGGCCCGCCGCACGCCCGGCAGGTGCCCCTTGGCGGCGAAGCGGTCCCGGGCGGTGGCCGCCGCCGCGGCGGCCTCGGCCGGCCGGTCGAGCAGCAGCAGCGCGTGGGCGCGGTCCAGCGCGGTGAGCGCCTGCAGCAGCAGCGACTCGGTGCGCTCGGCGGCGGCCGCGGCGGCCGCGGTGAGCTCCAGCGCCGGGCCGGCCTCGCCCGCGGCGGCGGCGACCCGGCCGCGCAGCGCGTCCAGTTCGATCGCCAGCACCGGCGCCGGCGCGGCCGTCGCGTCGACGCCCTCCAGGTGCCGGGCGGCCTGACCGGGGCGGTCGGTGTCCAGCAGGACCCGGGCGGTGGTGAGGGCGAGCCGTGGCAGCGGGGCGGCCGAGCCGAGCCGGCGGGCCACCTCGGCGGCGTCGGCGAGCAGCTCCAGGGCCTGCCCGGTCTGGCCGGTGGCCGCCGCGGCCTGGGCCGTCAGAGCCGGCAGCGAGATCATCGCGTCGGCCAGCGACAGCTCGCCGGCCAGGCCGTTGGCCTCGGCGAGCAGCAGCTCGGCCTCGCCGGGGCGGTCCCGCAGCGCGAGCAGCACCGCCAGCGGGCCGTCCAGCGCGACCCGGACCGTCCGCCGGCCGGCGCCGTGCTCGGCGAGCAGGGCGCGCAGCCGGAAGGTGGCGTTCGGGACGGGCTCGGGGCCGGCCAGCAGCGAGGCGGCCAGCGCGGCCAGCACCGCGGCCCGGTCCAGCTCGGCGTCGGTGCGGGAGACGTGGCCGAGGGCCTCGTCGAGCAGCCGGTCGGCCTCGGTGTGCCGGCCGGCCAGCAGGTGCTCCTCGGCCAGCCGCAGCCGGGCCCGGGCCTGGCCGAGGTCGTCCCCGGCGCCGGCGAACAGCGGCAGCACCGCGCGGGCGGTGGCCGCGGGTTGCTCCGGGCCGGGCGGCAGGCCGCGGGTGGCGAGGGCGAGCCGGGCGTGCGCGGCGTCCAGCGGGTCGGCGGCCGCGTCCCGGACCTGCGCCAGCACGGGCAGGGCCTCCTCGGCCCGGCCGAGGGCCAGCCGGGCCTCGCCGAGGCGGCGCAGGACGGGGCCGGCGCCGCGCTCGTTGGGGTAGTGCAGCCGGACGGCGCGCTCCAGCAGGTCGGTGGCGGCGGGCAGGTCGGCGTGCTCCAGGGCCAGGGCGCCGGCGGCGCCGAGGGTGGCCGCCGCGCGGGTGCGCAGGGCGTCCGTCCGGGCGTCCAGCAGGCCGAGTTCGAGCCGGTAGCGGTGGGCCCGCTCCAGGTGGTCGCCGACGGCGGCGCCCCCGGCGGTGCGGACGGCGGGCAGGTCGGCGGCCCGCTCGTGGCGCTCGGCGCGGGCGCGCTTGGACATCGACTGGTACACCGACTCCTGGACCAGACCGCTGCTGAACCGGTAGCCGTCGCCCGCCGGTTCGACCAGGCGGCGCTCGGCCAACCGCTGCAGCGCGGCGTGCAGCCGCGGCGGGGTGTCGTCGCCGCTGCCGCCGGCCAGGCCGGGCAGGCCGTCGAGCGGGCCGGTGAAGACGTCGTCCTCCGGATCGGCGAAGGCGTCCTGGTCGGCGCCGCCGTGGGCGAGCCCGGCGAGTTCGGCGGCGCGGAAGGCCCGGCCGAGCACGGCGGCGAGGTCCAGCGTGGTGCGCTCGTCCCGTTCGAGGTCGTCGATCCGCGCGCTGAGCAGTGCCCGTCCGGTGGGCGGCAGCTCCTCGGCGAGGGCAGGGCCGTCCGCCTCGGTGAGGGCGGCCAGCAGCTCCTCCAGGTGCAGCGGGTTGCCCTCGGCCCGCTCCAGCAGCCGGCCGGGCACGGTGTCCTGGTGGGCGCTCAGCTCGGTCAGCTGGGCGGCCAGCAGAGCCGACTCGTCCCAGGACAGACCGCCGACCGGCAGGGCCGGCAGCTCCGGGCGGGAGGCGGGCAGCTCCGGACGGGCCAGGCACAGCAGCAGCACCGGGGCCGCGCCGAGGGCGGCGACCAGCCGCTCGGCGGCGTCCAGCAGCACCGGACCGGCCCACTGGCAGTCGTCCAGGACCAGGACGGCCGGGCGTTCGACGGTGCGCCCGCGCAGGATCGCCGCCAGCCGGTCCAGGGACTCGGCCGCGCCCACCTCCGGGGCCACCGCGTCCTCCAGCCGGGCCAGCGCCTCGGCGGGCGCGGCGGCTCCGGCGCCGTCGTCCAGCAGGGCCCGGACGGCCTCGGCCAGCGGGGTCAGCACGCCCTGCTCGCCGTAACTGCGGCAGCGCCCGGTGCCGCAGCGGGCGGCACGCCGGCCCACCCGCTCCTGCCACTCGCGCACCAGCCGGGTCTTGCCGATCCCGGCCTCGCCGACCACCAGCAGCAGCTCGGCGCCCCGACCGCCCGCCACCCGTGCGAACGCGGCGTCCAGCAGCGCCAGTTCGCGCTCCCGGCCGACCAGCGGGACGTCGAAGCGGCGCAGCAGCTCCGGGTCGTCCTCGTCCAGCCCGACGAGGCGGTAGGCGGTGACCGGCTCGGCCTTGCCCTTGAGCCGCAGCGGGCCCACCTCGTGCACCTGGGCGGCCGGGCCGGCCGCGCGCAGGGTCTGCGGGCCGATCAGCACCTGGCCGGGCGCGGCCTGGGTCTGCAGCCGGGCGGCGATGTTCACCGTCTCGCCGGAGATCAGTGCCTGGCGCGCCGAGGCGTCCGAACCCGCCACCACCTGGCCGGTGTTGACGCCGATCCGGACGTCCAGACGGACCCCGAGGGTGGCGTCCAGCTCGGTGTTGAGGTCCTCGAGGTCCTCCAGCATGGCCAGGGCGGCCGCCAGCGCCCGGTGGGCGTCGTCCTCGCGGATCACCGGGACGCCGAAGACCGCCATCACCGCGTCCCCGATGAACTTCTCCAATGTGCCGCCGTGCGCCTCGATCTGGCGGTGCATCCGCTCGAAGTAGCGCAGGATCACCTCGCGCAGCGTCTCCGGGTCGAGCGCGCCGGACAGCGCGGTGGAGTCGACCAGGTCGCAGAAGACCACCGTGACCAGTTTGCGCTCCTCGGCGGCCAGGTCGAGGGCGGCGGCCCGGGAGGTGCCGCAGGAGGGGCAGAACTGATCGTTCGTGCCGGCGAGTTGGGCGCATTGTGGGCAGGGCATGGTGGCAGTCCTTCGCTAGGGCTCGTCTGACAATTCCCGCCGCGCCGCGAATTGTCAGACAAGCCCTGGTCCCTCGCGGTGCGGGAGTGCTGTCGGATCCGGGCGTGTCGTCGGGGTGGACGTCGCCGGGCCGTGGGCGTGCCGTCGGACCCGGGAGTGCTGTCGGATCCGGGCGTGCGGGTGTGCCGGGCCAGGCTCCCCGGCCGGGCTTCGGGCCCGGTTCGAGGGCGCCTGGCCGGCGGTATGGCCGCAGCTCGGAGCGGGTCCGCGGGCCCCCCGGCCGGGCCGGCCGGCCGCCCCGGACGCGCCGGCGGCCGCCCCGGCCTGCGGCCATACCGGTGCCGTACCGGTTCCCGGGCCCCGCGCAGCCGGGCCGGCCTAACGTCCTCACCACGGCGGACCACCACCCGCTGCACCCCTACCGATCCACCCAGTGAGAGGAGTTCAGCCATGGCCGAGAACATCGACCCGATCGTCGGCGAGGACGGCGAGGAGACCCCCGAGGTCGAGGCGCACGCCGCCAACATCCTGGACCTGCAGGCGATGAAGGTCCTCCAGGACGCGGCCGACGGCAACTGCTTCAGCCTGATCAGCTACGTCAACTCCGCCGAGACCTCCGGCGCCTGAGGCGCGGCAGGCCGGCGGTCCCGGCACGGGGGCGGGCGCACCACCGCCCCCGGCCGGCACGCCGGACCGCAGGCCCCCGGGGCGGTCCCGTCGGCACGGGACCGCCCCGGCCCGATTCCACCCCCCACCCCGGAGGACGGCCATGGAGCCCACCTCGCTCTCCCGCAACCGGGACTTCCGGCTGCTCTGGGTCGGCGGCCTGCTGGCCTCGCTCGGCTCCCAACTCGCCTCGATCGCCCTGCCGCTGCTCGTCCTGCGGGACACCGGCTCGCCCGCCCAGGCCGGTGCGATCGGCACCGTGTCGGTGGGCGCGCTGCTGCTCACCATGCTGCCCGGCGGCGTGCTCGCCGACCGGATCGAGCGGCGCCGGCTGATGCGGGTCTGCGACGTCGGGAGCCTGCTCGCCGTCACCGCGCTGGTGCTCGCCGTCCTGAACGGGCGCACCCCACTGCCGCTGGTCCTGCTGGTCGCCGCCGCCGGGGCGCTCATCGCCAGCACCTACGGGCCCGCCGCCGGCGGCCTGCTGCGCGCGGTGGTGCCTCGCGACCAGGTCCGCGCCGCCTCCTCCCGGATGCAGGCGCGCGGCGCCGCGGCCCGGCTGATCGGTCCGCTCGGCGGCGGGGCGCTGTTCGCCTGGCACCCGGTGCTGCCGTTCGTCGCCGAGGGCGTCGGGCTGCTGCTCTCCACGGTCTGCGTGGCGCTGATGCGGACGAGGTCGGTGCCCGCCTCCCGGGCCGGGGCGGTGTTCAGCCGCTCCGAGCTGACCGCCGGGCTGTCCTTCATCTGGCACCAGCCCTATCTGCGCACCCTGCTGCTGATCTTCGGCCTCGGGATGAACTTCGCGTTCAGCGCGCTGATGTTCACCACCCTGGCCGTCGCCTCGGACGGCGGACGCTCCGGAGTCGGCGGCGGCACCGTGGTCTCCTTCACCGCGGCCGGGGCGCTGGCAGGCGCGCTGCTCGCCCCGCGGCTGGACGCACCCCCGGCCTGGTGGCCGGGCGGCGCCCACGGCGCGCGCGACGGCAGCCTGGTGGCGCTGAGCTGCTGGGCGGCCGCCGTCACCGCCGGGGTGCTCGTGCTCACCCGGGAGCCGGTGCTGATCGGGCTGCTCTGCGCGGTGTGCATGTGCCTGTCCACGGTGGCCAGCATCGGCTTCGTGTCCGGGATGCTGCTCGCCGCGCCGCCGGACCGGATCGGCCGGGTGCAGAGCGCGGCCGGCTTCCTCTCCACGCTGGTCCAGCCGTTCGGCCCGCTGGTGGGCGGCGCCCTGCTCGGGGCCTTCGGCGGCACCCGGACCTTCGCGCTGCTGGCCCTCGCCATCGCGCTCTGCGCGGCCGTGGTGACCTGGGCGCCGCCGGTCCGCCGCGGGCCGGCCCTGCTGCCCGCCGTCTGACCCCCTGAACCCCCGGGGCCCGTGGGCGCGCCCGGTACCAGCCGTCCAGCGACCGGAAGAGGAGGCCCGCCATGGCCGGCGCCCAGGAGACCCAGCTGTACTGCCTCGCCGACCCGACGTACTACGACACCCCGGGCCGGCTGCGCGACCGCTCCACCCGCTACGCCCTCGGGCTCGGCGCACCGCCCGCCGGGTGGCGGCGCGAGCAGCGCGGGCTGTGGACGGCCCTGCGCCCGGACGGCGTGCGCCCGCCCGAACAGGGCTGGAAGCTCCACGTCTCGACCGTGCCCGAGGAGGCCGAGCAGACGCTGGCCACCGTGGCCCGGATCTGCACGGCGCACCGGGTGACGTTCAAGTTCCTGCGCAGCGACGACGCCCTGCGGGTGGCCAACGGCAAGTACGCGGGGCGCGGGAGCAGCGGCAAGTTCGTCACCGTCTACCCCGGCTCGGAGCGCCAGTTCCTGGCGCTGGCCCGGGAGTTGGCCGAGGCCCTGGCCGGCCGGCAGGGGCCGTACGTGCTCACCGACCTGCGGATCGGCCCGGCCCCGGTGTACGCGCGCTACGGCGCCTTCGTCGAACTCTGGTGCCAGGACGGGGCCGGACGGGCGGTGCCCGCGCTGCGCGACCCCTCCGGCCGACTCGTCCCGGACCGCCGCGAGCCGGTGTTCCGGCTGCCGGACTGGGTCGAGCCCCCGGCGGAGCTGCGCCCGCACCTGGCCGCCCGCGAGGCCGCCGGCGGCGAGCTGCCGTACCGGATCGTCGAGGTGCTGCAGTTCTCCAACGCCGGCGGGATCTACCTCGGGGAGCACCGGACCACCGGGGAGCGGGTGGTGCTGCGCGAGGCCCGCCCGTACGCCGGGCTGGACGCCGCCGGGGACGACGCCGTCACCCGGCTGCGGCGCGAGCAGTGGGCCCTGGAGCGGCTGGACGGCCTGGACTGCGTGCCCCGGCTGCGCGAGGTCCGGACGGTCTGGGAGCACACCTTCCTGGTGCAGGAGCACGTCGAGGGCGTCCAGCTGTTCGCGGAGGCGATCCGGCGCTACCCGCTGGTGCACCAGGACTGCACCGCCGAGCAGCGCGCCGGGTACGCGGCCTGGGTCGAGGAGGTCGTCGCCGGGCTGGGCGGGGCGCTCGCGGCGCTGCACGCCCGGGGCGTGCGGTTCGGGGACCTGCACCCGGCCAACGTGATCGTCCGGCCGGACGGCTCGGTGGTGCTCGTCGACTTCGAGTACGCGGACGAGCTGGCCGGCCGCCGGGTGCCGGTGGCCGGCGCCGGCGGGATCCAGCCCCCGCCCGGGCTCGACGGGGCCGCGGCCGACCGGTACATGCTCTGGGCGACCTGGCTGATGCTGCTGATGCCCGTGATGGAACTGGCCGAGCGCGACGCCGGGAAGCTGGCCGCGCTGGAGCGGCGGGCCCGGGCGTGGTTCGGGCTCGGCCCGGAGGCGGGGCCTCCCCGGCCGGGCACGGCCACCCGGGTGGAGTCGGTGACGGAACGCCGCGGGCGGGAGCTGCTCGGGCGTGTCGGCGACGTCGCGGACCGCGCGGGACGCTGCGAACACGCCCGCGGGCCCGCGGCGGCGGACGGCCCCGATCTCGCCCGGGTGCGCGGCGAGCTGGTCGCCGGGATCCACGCCGGGGCCACCCCCGACCGCTTCGACCGGTTGTTCCCGGGGGATCCGGCCGGCTTCGCCGACGGCGGCACCGGGGTGGCGCACGGCGCGGCCGGCGTGCTCCACGCGCTGCACCGCACCGGGGCGGGCCACCCGCAGGAGTACGCGGACTGGCTGGTCGCCGCGATGCGGCGGCGGGGCCCGCGGCCCGGGGCGGGCGGGCTGTACGACGGCCCGCTCGGGGTCGCCGCGGTGCTGGCCCGGGTCGGACGCGAGGAGGCTGCGGCCGAGCTGGCCGAGCGGGCCCGCCGCGCCCGGCCCGCGCCCACCGTCGCCCTGTACGGCGGCCGGGCCGGCGCGGCCCTGGCCCGGTTGCGGCTCGCCGACGCCCTGGGCGACGGGGCGGGGCTCGCCGACGCGCTCCGGGACGCGCGCGCCCTGGACGCGGCGCTGCACGCGGAGACCGCGGCCGACCCGCTGCCGGCCGGTCTGCTGTACGGGCTGGCGGGCATCGCGCTGGTGCAGCTGCGGCTGTACCGGCGCACCGGCGAGGAGTGGCTGCTGGCCTCCGGGCGGGAGGCGCTGGCCCGGGCGGTGGCCCGGTGCGTCCGGGTGCCGGACGGGTCGGTGCAGGTCCTCGACCGGGGGCGGCGGCTGGCCTACCTGGACCGGGGGAGCAGCGGCATCGCCCTCGTCGCCGGGGAGTACCGGGCGGCGGGGGACGGCGGGTTCGACGGCTTCCTGGCGGACGTGCGGCGGGTGTGCGCGCCCGGGTTCGTCCGCGAGCCGGGGCTGTTCCGGGGCCGGGCCGGGCTGCTGCTGGCCCTGGACCGGCTGGGCGGTCCGGCGGCGCGGGAGGACGTGCTCGGACAGGTCCGCAAGCTCCAGTGGCACCTGGTGGCGCGGCCGGAGGGGCTGCTCGTCCCGGGGATGCGGCTGCGGCGCTTCTCGGCGGACCTGCACACCGGCGCCGCGGGGGTGCTGCTGGCCCTGTGGGCGCTGGAGGGCGGGGACCCGCTGGACGCGCTGACGCTGGGCTGAGCCTCCCCGACCGGGGAGGCCCGCCCTCGCCCGCCGGGGCTCAGCCCAGGCCGTCGGCCGGCACGCCCGCGTGCTCCCGGGCGTGCAGATGGGTGAGCCGGGGCAGCGCGTACAGGGCGGCGTGGGCGGTGACCTCGGCGGTCGGGCAGGTGACGGCTCCGGTGTCGGTGAGCGCCTCCAGGGTGCGCAGCGCGAGCCGCTCGGGGCGGCCGAGGGCGGCGGCGGCCTCCGGGAGGGTGAACAGCAGGGCGAGCGGGAGGGCGGCGAGGCGGGCGAGGGCGAGGCGGCCCTGACCGCCGAGGTCGCGCCAGCCGGAGTCGAGGCGGGCGCGGACGGTGACGTCCCCGGCGACGAGTTCGTCCAGGGCGCCGGCCGGGTCGGCGAGCCGGGCCGCGAACTCGGCGAGCGGGAGGTGGCGCAGCACCGCCAGGCGGGTCCCGGCGACCCGGACGGCGAGCGGCAGCAGCCCGCAGGCCTCGACGACGCGGGCGGCGGCGGCCCGGTCGGTGCCGATCCGGCCGGTGCCGACGATGCGGCCGAGCAGGTCGAGGGCCTCGCCGGGGGCGAAGGGCGGGACGGTGACCCGGTGCACCGAGGCCAGCCCGGCGAGCTGGCTGCGGGAGGTGACGAGGACGGCACTGGGGCCGTGGCCGGGCAGCAGTTCGCGGACCAGGGCCTCGCCGGGGGCGTCGTCGAGGATCAGCAGCATCCGGCGCCCGGCCAGGGAGGCGCGCCAGAGCGCGGCGGCCTGGCCGGGATCGGCCGGGAACGGGCCCGACCGGCCGGTGAGGGAGGCGAGTTCGGCGAGGAGATCGGCGAGCGGGCGCGGGGAGCCGTCCTCGGTGCGCAGCCGCACCAGCAGCCGGCCGTCCGGGAAGCGTTCGGCGAGCAGGTGGCCGGCGTGGACGGCGAGCGCGGTCTTGCCGATGCCGGCCGGTCCGGAGAGCACCGTGACCCGCCCGCTCCCGCCCGACTCGTCGATCAGGTCGCGCAGTTCGGCGGATCTCCCGGTGAAGTCGGCGGTGTCGGCGGGCAGCAGGGCGCCGCCGGAGCCGGTGGGCCGGGCCGGGCGGTCGGCGCCGGGCCGGGCCGGCCCGTGGGCGAGCAGCCGGCGGTAGCGGGCGGTCAGTGCGGCGCTCGGCTCCAGGCCCAACTCGCGGGCGAGCAGCTGGCGGTGGGTGTCGTAGACGGCGAGCGCCTCGGCCTGCCGGCCGGACCGGTGCAGGGCGTTCATCCGGGCGGCCTGGAGGCGTTCGCGCAGCGGGTGGCGGTCGGCGAGTTCGGCGAGCTCCTCGGCCACGGCGATGGCGTTGCCGAGTTCCAGCTCGGCCTCCGCCCAGTCCTCGTGGACGCCGAGGCAGCGGCCCTCCAGTCGGTCGGCCTCGGCCTCGACGGCGGGCGAGCAGCGCAGGTCGGCGAGCGGCGGCCCCTGCCACAGGTCCAGGGCCTGGCGCAGCAGCCGGGCGGCGGGTGCGAGCGCGCCGCCGTCGGCGGCGGCCCGGCCGGCCCGGGCGAGGGCGCGGAACTGCAGGAGGTCGAGCTCGGGTTCGGCGACGCGCAGCTGGTAGCCGCCCGCGGTGTGGACCAGCCGGTCGGGCTCCGCGCCGCGTCCGAGCAGGGTGCGCAGGGCGCAGACGTACACCTGGAGGTTCTTGCGGGCGGTGCGCGGCGGCTCCTCGGGCCAGAGCGCGTCGGTGAGCAGGTCGACGGGGACGGAGGTGTTGGCCCGGGTCAGCAGGACGGCCAGCACCAGCCGCTGCTTGAGCGGCCCGAGGGCGAGCGGGCGGCCGTCCGCGGTGCCGGTCAGCGGGCCGAGCACGGTGAAGCGGACCCGGGCGGGGGCGGCGGGCTGGGCCAGGGGCATCGGCGTACCTCCGGGGGCGTGGGCGGGGGCGTGCGGGGGCGTGACCGGTGGTGGTGCGGCGTGGGCGCAGGCTACGGGACGGCCGACCCGAGCTGTAGGGCACGGAATCGGCGGGGTTCCCACACCGGGCCCACACGGGCCGGGCGCCCGGGCGGCGGTGCGGCCGGGGGCGCCCGGTGCCCGGCCGGGCGGTGTCCGGGCAGCTGGGGAGGGGTGCGGGCGGGCGGCGGGCCCGGTGCGCGGCGGCCGGCCGGGGGCGGGCGCCGGCCGGTGCGGCGGGCGTTCCGGGGGTGCGGGTGCCGGGTCGGCTCCGGCGGTTCTCCAGCGGGGCTCGTCGCCGTGGCGAGCGGCCTCCGAGGGGCCCGGGGCAGTGGCCGGGGCCACCGGAGGTCCCGGTCCGGGGGCCGGAACGCGGGTCGAGCGGCCCCGGGTGCGCGGGCCGAACGGCCCTGGGGCGCCGGGCCGGTGCGTTCCGATCATGGATCGCCACCCATTCGCACGAGGTTCCGAAGGAGTGCGTCCTTGAGCGCCACCCAGGCACAGGGCGACCCCATGCCACCGTCAACCGCCGTACCGTCGACGGGAGTCCGGCCGAAACGGCCCGGCTCGGCGGTGGTCAGGCTGCTGACCACCACCGACCACAAGACGATCGGCTCCATGTACCTGGTGTCGGCGTTCGCGTTCTTCCTGATCGGCGGCGTCCTGGCGCTGGTGATGCGCGCCGAACTCGCCCGCCCGGGCACCCAGATCCTCTCCAACGAACAGTTCAACCAGGCCTTCACCATGCACGGTTCGGTGATGCTGCTGCTCTTCGCGATGCCGCTGTTCACCGGCTTCGCCAACTGGATCATGCCGCTGCAGATCGGCGCCCCGGACGTCGCCTTCCCCCGGCTGAACATGCTGTCCTTCTGGCTGTTCGTGTTCGGCTCGCTGATCGCCGCGGCCGGCTTCGCCACCCCGCAGGGCGCCGCGGACTTCGGCTGGTTCCTCTACGCGCCGCTGTCCGACGCCGTGCACTCGCCGGGTGTCGGCGCCGACATGTGGATCATGGGCGTGACGCTCTCCGGCTTCGGCAGCATCTTCGGCGCCGTCAACTTCATCACCACGATCATCTGCATGCGGGCCCCCGGCATGACGATGTTCCGGATGTCCATCTTCTGCTGGAACGTGCTGCTCACCTCGCTGCTGGTGCTGCTGGTCTTCCCGGTGCTCGCCGCCGCGCTGCTCGCCCTGGAGGCGGACCGCAAGTTCGGCGCGCACGTCTTCGACCCCGCCAACGGCGGGGCGATGCTCTGGCAGCACCTCTTCTGGTTCTTCGGCCACCCCGAGGTGTACATCCTGGCGCTGCCCTTCTTCGGCATCGTCTCCGAGGTCATCCCGGTCTTCAGCCGCAAGCCGATGTTCGGCTACGCGGGCCTGATCGCCGCCACCGTCGCCATCGCGGGCCTGTCGGTGACGGTGTGGGCGCACCACATGTACGTCACCGGGCAGGTGCTGCTGCCGTTCTTCTCCTTCATGACCTTCCTGATCGCCGTCCCGACCGGGGTGAAGTTCTTCAACTGGGTCGGGACCATGTGGAAGGGCTCGCTGAGCTTCGAGACGCCGATGCTGTGGACGGTCGGCTTCCTGGTCACCTTCCTGTTCGGCGGCCTGACCGGGGTGCTGCTCGCCGCCCCGCCGATCGACTTCCACGTCTCCGACTCGTACTTCGTCGTCGCCCACTTCCACTACACGCTGTTCGGCACCGTGGTGTACGCGATGTTCGCCGGCTTCCACTTCTGGTGGCCCAAGATGACCGGCAGGATGCTCGACGAACGCCTCGGCCGGATCACCTTCTGGACCCTCACCATCGGCTTCCACTCCACCTTCCTCGTCCAGCACTGGCTCGGCGCCGAGGGCATGCCCCGCCGCTACGCGGACTACCTCTCCACCGACGGCTTCACCACGCTCAACACCGTCTCCACCCTCGGCTCCTTCCTGCTCGGCCTGTCGATCCTGCCGTTCCTCTACAACGTCTGGAAGACCGCCAAGTACGGGGAGCGCGTCGAGGCGGACGACCCGTGGGGCTACGGCCGCTCGCTGGAGTGGGCGACCTCCTGCCCGCCGCCGCGGCACAACTTCGTCACCCTGCCGAGGATCCGCTCCGAGTCCCCGGCCTTCGACCTGCACCACCCCGACATCGCGGCCCTGGACGTGCTGGAGAACACCGGCGAACCGGCCAAGCACCTGGCCGGCGTCACCCCGGCCAAGTACGACCTGCCGCGCGGCGCGACCCGGCGCCCCCGCCCCGAGGGCGACTGACCGGGCCGCCCCCCGACCGCCGTCCCCGCCCGCGCCGCTGCCCCCGGGCGGGCGGGGACGGCCCCACCCTCCCCGCGAACCGGAAGGCCGGGCCCATGAACCACACCGTCCTCGCCATCGGCACCGCCGCCCTCACCGCCAGCGGCTGCGTCTGGTACCTGCCCGCCATCGCCGACCTGCAGGCCGGCCCCGACCGCCCCCGCTCCACCCGCACCGCCGCGGCCGCCTGCGTCCTGTGGTGGGCAGCCCTCGCCCTGGCCGGCGGGCTGCTGCTGGTCCTCCCCGACTGGCGCCCCGCCGCGCAGACCGCCCTGGCCGGGCTGGTCGGCGGCGCCGCGCTGCGGGTGCGCGCCCGCTGGGACCGGCACGGCGAGCAGCGGGAGAGCGTCGCGCGCTGGGCGGCGCTGGACGCCGCTCCGGCGCCGCACCCCCGGCGCCCGGCGGCCCCCGCCCTCGCCGGCTGGCTCCTCGTCGGCGCGGCCGTCGCCTCCCTGGGGGCGGCGGCCGTGCTGCTGTCCGCCGGCGGCGGGCTCGGGCCCCGGGTGGGGCTGGCCGCGGCGAGCGGGGCGGGCGTCGCGCTCGCCTTCCTGCTGGCCGGTCTGGGCAGCGCCCGGCGCCGGTGACCGCGCCCGACGGCGGTGGGCACGCCCGGCGCCGGTGACCGCGCCCGACGGCGGTGGGCGGCGAGGCGCCGGGGGCGGTGGGGCCCTTCGGCCCTGTGCCCGCCGCCGAGCGGTGGGCGATGATGCCCTGGGCCCCGCCGGGAGTGCGCGGGGGTTCGACGAAGGTGGAGCGGCGTGATGGCGACCAGTACGGCGGGTGCCGGGGCACCGGCTCCGGTGCGGGTGTTCCTGCTGGACGACCACGAGGTGGTGCGCCGCGGCGTGCACGACCTGCTGGACGGCGAGCCGGACCTGGAGGTGGTCGGCGAGGCCGCCACCGCCGAGCAGGCCCTCGTCCGGGTGCCCGCGCTGCGCCCCGACGTCGCGGTGCTGGACGTCCGGCTGGGCGACGGTGACGGGGTGTCGGTCTGCCGCGAACTGCGCTCCCGGATGCCCGGACTCGCCTGCCTGATGCTGACCTCCTTCGACGACGAGGAGGCCCTGCTGGACGCCGTGATGGCGGGCGCCGCCGGCTACGTGCTGAAGCAGATCAGCGGCACCGACCTGGTCGCCGCCGTCCGCACCGTCGCCTCCGGCCGCTCGATGCTCGACCCCGGTGCGGCCACCCGGCTGCTGAACCGCCTGCGCAGCGACGCCGAACCGGCGCCGCCCGTCGCCGCCGGACCGGCGCTGACCCAGCGCGAGCAGGAGGTGCTCGCCCTGATCGGGGAGGGCCTGACCAACCGGCAGATCGGCGAGCGGCTCTACCTCGCCGAGAAGACGGTCAAGAACCACGTGTCGCGGCTGCTCGCCAAGCTGGGCGTGGAACGGCGCGTCCAGGCGGCGCTGATCGCCACCGAACTGCGCCAGGCCCAGGCCGCCGCGCCGCACTCCCCGCTGCGTGCCGGGCGGTTCTGACGGCCCGCCCGGCGGCCGGGAACCGGGGACCACGGGCGGGACCATCGGCCCTCGCGGGCGGGCCCCGGCCCGGGCGAGCATCGCTGGCATGAACCGCGATCACGACCCGCAGGAACTGGACCGCGACCGGGCGCTGGGCCTGCTGGCCAGGGCGGTGGTCGGCCGGGTGGTCTACACCGTCGGCGCCCTCCCGGCGGTGCTGCCGGTGCACTTCCGGCTGGAACCGGGCGACGGCGGGATCCTGCTCTCGGCCCCGGCCGGCTCCGAACTGGCCCGCGCCGTGGACGACGCCGTCATCGCCTTCGAGGCCGACGAACTGGACGGCCCGGACGGCTCCGGCTGGTGCGTCACCGTCCTCGGCCGGGCCCAGGTCCGCCCCGTCGCCGGGGCCGTACCCGCCGCCGTCCGGATCCGGATCCGCCCGGAACTGGTCACCGGCCGCCGGCTGCCCCCGCTGCGCCGCGACGCCCGGCCGCCGGCCCGGCTGGGCACCGGCACCTGAGCCCGCCCGGTCAGTGCGGGTCGCCCTCGATCCGGCCGGCCAGGGCGCGGACGGTCGGCGGCAGCTGGCGCCGCCGGGCCACCAGCAGCGGGACGGCCAGCGCCAGGTACACCCAGCTGAGCGCGGCCCGGGCGGACTCGCCGGGGAGGGCGAACTGGACGGCGAACAGCACGAAGAGCAGCCCGGCCTTCCACGGGCGGAAGCGCAGGTCGAGCAGGAGGACCACGGCGAGGACGGTCTGCGCGGCGGTCAGCAGCACCTCGTCCACCTGGCGTTCGACGAGCGGCAGCGAGGCCCCGCCGCCGCCCGCCAGGTAGGCGAGCGGGAGGCAGCCGATCAGCAGCGTCCACTGGTTGACCTTGCTGGAGAGCAGCGCGCCGAGGCCGTCGTCCCCGCGCAGCCGCCAGGCGAAGACCACCGCGACGATCAGCTCGGGCGCCTCGGAGGCGAGCGGGGCCAGCCACTGCACCAGCAGGAAGCGGTCGACGCCGAGCGAGGCGCCGGCGTCCACGAGCGAGGTGGCGAACGGCTCGGCGCAGGCGAAGACCACGACCGCGGCCACCGCGAAGACCAGGACGGTGGTCGCCCGGCGGCGCCGCCGCGGGAGCGCGGCCAACCGGGCCGGGACGCCGACGAGCTCCTCCTCGTCGGTCTCGCTGCAGCGGCCGACCCGGAACAGGTAGGTGGCGTACCAGGCGATCAGCACGACCGCCAGCACCCAGGAGATCTGCCGGGTCAGCGGCATCACGAAGGCGAGCAGGGCGGCGACGCCGAGGAAGCCGGTGTCGATCCGGCGGTGCTCCCGCAGGGTGATCCCGGGCTCGACGCCGCGGCGCCGGGCGGCGAGGTAGCCGGCGAGGGCGACCAGCGGCCAGCCGACGCCGACCAGCAGACGGTTGGCGCCGGTCATGTTGGCGGCCGCGTAGGCGGCGTACTCGGGACGGGTGCCCGCCGCGTACGCGAAGTAGAGGTCGACCGCGTACTCGGGCAGCACGGCGATGAACGCCAGCAGGGCCAGTGCGAGCGGCCCGGAGATGTCCGCGCGGGCGGTCTCCGCGGCCCACATCAGCAGCAGCGCCGCCGACAGCACTCCGAGGCCGAACACCGCCATGCCCGTCACCGGGGCCGGGTGCACCCCGGTCAGCCGCAGCACCACGGCGGGGAGCGCACCGGCCACGGCGGCCGCGATCCGCAGGGCCGTCACGGACCCGCTCGGCGGCTGCGCCGACGGCACCGGGGCGGCGTCCTGCGGGGCGGTCAGGGGTGACTTGTGGGCCATCGGCCGTCCTCGTGCTCGGGGAACGCGAGCGGGCTGGGGTCTGTCGTCAAACCCCCGTCGTCCGCCCGGAGGGTGGGCGGGGCGGCGTTGGGGTGGGTGCATCGCAAGGCGGAGGAGGGAGTCCATGCGGAGCATTGGCGACCGACGACAACGCGGCGAGGTGCGTGCCCCGGCGTCGCCCCGCAGACGCGGGTTTGAGGACAGACCCTAGGGCGCGGGGCCGCGGCGGGGCGGGGAACGGCGGTGCGGCGCGGCGGGGTTCCCCCGGACGGCGGCCCCGTCCGGCGTCCGGGGGCGGTGCCCTACGCTGGGCCGCGACACCGCCGACGGAGGGACCACGCGCCATGCTCGACCCCGCGATCGCCGCCCTGTACGAGCGCGACGGGACCTGCCGGATGCTGGGGATCGCCCTGGACGAGGTGTCCGCCGGGCGGGCGGTGGCGCGGATGACGGTGTCCGCGACGATGGTGAACGGGCACGGCACGGCGCACGGCGGCTTCCTCTTCCTGCTGGCCGACGCGGCGTTCGCGTTCGCCTGCAACAGCCACGGCCCGGTGACGGTCGCCCAGGCGGCGCAGGTGGTCTTCCTGGCCCCGGCGCGGCCGGGTGACGAGCTGGTGGCCGAGGCGGTGGAGCGCTCGCGGTCGGGGCGCTCCGGGGTCTACGACGTGACGGTGCGGCTGGCGGACGGCGGGGTGGTCGCCGAGTTCCGCGGGCAGAGCGTGGTGATCGGGGGCCGGCCGCAGACCGGCTGAGCGGCCCGCGGCCCCCGCCGAGCCCCCTGCCCGGCCCGCCCGGTCTCAGGCCCGCGGCCGCTCGTCCAGCACCTGCTGGAGCTTGCCGGTGCGCGGGTTGGTGACCAGCTCCGAGCGCGGCACCCACTCCACGGTGAGGTCGTGGATGCTGCCCAGCGCGACCTCGGCGGGGTAGAGCGGGCGGGCGGTGTAGACGGCCTCCACGAGCCGGTCGGCGAGCTCGGCGAGCTCCTCGGCGGCCGGCCGGTCGGTGTGGCCGAGCCGGATGATCAGGCCGTCGCGCCCGCCCCAGCGGCGCTGGACGAGCTGCATGCCAGCGATCCGCCGGTCCGGGTCGGCGGCCAGCAGCACGGACCGGATCTCCTCGGTCGGCATGGCGACGGTGCCGACCCGGGCGCCCTCGGCGGAGCGGCCGAGCAGGCGGAAGCGCCGGCAGTCGGCGTCGACCCACTCGGCGCGGTCGCCGGTGGGGTAGCGAAGGATCGGCATCAGGGTGCGGAACAGGTTGGTGACCACGACCCGGCCGGGGGTGCCGGGGGTGGTGATGGCCTCGCCGGTGACCTGGTCGACCAGTTCCACCACGGTGCGGTGCGCGAAGGCCTCGTGCACCCGGACGTCGTCGCCGGGCACGGGCGCGCCGACCAGCCCGGCGTCGTTGGAGGCGTAGCCCACCGAGGCGACCGCGGCCCGGGGGAAGGCCCGGGAGAGGATCGGGCGCAGGTCGGCGAAGAGCAGGTCGCCGCCGAACAGCAGCAGTTCGACGCGGTCGGCGACCTCCCCGCGCCGGACCAGGCAGTCGGCGACGGCGCTGAGCTTCATCGGCTCGCCCGCGAGCACGTCGACGCCGAAGCCGGTGATCAGGTCGGCGACGTAGTCGTCCGGGGCGGCGCCGCCGACCGGCAGCCGGACGTTGTCGACCGGCGCGTGGTGCAGGGCGTGCTCGATGTAGAGGAAGCCGCCGTAGAGCTCGCCGGCCATGAACAGGTTGGCCACCCGGTGTCCGGGCCGCAGGCCGGCCCCGACCAGTCCGGCGCCGAAGGCGGTGACCGAGTCGGCGTGCTCCTCGCGGGTCCACGGCGAGAACTTGGGGACGCCGGTGGTGCCGCCGGTCTTGTAGACGCCGGCGTCGCTGAGCGGGCCGGTCAGGACGCGGTTGTCGGGCCAGGCGTTGGCGGCCCAGAATGCGGCCTGGTCGACGACGGGGAGCTGGTCGAGCCGGTCGAGGGAGGCCGGCAGGTCGCGGTAGAGCTCCGCGTAGAACGGGGAGTTCGCCCGGGCGAAGGCGATCAGATCGGGCAGGGGCTTGGCGGACATGGTGGTGGACTCCGTTGCTCAGCAGGGGTGTTCGGGCTGCCCGAGCCAGGTCCGGGCGAGGTCCTGGACGGCGGAGCCGTCGGGGTCGGCGAGTTTGGCGGCCAGGTAGTCGGCGGCCCAGCGGTTGGCGGGCACCCGGAAGGGGGGCCGTTCGGCGAGCAGGGTGCGCACCACGACTCCGGCAACCTCCCGGGCCGGCTGGCCGGCCGACTCCCAGCCCTGGCCGCCCACCCACTCCAGGTACCCGGCGAAGGTGGGCGCGTACGGGCCGGACGCGGCCCGGATGGTGGCGCGGTTGACGTCCGGGAAGATGCCGAACCGGGTGTCCGGGACGAAGCCGAGCACCACCACGGACACCCGGACGCCGTGGGCGGCCGCGACCGGGGCCAGCGCCTCCAGGAACCCCTCGACGGCGAACTTGGCGGCGCAGTACGCCTCGTTGAAGGGCTGGCCGACGACGCCGTGCACGCTGCCGACGGTGACCAGCCGGCCCCCGGCGGCGCGCAGCAGCGGCAGCGCGGCCCGGCTGACGGTCGCCACGCCGAAGAAGTTGACCTCCAGGTTGGCCCGCAGGGCGGCGTCGGTGGACATCTCCAGGGTCGGGTCGTGGTTGGCGACGCCCGCGTTGTTGACGAGGGCGTCCAGCCGTCCGTGGGTGCGGCGCACCTCCTCCAGGCAGTCGGTGACGGAGCCCGGGTCGGTGACGTCGAGCCGGCGCACCTCCACGGCGACGCCGGCCGCGTCGGCGGCCGCCCGCAGCGCCTCGGCGCGGCCGGGATCGCGCATGGTCGCCACCGTGGTGTAGCCGGCGCGGGCCGCGGCGACGGCGGTGGCCAGGCCGATGCCGGAGGACGTCCCGGTGATCAGCAGGACCCGGCCGTCGGCTCGGGAGCCGGCCGGCCGGTCCGGTCCGGGTGCTCCGCCGGTGGGTGCACCGTCGGTGGGCGCCGCGCCGCCGGGCGCCGCGCTCACGGGGCGCTCTCCGCGAGCGCGTCGGCCCCGTCGGCCTCGTCCGCTCCGTCGGCCGGGGCGGGCGCGGGCGCGGCGGCGTCGAGCAGCGGCTGGATGCCGAGCGCCGGGAGGAAGGAGCAGGCGGCCAGCAGGGTGCCGCCGGCCATCACCACCCGGGCCGCGTCCAGGATGCCCAGCGGCCCGGTGAGCAGGCTGACGGCCAGGCCGCCGACCAGCGCGGCCAGCGGGATCACGCCCCAGGTGACGGTCCGGAAGGCGGCGTGCATGACGCCCTGGTTGCGGGAGGTCATCCGGGACTGCCGGGCGGGTGCGCTGCACACGTTGATGCAGGACATGAAGAAGCCGTAGCAGCCCATGGTGACCGCGATCACCGGGCCGGCCGGCAGCGCGGGCGCGGCCAGCACACCGAGGCCGACCAGGCAGTGCAGCAGCAGCGACCAGGCCATCGTCCGGCCGAGGCCGAAGCGCCGGCTGATCCGCGGTGCGACCACCGCGCCGGCCAGCGCGCCGAGTGCCGCGACGGACATGGCCGCGCCGAACACGCCGACCTGGACGCCGAGGCCCCGGTAGGCGAGGACGGGCAGGACGGTGACGAAGACCGGTCCGCCCGAGTTGAGCGTGACGGCGGACAGGACGATCCGGCGCAGCACCGGGTCGGCCCAGTTGAGCCGGAAGCCCCTGGTGAGCCGCTCCCGGACGGAGCCCTCCTCGACCGTCCGCTCGCCCCAGGGGCGCATGGAGCGGAAGCAGACCGCGGAGACCAGGTAGCTGGCCGCGTCGACGAGCAGGGCGCCGACGCCGAGCGCGCCGTACAGGGCGGCCGCGACGGACGGCCCGGCGACCTCGGCGACCGAGCCGCTGCCCTCCAGCCGGGAGTAGGCGCGGACCATGCCGTCCTCGGGCACCACGGCCGGGACGGCGACCAGGTAGCCGACGTTGAAGAAGATGGTCGCGCCGCTGATCACCGCCACGCAGCCGAACAGCAGCGGGGTGGAGAGCACGTCCAGCGCGTACGCGAGCGGGATCGCCGCGACCGCGAGCAGCCGGACCAGGTCGCAGGCGAGCATCGTCCGGCGCTTGTCCCAGCGGTCGACCAGCACGCCTGCGATCGGGCCGAGCAGCGGGATGCCGAGGTACTGGGCCATCGCGACGACGCCGACCTGGAGGGCGGAGGCGTGCAGCACGAAGATCATCAGGGTCGGGACGACGAACACCGTGACCTTGTCGCCGACCAGGCTGACGGTCTGCCCGGCCCAGAACAGCTGGAAGCTCCGCCCGAGCGGCGCCGGCCGGCCCGGCGGCGCCGGGGCCTTCGCCGTCACGACTCCTCCCGGACGACCAGGGCCGCGGTCTTGCCGGTGCGGCCGTTGCTGACCAGCGCGTCCACCGGGCGCACCCGGAAGGACTCCGGGTCGTGCTGGAAGGCGGTGCTGAGCGTGAAGGTGGCGGCGAGCAGTTCCTTGCGCAGCCGCTCGGCGTCGGGCGCGGCGCCCGGCCCGTCGGCGAGCAGCAGGACGTCCACCCCGGTGGCCCGGCCGCGCTGCTCGGTGAGCACCACCTGGGCGCGGGCGACGCCGGGTTCGCGCTCGGCCCGGGTGATCAGCTCGTCCACGTCCAGCCCGAGGCCGCGGACCTGGACGACGCTGTCGCGCCGGCCCAGCACCCGCATCGCCGGGCCCGGGCGGCCGCACGGGCAGGCGGTCAACTCGCCCGCGTCGCCGGTGCGGTAGCGCAGCACCGGGTTGAGCATCTCGGGATCGAGGGTGGTGAAGTCGAGCAGGCCGTCGGCGTCCACGTGGACCAGCTGGTGGGGCAGCGGGTGGAAGGTGTCGGCCGGGCAGTCCGGGGTGTTGGTGCCGACCACCCAGGTCTCGGTGCTGCCGAACATCCCCCAGCGCCGGGCCTGCGGCGCCACCACGGCGAGGTCCTCGTCGAGCTGGGGCTGCCAGGCCTCGCCGAGCCAGAGCACCTTGCGCAGCGAGGGGAGCCGGACGCCGGTGGCGCGGGCGTGCGCGAACCAGAGCCGCAGCACGCTGGGCGTGCCGCCGATCGCGGTGACCCCCCGGTCCGCCAGGAAGGCCAGCCAGTCGCCGTACTCCTCGCGGGTGACGGAGCCGAGCGCGATGATCCGGCAGCCCGAGAGGTCGGCGAGCCCGGCGGCGAGGTAGTGCGCGCCCCACATCCGGCCGGCGCCCCAGGCGTTGGCGAAGACGTCGGTGCGGTCGAGCGGCTGCCAGTGCGCGTGCACGCCGGCCATGTAGAAGCCGGTGGGTGCGTAGCCGACCTTGGGGGCGCCGGTGCTGCCGCCGCTCTGGAACAGCCAGGTGGCGGAGTGCTCGGCGGCCGGCTCCAGGTGGGCGAGGGCGGTGTTGAGGTCGTCCTTGGCGAGCGGGGGCAGCGCCGCGAGCCGCTCCAGGGTGTGCACGTTGACGTGGGCGGCGTAGCGGGCGGCCAGCGCGGGGACGCCGCGCAGCCGTTCCAGGGTGCGCCGGGCGACGTCCAGCCGGGGTTCGGCGGCCTCGGGGGGCAGGGAGAAGGAGGCGGTCATCGGGGGTCCGTCCGGTGGGTCGGGTCGAGGGTCAGCGGGCGGGCGCCGTCGGCGAGCCACTTGGCGTGGCCGTCGCGGTAGGCGGTGAAGCGGGCGCGGGTGACGTCGCGCTGGAGGGTGCGTTCCGGGTCGCTGAAGTCGGGGGCGATGACGCCGTCCGGTTCGAGTTCGGAGAACCAGTACCGCTCGCCGTCGTACAGGAAGTCGACGCAGAAGAACGGGATCGGCAACCGCTCGGCGAACCAGGCGGTGGCGGCGGCGAGTTCGGGCGGCACGGGCGGGAACTCCATGGCGCCGCCGCGGCTGGCGTTGGCGACCGGCGAGCCGGCCTCCGGGGTCCGCTTCATCACCGCGTGGGGCCGGCCGTCGACGACGTAGACCCGGTAGTCGATGGTGCCGTCGCCGAGGTACGGCTGGACGACGAGGGTGGTGTCGCCGCCCTGGGCGAGGCTGGCCAGGCCCCGGATGTCCTCGGGGCCGCGGGCCAGGTTGATCCCGCCGCCGCCGCACCAGCCGGCCGGCTTGACGATGGCCGGGTAGGTCATGCCCCCGAGCGCGACCTCGTAGACGTGCTTGCTGATGTCGCGCCCGGTGCCGATCCGCACGGTCGGGATGGTCGGCACGGGGGATCCCGCCAGGAACAGCAGGGTGGCCAGCTTGTCGTTGCCGATCAGCGAGACCTGCGGCGGGAACGGCAGGTAGAAGCCGGCCTGTTCGAGCACCGCGTAGAGCGCGTACTGGTTGAAGACGTCCATCGACTGGTACGGCAGCGAGTACAGCGCGGTGATGAACAGGGTGTCCTCGGGGGTGACCGGCTCGTCGTCGACGTAGACCCGGGGCCGGCCGGGGCCGGTGGCGTCCACCGTGACGGCCTCCGGGGCGTGCCTGGTCCAGCGCAGCCCGAGGTCGGCGGCGCACTCGGCGTACAGGTCCCAGAAGAAGCCGTGCCACATCCCGGCCATCCGGGAGGACTCCCGGTCGGGGAAGATCCAGCACAGGCGGCGCAGTTCGCCGGCCGGGGCGGGTGTGCTCATCGTGCTCCTCGCGGTGTGGCGGACTGCCCGGACCACCAGCGGCGGCCGGCCTCGGGGAGGGTGTCCACCGGGTCGAAGTAGGGGTGGCGCCGGTCGAGCGGGGCCTGCGGGCCGTCGTCGCCGTCCAGGCTGGTGCGGTAGTTCTTCGTCCAGTACGAGATGCCGCGCTCGCGGTCGTAGGCGACCGCCTGGTGGACCCACCGCTTGCCGACGTCGGGGACGTCGCAGACCAGGCGTGGCGTGGCGTAGCCGGGCAGGTAGCCCATGATCGCCTCCTGGAGGTGCTGCGCCCGGTGCAGCGGGGTCCGCCAGTGCTCCGCGCCGGGGATGACGTCGCAGAGGTAGAAGTAGTACGGCAGGACGTTCGCCTCGCCCTGCAGGGCGAAGCAGAGGTCCAGCAGGTCCTCCGGGGTGTCGTTGACGCCGCGCATCAGCACGCCCTGGTTGCGGACGTCCCGGACGCCCGCGTCCAGCAGCGCCCGGGCGGCCTCGGCGACCAGCGGGGTGACGGACCGCACGTGGTTGGCGTGGGTGTGCACGGCGAGGTTGACGGCGCGGCGGGCGGCAAGGTCGGCGACCCGGGCCACGCCCTCCAGCACCCGGGGCTGCAGCCAGTGCTGCGGCAGCCCGACCACGGCCTTGCTGGCGAGCCGGATGTCCCGGACGGAGCCGAGGTCCAGCAGCCGCAGCAGGAAGGACTCCAGGCGCGGCCACGGGACGTTGGCGAGGTCGCCGCCGGAGACCACGACGTCGCGCACCGCCGGGGTGCGCTTGAGGTAGTCGAGCATCTGCTCCTGCCGGTCGGCGGGGCGCAGCAGCAGCCGGGTCTTGGCGACCTGCGGGGTGGAGGTGCCGACCAGGTCCATCCGGGTGCACTGCCCGCAGTACTGCGGGCAGGTCGCGGTCAGCTCGGCCAGCACCTTGGTGGGGTAGCGGTGCGTCAGCCCCTCGACGGCCCACATCTCGGCCTCGTGGAGGGAGTCCCGCTCGGCCCGCGGGTGGCTGGGCCACCGCGGGTGCCGGTCGGCGCGCACCGGCAGCATGTAGCGGCGCACCGGGTCGGCCAGGAACGCCTCGGTGTAGGCCGCCGGGGCGTCCGGGGCGTCCGGGGCCATGGTGTTCAGCATCTGCGGTGGCAGCAGCATCGGCATGGTGGCGAACTGCGCCTGGTCGGCGGAGAGTTCCTCGTAGAACCGGTCGGTCAGCAGCGGGCCGGTGACGGCCCGCAGCTGGCGGGCCGTCTTGACCGAGTGGGAGCGCTGCCACTGCGGGTCGCGCCACTGGGCGTCCGTCACGTCGCGCCAGCCCGGCAGCCGCCGCCAGTCCGGTTCGACCAGGGGCGTGCGCGTGTACTGGTACGGCTGGCGGATCTCGGGGTGGTCCATGGCCGGCTACTGGCCGGCGGAGGCGGTGAGCAGGCCGGCGAGGCGGGTCCGCAGTTCGCGCTTGAGCACCTTGCCGGTCGGCCCGAGCGGGAAGTCCTCCGGGGTGCGGGCGATCCGGACGGCGGCGAGTGCGGCCAGTCCGGCCCCGGCCAGCGCCTCGTTGGCCGCCGTCCGTACCCGCTCGGTGTCGGCGTCGGCCGCCTCGGCCTGCAACTGGACGACGGCGACGGGGCGTTGGCCCTCGCCCGCGGCGCCGGGCAGGCCGATCACGGAGCAGTCCCGCACCAGGTCGGCGCAGTCGGCGAGCAGCACCTCCTCGATCGGCAGGCTGTGCACCGGGCCGTCGGCGGTGTCGATGACGTCCACCGTGCGGTCGAGGTGGTAGAACCGGCCGTCCGGGTCGCGGCGGGCGAGGTCGCCGGTGAGCCAGTAGCCGGCCAGTTCGAAGCTGCCGGTCAGCCGCGGGTCGTTCCAGTAGCCCGGGGTCCGGGAGGGGGTGACGACGCCGAGCATGCCGACGGTGCCGTCGGGGACCTCGGCGCCGTCCTGGTCGAGCACGGCGGCCTTCAGGACGACCTCCAGCGGCCTGCCGACGCAGCGGTCGTCGCGGGGGCTCTCCGGGGTGGTGACCTGCCCGAACAGCGCCATGCCCATCTCGGAGGAGCCGAGGCCGTCGACGAACTGGGAGCCGGGCAGGGCGGGTTGCTCGGCCTTCTCCTGCGGCAGCAGCCAGGGACGGATCAGTCCGGCGGGCCGCTCGCCGAGCGTCACCAGCCGCCGGATGTGGCCGTGGTGCGCGCTGTCGCCGGTGTTGAACCAGGAGTGCACCCGGGCGGCGCCGCGGACGGGGAGCTCGCCGGTGGCGAGTTCCACGAAGGTGCGCGGGAAGGAGGCGACCATCGTCGGCTGGAAGGCCTCCATCACCGGCTCGACGACGGCGCGCCGCCAGTCGGCCATGACCACGGTGGGCAGGCCGAGCAGGGTGGCGGTGAGGAAGTAGCTCAGACCGCCGGCGTGGGTGTGCGGCATCAGTGACATCAGCCGGTCGTAGGGCTCGGCGGGGAAGCGCTCCATGCGCGGCTGCTTGCCGTCCCAGAACTGGCGGTGGGCCAGCATGGTGGACTTGGGCGTGCCGGTGGTGCCCGAGGAGTGGATGAGGGCCACCACGTCGTCCGCGGCGTGCCGGTACGGGTACGCGGCGGGCAGCCCGGCGGACGCGGCGTCGAAGGCCTGCACCTCGGCGGCGAGCGCGACGAAGCGCGGGCGGCGCTGCGGGGCCTCGCGGTAGGCGGCGGCCAGCCGGGTGGGGTCGTCGGCGACGACGCCGACCACGCCGACGTGGTCCAGGTAGCGGACCATCACGTCGTGCCGCATGGCGTCGTTGACCAGCGCGGGGACGGCGCCGAGCGCGGTCAGCGCCAGGAAGTGCAGCAGCGGTTCGAGACCCTCGCCGACCACGATGGCCACCGGCTCGCCGGGGCGCACCCCGTTGGCGTGGTACCAGGCGGCGTAGCGGTCGCGCAGGGCGGCGAGGTCGAGCAGGCTGTGGCCGCGCAGCACCACCTCGCCGCGGTGGTCGGTGCGGTGGGTGAAGGCGAACGGCACGGCGCGGTTGGGGTTGGCCGCGATCGCGTGGTCGAGGAAGTTGCCGGCCCCGAGGGCGGGTTCGGTCATCAGCCGCTGTCGGGCGGCGAGGGGGGCGATGGAACTCTGGTCGCTCATGGCGGTCTCCGGACGTGGGGTGCCGGGCGCGGGTTCTCGTGAAACCGGCGCCGGGTGGGGAGAGGGTCGTGCGTGGGGAGGGGTGGTGCGCGGGGAGGAGGCGGTGCGGTGCGGTCAGCCGCGGGCGAGGACCTCGGCGACGACGCGGTGGGCGGAGCGGATCGCGCCCTCCATCAGCCCGAAGTAGGCGGTGCTGGTCTCGGTGCCGGCCCAGTGCACGCGCCCGTGCGGGGTGGTCAGCGTGGGGCCGAGCCGCGACCAGTCGCCGGGGCCCAGCAGGGCGGCGTAACAGCCCTTGCTGTAGGGGTCGTTGAGCCAGTCGGTGACGTGGCAGTCGATCGGTTCGGGCAGCATCGGGAAGAGCTGGGCGGCCTGCTCGGAGGCCGCCGCGCGCTGCTGGCGGGCGGTGAGTGCGGCGAAGCGGTGCGCCTCGGCGCCGGTGACGAAGCCGGTCAGTACGCCGATCCGGCCCTCGGCGGGGGAGTCGTCGACGGTGGAGAGCAGTGGCCCGCGGGCGTTCACCGACCAGCCGGAGAGGCCGTGGTCGCGCCAGACCGGCTCCGGGTAGACCAGGTGCACCTTGACGGCGCAGCCGCGTGCGGTGCGGTCGCCGGCCCGCGGCACCGGCAGTCCGGGGCGGAAGTCGATCGCGTCGGCGAGCAGCGGCGGCAGGGCGAGGACGGCGACGTCCGCCCGGTGGCTGCCGTGCGCGGTGTGCACGGTGACGGCGTCGGCGTCCTGGTGGACGGCCCGGACGGGCTCGCCGAGCCGCACCCGGGGGCCGAGCCGCTCGGCCAGCCGTTCGCACACCTGGTGGGCGCCGCCGGCGATGCGGTCCTGCTGGGCCCCGCCGGCGAAGGCGTTGAGGTAGCGCAGCCCGCCGCCGGAGCGCAGGTAGAAGGCGAGGTGGAGGACGGAGACGTCGGCCGGGTCGGCGGCGGTCATCTCGCCGAGGAAGAGCGGGAAGAAGAGCCGGGCGTCCGGGTGGCGGAGCTGCTGCTCGGCCCAGTCGGCGGCGGTGAGGGCGTCCAGTCGCTCGGCGTCCGGGGTCAGCCAGGGGGCCTCCGGGTGGACGGCGGCGGTGAGTTCGGCCAGTTGCTCGAACAGGTCGCCGAGGGCGACGGCGTTGAGCGGCGGGAACCGGCCGTCCCGGGTCGCGGCCCGGCCCGGGTCGGCGGACGGGTCGGGGTCGAGGGCGAAGCGGCTGGCGCCGAGCATCGTGGTCGGGGTGGTCTTGAGGCCCAGCTCGGCCATCAGGGCGAGCAGTTCGGTGTGCCGGTCGCCCAGGTAGGCGGCGCCGGCGTCGACCCAGGCGCCGGGGGCGGCCTCGATGCCGTGGGTGCGTCCGCCGACCCGGTCGCGGGCCTCCAGGACGGTCACCCGGTACCCGCGCGCGGCCAGCCCGGTGGCTGCGGTGAGCCCGGCGATCCCGGCGCCGACCACGACGGCGGAGGGGCCGGTGCGCCCGCTCATCCGGTGGCCGTGATTCTCTGGGCGAGGCCGGCCGGGGTGGTGGCCTGCAGGAACTCCTCGAAGGTCAGTTCCACGCCGTGGTCGCGGGCGACGGCGCTGAGGACCCGGGTGGCGACCAGGGAGTCGCCGCCGAGCTCGAAGAAGTCCGAGTCGGCCGTCACGTCCTCGCGTTCCAGGACGCGGCGGAAGACGGCCACCAGGGCCTCTGGTGTGGCGGTGGTGGTGAGGTCAGTGCTCAACGGAGGTCTCCTTCGACCTGTCGTGGGCGTAGCGGAGGTGGCAGGCGGCCCGGTCGACCTTGCCGCTCGGGGTGTGGACGAGCCGCGGGACGACGGTGATCCGCCCGGGCACCAGGTGGCCGGGCACCCGGGCCCTGAGGTGGGAGAGCAGCGCGGCGTCCAGGCCGTCGGCCGAGGCGTGGCGGCGGGCCACCACGTACGCGACCAGGGTGGTGCGGCCGGCCGCGGTGGTACCGGTGACGGCCGCGGCGGTGACGTCGGGGTGCGCGGTGAGCTGGGCCTCGATCTCGGCCGGGTCGACCCGGATCCCGCGGACCTTCAACTCGCCGTCCAGGCGCCCCTGGTGGGTGAGCAGTCCGTCCGGGCCGCGGCTCACCCGGTCGCCGGTGCGGAAGTACCGCTCGCCGTCGAGGGTGGTGAACCGGGCGGCCGTCGCCTCGGGCAGGCCGAGGTAGCCGAGCGCGACGCCCGGCCCGCCGATCAGCAACTCGCCGCTGTCGTCGAGGCGTTCGACGACGTGCGGCAGGGCGCGGCCGATCGGTGCGGGGGCGGTGCCGTCCCAGTGCCGCTCGGGTGCGAGCGGGCCGGCGAGGTCGACGGCGTGGGTGATCTGGGTGGTCTCGGTGCAGCCGTAGGTGTTCAGCAGTCGGATCCGCCCGGTGTCCAGCCGGCTCCAGTCGGCCAGCCGGGCCGGGTTGGCGGCCTCGCCACCGATCACCAACAGGCGTAGGCAGGACGGGAGTCGGTCACCACCGTCGACCAGGTGGTGGACGAGTTCGTGCCAGAAGGCGGTCGGCAGGTCGAGGACGGTGATCCGCTCGCGCTCGACCATCCGCAGGAAGCGCGGGAAGGACCCGCTGTGCGCGTCGGGGTCGAGGACGAGGGTGGCGCCCGCGGTGAGCGCCGGGAGGATCTCCTCGAAGCAGGTGTCCCAGTTGAGCGAGGCGAACTGGAGCACCCGGTCGTCGGGGGTGAGTCGGAAGAGCCCCCGCAGCGCGTGGGCCGTGGCCGCTGCGGCACGGCGGGGGGTGGCGACGGGTTTCGGCTGCCCGGTCGAACCCGACGTGAAGAGAATGTAGGCCGGTTGTTCCGGGCCGTATTCGGCGCGGTCCGGCGGGCGGGTGCCCGGCGGATCTCCGGGGAATTCCAGGAGCGTCGGTAACTCGACTAATCGGAGGTCGAGTTGGGTGGCAGGAGCGTCCCGGCCGGCCACCTGCACCCGACAGTTCGCGGACGCCGACATGGCTTGTCGGCGCACCGTCGGGAATGCCGGATCGACGGGGCAATACACGCCCCCGGCGGTCAGCACGCCGAGAAGTGCGACCACCGTTTCGGCCGTGTGGACGGCCGGCACGGCGACCGTGCCCGGGTCCGGCCCCAGCCGTGTGGCCAGGGTGTTCGCCAGCTCCGCGAGCCGGCCGTAACCGATACTGCGTCCTTGCTGAACCACCGCTGGGCGGTGGGGATTTCGACGTGCCATTTCCGTGAACGCGTCGATCAGGTCGGGAGTGACCTGGAGGGTGTCGCGATTAATTGACATGCCCGCCCCAAATGACGCTGTCGAATGCTCATCCGTGCTCGGCGAACGGCGACTCTACCGTCGAACATGCGTTGCGACAATGGATGTTGGGGATGCAGTTCGAGGGGGGCGTGCTCGAAGTGTGAAGCCACCCGGGCCGGTTCGGTCGTTCGGGTGAGGACGACGTCGCGCCGGGCCGCGGCGGCCCGTACCGACGGCGCCCCCCGGACCGTACCGAAGGCGCCCCCCGGACCATCCGACGGATGGTCAGGAGCCCAGCGGGGCCTCCCAGACCACCCGGGTGCCACCGTCGTCGCCCGGCCCGACCGCGAACGTCCCGCCCACCCGCTCGGCGCGCTCGGCGAGGTTGCGCAGCCCGCTGCGCCGGCCCCCCTCGGTGACCCCCACCCCGTCGTCGGAGACGGTCAGCGCCACCCGCCCCGCCAGCGCCCGCAGCGTCACCTCCACCCGGCTCGCCCGGGCGTGCCGGGCCGCGTTGCTGAGCGCCTCGCCGAGGACGGCCACCACGTGCTCGGCCAGCTCCTGCGGCACGTCGGTGTCCAGCAGGCCCTCCATGCTCAGCCGCGGCGCGAACCCGAGCGTCCCCTGCGCCTCGGCGACGGCCCGGGTGGCCCGGGCCCGCAGACCACGGTCCGGCTCGCTGTGCGCGCGCAGCCCGAAGATGGTCGAACGGATGATCTTGATCGTCTCGTCCAGGTCCGCCACCGCCCGGGCCACCCGGTCCGCCGCGGCCGGGCTGTCGATCAGCCGTCCGGCGCTCTGCAGCGTCATGCCGGTGGCGAACAGCCGCTGGATCGCCAGGTCGTGCAGGTCACGGGCGATCCGGTCGCGGTCCTCCAGCAGGGTCAGCTGCTCGGCGTCGCGGCGCCGCTCGGCCAGCTCCAGGGCCAGCGCCGCCTGGTCCGCGAAACCCAGCAGCGGCCCGGTCTCGTCCGGCCCGAATCCCGGCTGCCCCGCCGCCCGGGCCAGCAGCAGCACGCCCCGCCCGTACCCCGCCCCGGTGCCCAGCGGCACCGCGACCGCCGGGCCCAGCCCCGCGAACCGCCCAGCCGGCCCGGCCGGGTAGCGGGCGTCGCAGGCCAGCTCGTCACTGGTCACCGGGGACCCGCAGGCGTACGCGGCGCCCGACAGCGTGCCGTCCACCGGCACCGTCACCCCCAGCCGCGCCGACGGCTCCCCGCCCAGCGCCACCTCCACCGTCAGCTCCGCCGCCGGCTCCTGCGGACCGGCCACCGCCACCGAGACGTCCGCCAGGTCGGCGCCCGCGATCTCCCGCGCCCGGCGGGCGATCAGCTCCACCACCTCCAGCCGCGGCGCCCCCGACAGCAGGCTGCGGGAGATCTCCGCGCTCGCCCGCAGCCAGCGCTGGCGCAGCTGCGCCTCCTCGTACAGGCGGGCGTTGTCGATCGCCACCCCGGCCGCGACCGCGAGGGTGGCGATCACGGCCTCGTCGTCGGCGTCGAAGTCCAGACCGCCGCGCTTGTCCGTGAGGTACAGGTTGCCGAACACCTCGCCGTGCACCCGCACCGGGACCCCCAGGAAGGTGTGCATCGGCGGATGGTTCGGCGGGAAGCCCACCGAGGCCGGGTGCTCGGACAGCACCGGGCAGCGCAGCGGCTGCGGATCACGGATCAGCTCGCCCAGGATGCCCCGGCCGGACGGCGGCGGACCGACCTCGGCGATCTCCTCCTCCGACATCCCCACCGTCAGGAACTGCGACAGCGTGTGCCCGTCCGGGCCGATCACGCCGAGCGCGCCGTAGCGGGCGTCCACCAGGTCGACGGCCGCCTCGACGATGCGGTGCAGCGCCTGTGCGAGGTCCAGCTCCCGGCCGACCGCGAGCACCGCCTCCAGCAGGCTGTGCACCCGGTCCCTGGTCCCGCGTGCCGCGTCGATCCGCCACTGGAGCTCCTCCAGCAGCTCGTCCAGGCGCAGCCGGGGCATCCGCGCGCCGCCGCCCGCCGCGCTGCCGTCCGCTCCGCCCACCGGTGTCCTCCTCGTGTCCGCCCCGCGCGCCGCACCCGCTGCCCCGGGTGCCGTCCCACCTGCGGGATCGCCCGGTTCACCGTAGTGCCCGGGTGTCGGCGCACCGCACGCCGGGGTCGGCCGTACGCTCCGTCGGGCGGGCCTTTCGTCCCGTCCCCCGGGGTCCTCGGGCCCCTGTCGCCGGCCGCCGCGCACCGCCAGGGTGGGGGAGGAGCGGACGGGCCGTCAGTGCGCCGCCGCCCGGCGCCGACCCGCCGGACCGACACAGTGGAGGACCTCGTGAGTGAGCGGAGCGCGTACGTCAACGAGAGCGGCGGGCACCCGGTGCCGGCCGTGCTGGCCGGGGTCGACGGCTCGCCGCAGAGCACCGCCGCCGCCCACTGGGCCGCCGGGGAGGCCCGGCTGCGCGGAGTGCCGCTGCGCCTGGTGCACGCCTGGCCGTGGCTGACCGACGGCGAATCGGCCTTCGCCGAGCCCGACGACCTGCCCGCGGCCGCGCAGCGGGTCCTCGCCGCGGCCGCCGGGGAGGTCCGCGAGCGCCACCCCGGCCTGGAGGTGCGGACCGACGGCGTGCTGGACGCGCCGGTCGACGGCCTGGTCGCCGCCGCGGCCGACACCGACCTGCTGGTGCTCGGTTCCCGCGGCCGCGGCGGCTTCACCGGCCTGCTGCTCGGCTCGGTGAGCATGGCCGCCGCCGCCCGCAGCGGCGTGCCGGTGGTCGTGGTGCGCGAACCCGGCACGGCCGGCGGCGGCGACGGGCCCGAGGTCGTGGTCGGCGTCGACGCGCAGGACCCGCAGGACGAGGTGCTCGCCTTCGCCTTCCGCGAGGCGGCCCTGCGCGGCGCCCGGGTGCGGGCCGTGCACGGCTGGGACCTCCCGCCGGTGTTCGGCTACGCGGGCGGTGCCGTACCGGCCACCGAGATCGCCCAGCTGGAGGCCCTGGAGGCCAAACTGCTCTCGCTCGCCGTGGCCGCGGAACGCGAGCGGCACCCCGGCACCGCGGTGGTCGAGGACGTCCGGCTGGGGGCTGCCCGCGGCCTGGTGGACGCTTCTGCCGGGGCCGCTCTGGTGGTCGTCGGCCGGCGGCACCGGCCGATCGAGTTCGGCCCCCGGCTCGGCCGGGTCGCTCACGCGGTGCTGCACCACGCGCAGGCGCCGGTCGCCGTCGTCCCGCACGGCTGACCGGCTGACCGGCTGACCGGCGGGCACCCGGCCCGGGCCCCGGACCGCCGTCGCACCCGCCCGGCGTCCGTCCGGCGGGCGGGTGCGACGACGGGCCGTTGGACCCTGGCGCCCGCCGCGCCCCCGGCGCAGGCTCGGAAGCAGCGAGGTCACGGCGCCCGTCCGGGCGGGCGGACCCCGGGACGGGCCGACGGCCCCCGCCGGGCGCGCCGCGACCTCCGGTCCGGCACGGCACGCGGTCCCGCGGTCCCGCGTTCAGTGTTCCCGCGTCCCCGTGCGACGGCCGGACCCCGGACACGTCCCAGGAGTGGATCACCATGACCGGCACCTCCCTCCCCCTGACCCTCACCCCGGCGGACCTGCAGCTGCTCGCCCTCGCGGGCGGCGCGGCGCCGTCGCTGCACAACAGCCAGCCGTGGCGCTTCACGCCGACCCCGGACGGGCACGGACTCGCCGTGCACACCGACCCCGGCCGCGCGGTGCCGCTCGCCGACCCGACGGGCGCGGCGCAGCACATCGCCGTCGGCGCCGCCGTGTTCAACCTCCGGGTCGCCGCCGCGCGGCTCGGCCGCGACCCGGTGGTCCGGCTGCTCCCGGACGAGGCCGACCCGACCCTGCTGGCCGTCCTCGACCTCGCCGCCCCGGCCCGCAGCCGGCGCCCGTTCGGCCGCGACCTCTACCCCGCCATCACCGCCCGGCACTCGAGCCGCCAGCCGTTCGCCCAGCGCGACGTGCCCGAGGCGGTCCTCGGCGAGCTGATCGGCGCCGCCGGGGAGGAGGGCGTGGTGCTCGTCCCGCTGGAGGAGGCCGGCGTCCGCCGGGTGCTGGCGCTCACCGCCGAGGCCGAGCACCGCAACACCGCCGACCCGGCTCGCTCGGCCGAGACCCGCGACTGGCTGCGCGCCGGGCCGGGCGCGGCGCCCGACGGTACTTCCGGCGCCGCCGGGGACGGCATCCCGTACGAGGCCCTCGGCCCGCAGGACCACGACGCCCGCGTCCCGATGCGGGAGTTCGCCGGCCGCCCGCCGCACCGGCCCGCGCAGCCCTCCCGCCGCTTCGAGGCGCTGCCCCAGCTGTGCACCCTCGCCACCGGCGGCGACGGGCCGGTGGACTGGCTGGCCACCGGGCAGGCCCTGCAGCACGTCTGGCTGCTGGCCACGGTGCACGGCGTACGGCTGACGGTCTGGCACCAGGCCGTCGAGTGGCCGGACACCCGGTGGGCGCTGCGCGACCCGGCCGAGGGGCCGGGGCACGTCCAGCTCGTCCTGCGGGTCGGCTACGGGCCGCCCGGGGCGGCGACCCCCAGGCGGCCGGTCACCGAGCTGCTCGGCGGCTCCTGAGAGGGCGGGCCCCGCTGCCCGCGACGGACCGCGGGCTCAGCGCGGGCGGGAGGCCGGCGGCAGCACCTGGGCCCTGAGCCGCAGCTCCGGGCTGCGGCGGAAGGAGAGGGTGAACTCCACCCACTGGCCGGCCTGCAGCGGCGGCGGGTCGGCGATCAGCAGGTCGGAGTCCTCCGGGGACATCACCAGCTCGCCGCGGCCCGGGACGGGCAGCGCGGCCACCGGCTCCCAGCGGCCCGCCGCACCCTGGTGCAGATGCCGCTTCAGGGTGAGATGACCGCCGAACTCCCAGCGGGCGCCGACCAGTTCGTCCGAGACGTCGCCCGGGTTGCGGACCGTGAAGAAGGCCGCCACCGCCGGGGCGGCGCCGGTCGGCAGCAGCACCCACCCCGGCCCGGCCTCCACCGGCCGGGCCCGGCCGGCACCGCCGACCGCCGTCCACCCGGTCAGCAGGGCGAGCGCCAGCACCGCCGCGCCGACCGGGGGCGCGACCGCCCGGAGGCGCTCGGCGCGCCCGCTCGTCCGCCGTCCGCTGGTCCGCGGCCCGTTCACCCGTCCGTCCGCCCGTCGCCCGCTCATCCGTCGCCCGTCCGCCCGTCGCCCGTTCATCCGTCGCCCGTCCGCCCGTCGCCCGTTCATCCGTCGCCCGTTCACCCGTCCGTCCGCCGGTCCGTCGGTCCGTCCGCTCATCGGCCCGGTCCGTCCGTGCGGCGCCGCGCCCGGCCGGGGGCCGTCGGGGCGCCCCGGCCCGGCTGCCAGGTGCGCAGCCGCAGGCTGTTGCCGACGACCAGCAGCGAGCTCAGCGACATCGCCACCGCCGCCAGCATCGGGTTGAGCAGCCCGACCGCCGCCAGCGGGATCAGCACCACGTTGTAGCCGAAGGCCCAGAGCAGGTTGACCCGGATCGTCGCCAGCGTGCGCCGCGCCAGCCGGACGGCGTCCACCACCGCCTCGATGTCACCGCGCACCAGGGTCAGCCCGGCCGCGCCGATCGCGGCGTCGGTGCCCGAGGTCAGCGCCACCCCGAGGTCCGCCGAGGCCAGCGCCACCGCGTCGTTGACGCCGTCGCCGACCACCGCGGTGGTCCGCCCCGCGGCCCGCAACCCGGCCACCACCTCGGCCTTGCGCTCGGGGGAGGCCGAGAAGTGCACCCGCTCGATGCCGAGCTCGCGGGCCACCGCCTCCGCCGCGCCGGGGCCGTCCCCGGTCAGCAGCACGGTCTCCAGCCCCAGGCCGCGCAGCCGGTGCAGGGCGCGCCAGCTGCCCGCGCGCAGCGTGTCACCGACGGCGAGCACCGCCGCGGCCCGCCCGTCCAGCTCCACCAGCACCGCCGTCCGGCCCGCCGCCCCGGCCGCCGTCACCGCGGCGGCCAGCACCTCGGGCAGTGGCCCCGCGGCGTCCGGCCGGACCACCCGGACGGACCGGCCCTCCACCGCCCCCGACACCCCGAGCCCGGCCGTGGCCGCGAACCCGTCCACGGCCGGCAGCGTGCCGCAGCGCTCCCGCGCCGCCGCCGCGACGGCCCGTCCGACGGGATGCTCCGACCGGTGCTCGACCGCGCCGGCCAGCCGCAGCACCGCGTCCCCGGAGGCGGCCCCGGGCCCGTCGGCCACCGTCACCGACGCCAGTTCCATCCGCCCGGTGGTCAGCGTCCCGGTCTTGTCCAGCACCACGGTGTCCACCCGGCGCAGGCTCTCCAGCACCTCCGGGCCGCGGACCAGCACGCCCAGTTCGGCGCCCCGCCCCGTCGCCGCCAGCAGCGCCGTCGGCGTCGCCAGGCCCAGCGCGCACGGGCAGGCCACCACCAGCACCGCGACGGCCGCCGTCACCGCCGCCTGCGCGGACGCGCCCGCGCCCAGCCAGAAGCCCAGCACGCAGACCGCCACGGCCAGCACGCTGGGCACGAAGACCCCGGCCACCGCGTCCGCCAGCCGCTGCGCCCGGGCCTTGCCGGCCTGCGCCTCCGCCACCAGGTCGGTGATCCTGGCCAGCTGGGTGTCCGCGCCGACGGCCGTCGCCCGCACCACCAGCGCGCCGCCGACGTTCACCGTCGCACCCGCGACGGCGTCCCCGGGGCCGACCTCGACCGGCACGCTCTCCCCGGTCAGCAGGCTCAGGTCGAGCGCCGAACCGCCCTCGACCACCACCCCGTCGGTGGCCACCCGCTCGCCCGGCCGCACCACGAACTCCTGCCCCGGAAGCAGCAGTTCGATCGGGACGAGGCGCTCCTCGGCACCCCCGGGAGTCCGGACGCACACCTCCTTCGCGCCCAGCCCGGCCAGCGCCGCCAGGGCGGAACCGCTGCGCCGCCGCACCCGGCCCTCCAGCAGCCGCCCGGCCAGGACGAACAGCGGCACGCCCACCGCCGCCTCCAGGTACACGTGCGCCGCGCCGCCGCCGTCCGCGGTGAGCGAGAACGGCATCCGCATGCCGGGATCCCCGGCGCCGCCGAACAGCAGCGCGTAGGCCGACCAGCCGAAGGAGGCCACCACCCCCAGGCTGACCAGGGTGTCCATGGTGGCCGCGGCGTGCCGCAGCCCCTGCCAGGCCCGCCGGTGGAACCCCGCCGACCCCCAGGTCACCACCGGGACGGCCAGCGCGAAGCAGACCCACTGCCACGCGGTGAACTGCAGCGCCGGCACCATCGACAGCACCACCACCGGGACGGCCGACAGGGCCGTCACCAGCAGCCGCAGGCGCTCCCGCGGCTCCTCCGCCGGGAGCCCGACGCCGACGCCCTCGGGCGCCGGCTCGGCGGTGTAGCCGGCCCGTTCGACCGCCGCCACCAGCTCCGCGACCGGCACCCCGGCCGGGTGCAGCACCCGGGCCCGCCCGGTCGCCAGGTTCACCCCGGCCGTCACCCCGTCGATCCGGGCCAGCCGCTTCTCCACCCGGCCGACGCAGGCCGCGCAGGTCATCCCGCCGACCGCGAGGTCGGTGCTCACCAGGGCCCCGGTGCCGGCCCCCGCGACGGGGCTCACGGCATCCCGCCCATGTCGTGCCCACCCGTCCCGGGCGCGCTGCCACCCGCCGGCGCGGGCCGCAGCCCGGGCGACACCGGCCCCGCCTGGCGCCCCACCGCGAAGGCCACCACGAACACCACCACCAGCAGCAGGGCGAACCCCGCCAGCACACTCGACGGCCGGACACCCGGCGACTTCGCACTCACCCCCCAGCAGTCGGACGGCCGGAGCCGTCGGTTCCCGTACGTTCCGACTTTCGGCATCCGAGGGCGGTTCCGGCGCCGGAGCCCGTGCCGGTGCCGGTGCCGCCCGGCGGTCCCCGGGTACCTTCCGACGCCCTCCGGGAGCCTCCGGGCGGCACCGGCGGGCCGGGCCCCGCGCCGGGGGAGCACCGCCACCCGAACGGGCGCGCAGCTGTCGCCGTCGCGCGGCAACGCGACGAAGCATGGGGTGGGAACGGGCCCTCCGGCCGCGGCCTCCAGCGCCCGGACGTAGAACGCCGAGCGAGAAGAGAGAACCCCGGTGCGCGAACTCCACAGCCTCCCCAGCCCCTCGGCCACCCGCCGCCCGCGCCGCCGGGCCGCCGCCCTGGTGGCGGTGCTCGCGGCCGCCGGGGTGCTGGCGGCCTGCAGCAGCTCGTCGACCAACCCCTCGATCACGGCCTCCGGGCCGGCGCCGTCCGAGTCGGTCGCCGCCGCCGAGGGCACCCCGTCGCCGTCCCCGACGGCCGCCGAGTCGCCGTCCGCGGCGGCCACCGCCGACGCCTCGGCCGCCGCGGCGGCGGCCTCCTTCGCCGCCTCGGTCTCCGCCCAGCAGACGGTGACCGGGGCGAAGGCCGCCACGGTGCTCGCCGCGCTGCCCGGCGGCGGCAACGCCATCGGCTCGGTCACCGTCGACGAGGTGCCGCTGCGCGACTCCGGCGGGCTGCCCGCGGCCGTCGTCACCGTCGAGAACGGGGGCCTGAACCCGGCCTCCTACGCGGTGCAGGTCGACTTCACCGACACCAGCGGCAAGACCGTGGACAGTGCGATGGTCGGCGTCGAGGCCCTGCCGGCCGGCGAGCAGGCCTCCTCGATCGCGTTCAGTCGGACCCCGGCCCAGCAGCGCCTGCTGCCCGTGGTGGTGAAGGCCTACAGCTACTGACGGCGGCACCGGGGCGCGGGCGGTCCCGGAACCGGTCGCCGGACGGACTGTCAGTGGTGCGCCGTAGCATCCCTTCGTGTGCCGAACAGCGGTGCACGGAGGGATTCACCACGTCAGGGGGAACAGTGATGACGCGCAACAGCAGGCGGATCCTGGCCGCAACGGCCGGTGCGCTGGGGGCGGTGCTGGCGCTGGCCGGTCCGGCCGCGGCGGTCCAGGGCGGCATGGGGACGGGCGAGATCCTGCCGCACCCCGGGCCGGACGGCCTGATCTGGATTCCGGACTGGATCGGCGACGGCGGGGCGGTCAGCGCCTCGGTGAACCCGTCGCAGCCCTTCACCGTGACGGTCGGCTGCCGGGGCGGCGGCTCGGTGCAGGTCCACGTCGGGGGCCTCGCCCCGGCCGACTTCACCGTGCGGTGCCCCGTCGACGCCACCGGCATCGGCTCGGTCGAGATACCCGCCCGCCCGGGCCGGGACATCGAGTTCACGGTGACCGCCTCCGACCAGGCGATCCACTGGGGCATGTACGCCACCCAGCCGGAGTGACGCACCGGGCCGTCCGCGTCGGCGGGCGCGGACGGTCCTCAGCGGCGGACGCGGACGGTCCTCAGCGGCGGACGCTGCGCGGGCCGGTGACGTCGGCGCCCAGGGCGGTGACGCGGGCGCGGAGTTCGCGGTCTGCGGTGACGACGAGGCAGCCCCGGTCAGGCCGTTCGGCGCGGGCCGCGCGCACGAGGTCGACGATCCGGTCGTCGCCGCTGCCGGCGGCCGTGACCACCCGCACCTCGGGCAGGCCGGTCACGCCCCGGGCCGCGCCCTCGACGACCAGCAGGACCTCCACCGGGCCGGGGCGGTCCGGCAGGCCGTGCGCGGCGACGGCCACCAGGGCGTCCCGCAGGCGTTCGGCGGCGCCCCGGCGGTCCCGCCACCACCCGTCGGGCACCGAGCCGACGACGTTGGCGCCGTCCACCACCAGCAGCGGCAGCGGGCCCGGGCCGGTCCCGTCGTGCTCTCCCATGGCGGCGGCCTCAGCTCAGCGTGATGCGGATGCCGACGGTGCCGCGCTCGCCGCGGCGCAGCCGGCTGCCGAGCAGGGTGAGCACGCCGAGCAGCCCGTACTTCTGGCGCAGCAGGGTCCGGTAGGCGGCGGTGCGCTCGGGGCCGAGGATCTCGGCGGTGGCCGGGTAGTGCGCCCCGGTCGGCCGGCCCTTGACGTCGCAGGGGCCGACCAGGACGTCGGCGCGGTTGCGGATCCGCTTGACCTTCCAGGAGTCGGTGACGGTCCAGACGCCGAGGGCCTCCCCGTCGCGCACCACCCAGACGGGCGTCGGCACGGCGGTGCCGTCCTTCTTGTAGGTGGTGACGAGCAGGTAGCTCCCGGAGGAGAGGCTGACGATCCGGGCGAGGTGGTCGGGCGTGGTCATGGCCAGGAGTGTAGGGCGTCGGCACCGATCGCCGCTGGTCAGCACGGGCCGCGGGGCGGCGGGCCGGGTGGCCGGTCCGGCGTTCAGCGGTGCCGGCGGGTGCGGGCGGTGACGACCAGGGCCCGCGCGCGGCGGACGAGGCGGCGCCGGCCACGGCCGCCGACCCCGGTGGAGCCGCCGAGCGCGGTGCAGCCGCCGCGGCGGAGGGCGAGCGCCGGCGCGGAGGCCGCGGCGACCGCGACCGCTGCCGCCGGGGCACCGGGGGCGGTGGCGGGCCGGCCGCGGCGGCGGGCCGCGGTGCGCCGTCCGGCGGCGAGCAGGGCGAGGGCGGAGCCGAGGGCGGCGGCCGTCCAGGCGGCTGGTTCGAGGCCGGGGCCGCGGTCGTCGGCGGCCTGCGGTTGCCGGGTGGCGCCGCCCGGGCCCGTGCCGGAGCCGGAGCCGGCGGCGGGGGCCGGCCCGGTGGCGGGCGCGGTGTCCTCCACCAGCTGTCCGACGGGCTGGACCTTGCCGGCTGCGGCGAAGCCCCAGTCGAGCAGGGCGGCCGCCTCGTCGTAGACCCGGCCCTGGGCCTCGGGGTGCATGACGGTGACCAGCAGGGTGCGCCCGCCGCGCTGGGCGGCTCCGGTGAAGGTGGCGCCGGCGTTGGTGGTGTAGCCGTTCTTGACGCCGATCAGCCCGGGGTACTTGCCGAGCAGGCGGTCGGTGTTGGCGATGTCGAAGCTGGTGCGCTGGCCGGTGAGCTTGTCCAGCGCGCCGGGGAAGCGGGCGGTGCGGGTGCCGCAGTAGGAACGGAAGTCGGCGTTGCGCAGCCCGGCGCGGGCGAACAGCGTGAGGTCGTACGCGGAGGAGACCTGCCCGTCCATGTCGTAGCCGTCGGGGGAGACCACCCTGGTGTCGCGGGCCTGCAGCGACCGGGCGCGGGCCTGCATCTCGGTGACGGTCTGCTGGAGGCCGCCGTTCATGTGGGCGAGGACGTGGACGGCGTCGTTGCCGGAGCTGAGGAAGACGCCCCGCCAGAGGTCCTCGACGCGGTAGGGGAGGTTCTCCTTGACGCCGACCAGGCTGCTCCCGGCGCCGAGGTTGGCGAGTTCGGCGGGGGCGACCTTGTGTTCCAGCGTGCGGTCGAACTTGGGCAGCACGGTGTCGGCGAAGAGCATCTTGAGGGTGCTGGCGGGGGGCAGCTGCCGGTGGGCGTCGAGGGCCGCCAGGACCTCGCCGGTGTCGGCGTCGGCGACCAGCCAGGACCGCCCGGTCAGTTCGGCGGGCAGCGCGGGGGCCCCGGCGAGGGGGGCGACCTGGACGGCCGGTCGGGCGAGCCGCTCCCCGCCGGCCGTGCCGGCGGCCTCGGGTGCCGCGGTGGCGGCCGTGGCACCGCCGGCCGGGGCGGCCGTCGCGCCCGCGGCGCCCGCTGCGAGCACCAGCGTGGACGCCGCGGCGGCCGCGAGCCTGCTGACCTGCTGTGACATCTGCTGCACACCGCGAACGTACCCGGGCCCGGGCCGGCCCGCCGCGCCTGCTGCTCCGTCCGGATCCCCGGCGGAGGGAGGGCGCTGCTGATCCCCGGTCAGGGCCGCCGGGGCGCCGGCGGGGCGTTCATGGCGTCGACGGCGGCGACGAGGGGGGCCAGTTCGGGGTTCCCGGCGGCCTCGTCGAGGGCTTCCCGGAGGGCGGTGTCGTTGGTGGGCCGGGCCTCGGCGAGGAGCTCCAGGCCGGCTTCGCTGACGTTGGTGTAGATGCCCCGGCGGTCGGTGGGGCAGAGGTAGCGGGAGAGCAGTCCGCGGTCCTCGAGGCGGCTGACCAGGCGGGTGGTGGCGCTCTGGCTGAGGACGACCGCGTCGGCGACCTGCTTCATCTGCAGGTGGCCGCCCTCGCCGTCGTGCTGGCGGCTGAGGACGTCGAGGAGCGAGTACTCGCGCACGCTCAGGTCGTGCCCGGACTGCAGGGCGCGCTCGATGTGCGCCTCGATCCTGCCGTGCAGCAGGTACAGGGCACCCCATCCGTTGGCGAGGGCGGTCAGCGCGGGGTCCGTGGCGGTCATGCCAGGGCCTCCTTCGAGGGTGCGGCGGGTGTCCAGGGTAAGCCGTGGCCCGAAATATCGGCCAGAGGAGACAGCCAGCGTTTGCATTTATCGCGCGTCTGCAACTATTGTCGAAGCACGTAAGGCGCACTGACAATCGCACGGAGGGTGGCACCATGCCTCTCGCGCTCCTCGCCCTGGCCATCGGGGCCTTCGGGATCGGCACCACCGAGTTCGTGGTCATGGGCCTGCTGCCCGAGATCGCGGGTGACTACGGAGTGTCCATCCCCACCGCAGGTCTGCTCGTCACCGGCTACGCGATCGGCGTGGTCGTCGGCGCACCGCTGATGACGGTGCTCGGCACCAGGATCAGCCGCAAGACGATGCTGATGCTGCTGATGGGCCTGTTCACCGCCGGGAACCTGGTGTCCGCACTGGCGCCGAGCTTCGGGGTGATGCTCGCCGGGCGCATCGTCGCCTCGCTGGCGCACGGCGCGTTCTTCGGCATCGGCTCGGTGGTCGCCGCCGAGCTGGTCGCCCCGGACCGGAAGGCGGGCGCCATCGCCACCATGTTCACCGGGCTGACCGTCGCCAACATCGTCGGCGTGCCGCTCGGCACCTACATCGGGCAGGCCGTGGGCTGGCGGACCACCTTCGTCGCGGTCGCCGCGCTCGGCGTCGTCGGCCTGCTGGGCATCGCCAGGCTCGTCCCCGCCCTGCCGCGCGCCGAGGGCGCCCGCCTGCGCGGCGAGCTGACCGCGTTCCGCAACCCGCAGGTGCTGCTCGCGATGGCGATGACCGTGCTCGGCTTCGGCGGAGTGTTCGCCGCGATCACCTACATCGCCCCGATGATGACCAACGTCGCCGGCTACTCCGACGGCGCGGTCACCTGGCTGCTGGTGCTGTTCGGCGTCGGCATGTTCCTCGGCAACCTCCTCGGCGGCAGGTTCGCCGACCGCAGGCTGATGCCGCTGCTCTACACCACCCTCGGCGGCCTGGCCGTCGTGCTCGCGGTGTTCACCCTCACGGCGCACGACAAGGTCCTCGCCGCCCTGACGATCCTGCTCGTCGGAGCCCTCGGGTTCGCCACCGTCCCGCCGCTGCAGAAGCGGGTGCTGGACCAGGCCCACGGCGCGCCCACGCTGGCCTCCGCCGTCAACATCGGGGCGTTCAACCTGGGCAACGCGCTCGCGGCCTGGCTCGGCGGGACGGTCATCTCCGCCGGCCTCGGCTACACCGCCCCGAACTGGGTCGGCGCCGCCCTGGCAGCCGCGGCCCTCGCCCTCGCGCTCTGGTCCGCCGCGCTGGAGCGCCGTGCCCCGGCGGCCGTGACCGCTGCCACCGGGTCCACCACCGCGCCCACCGCCGCCGGGGCCTCCGCCGCCCGGTCCGTCCCGGGCCTGGCCCACCGCTGAGCCCTCCCGTCCACCACCGGGCCCCCCGACCGCAGCCCCCCCGACCCCCAGACCTCCGCCCCCGACTCCCAGGAGAAGCACCACCATGAGCACCCCCGCCGTGCACCCCACCGCCGTCACCCCGCTCGGCACCGCCGACGCCGAGACCCTGGTCGGTGCCGCCCGCGCCGCCGCCGAGGCGGCCGGGGTCGCCGTCAGCATCACCGTCCTCGACGCCGGCGGCCACCTGCTGGCCTTCCGCCGCGACGACCGGGCCGTGCTGATCTCCGGCGAGACCAGCACCCGCAAGGCGTACACCGCCCTCCAGCTGGACGCCCCGACCGCCGACCTGGTCGACCTCGTCAGGCCGGACGGACCGTTCCACTCGCTGCCGACCGCCCTGGACCGGCCGCTGCTGTTCATCGCCGGGGGCGTCCCCGTGCGCCGCGACGGCCGGCTGATCGGCGCCCTCGGTGTCGGCGGCGGCGCCCCCGAGCAGGACCACGCCTTCGCCACCGCCGCCCTGGACGCGCTCACCCGGTGACCGCTCCCGCGGCCGCCCCGCCTCCGCGGGAGCCGCCCCCGCACCGCCGGCCCCGGGCATAGCGCCGGTCAAGGAAAGGTCTGCCGTCTCCAATGCCGGCGCCCTCGCCGGCCGACTCGGATTCGGCGCCGCCCCCGGCGCCGCCGGGATCCACCGGGACGACCCGGGGGTTCCGCACCGCATCCCGGCGGGTTGACGGCCCGGCGGTTCCGCACCGCATCCCGGCGGACCGACCGCCCGCGGCTCGTGAGCCCTACGGCGTGTCAGCGCCCTCGCCCGTGCCCGCCGCCCGACCCGGTCGGGTGGCGGGCACGGGTGCGTCCCCGGCGGCCGGCGCGGCGGCCGCGACGCCGTCGAGCAGGACGGCGAGGCCGGTGCGGAAGGTCTCCTGCTCGCGGTCCTGCGGGGGGCCGTCGGCACCGCTCTGCAGGGCGGTGAGCAGCGGGAAGCGGCTCGGGAAGTCCGGTGCCAGTTCGGCCAGTCGGGCGGATCTGGCGGTCCACCAGTCCTCGTCCGTGACGCCGGTCTCGGCGGCGGCCGCGCGGGACTCGGCAGTCGCGGCGGCGGTGCCGCGGACGAACTGCCAGAGCGCGGAGACCGCTCCGCGCAGCGGCCCGGGCGCCAGGCCGGCCGGCCCGAGGGCGCCCAACAGGGCTTCCATGGCGGTGAGTTCGGCCGGGCCGAGGACCGGCCGGGCCTGCGAGACCTGGAGCATCCAGGGGTGGCGCAGGTAGCGGTCGTACAGCGCGCCGGCCCAGGCGGTGACGGCGGCGCGCCAGTCGTCCGAGGGCGGGGGAGCCGCGGGGAGTCCGGCCAGGGCGCGGTCGTGCATCAGGTCGAGCAGTTCGGCCTTGCCCGGCACGTAGGTGTAGAGGGCCATCGCGGTGCGGCCGAGCCGTTCGCCGACGGCGCGCATGGAGAGCGCGGCCATCCCCTCGTCGTCGGCCACCGCGATTCCGGCGGACACGATCGCGTCCACACTGAGCCCCGGTTTGGGGCCGCTGCGCCCGGTGCGCGGTTCCGGTGCGGCGCCCCAGAGCAGGGCGAGGGACCGGTGGGCGTCGCCCTGTCCGGCGTAGACGACCATGCACAACTCCTTATGACGTAAAGTATCCTCGACCACGGCAACTCTTTATGTCGTAAGGTTATCAATCGGAGGGGTTCGCGATGACACTGCCCGTCACCTTCCTCGAGGTCGTCGAGGTCCGCCGGATCACGCCGCGCACCGCCCGGGTCGTCTTCGAGGCCGAGGCCCTGGACGACTCCGTGGGCGCGGCGCCCGACCAGCAGGTCAAGCTCTGCTTCCCGCGCCCCGGGCAGCGGGTGCCCGAGCTGCCGCCGCAGAGCGCCGACCCGATGGGCTGGTACCAGGCGTACCTGGCGATCCCCGAGGCCGCGCGCCCGCTGCTGCGCAGCTTCACCCTCCGGCGTCGGCGGCCCGGCACCCGGCAGGTCGAGATCGACTTCGTGCTGCACGGCGACGCCGGCCCGGCCGCCGCCTGGGCCGCGCGGGCCGCCGCCGGGCAGCGGCTCGGCATGGTCGGGCCCTCCGCGCTGTACGCCCCGGCCGTCCCGTTCCCCGACGCTGCCGCCGCGGCCGACTGGGTGCTGCTGGCCGGGGACGAGACGGCCCTCCCGGCCGTCGCGACCCTGGTCGGGGCGCTGCCCGCCGCGGTGCCGGCGGTGGTGTTCGTCGAGATCGCGGACGAGGCCGAGCGGCAGCCGCTGGAGAGCGGTGCCGAGCCGGTGGTGCACTGGCTGCCGCGGGGCGGGGCGTCCCCGGGCGCCGTGCTGACGGAGGCGGTGCGGGCCGCCGAACTGCCCGCCGGCCGTCCGTTCGTCTGGCTGGCGGGGGAGGCCGGCGCGGTCCGGGCGCTGCGCCGGCACCTGGTGGACGGGCGCGGCGTGCCGAAGGCGTCGATCGACTTCACCGGGTACTGGCGCCACCGGCTCACCCAGGACGACGCGCCCACCGCCGAGGACCTGGCGGACGCTCAGGAGCGGCTGGCCGGCACCTGATTCCGGCGGCGGTCCCCCGGACTCGCCGGTGCCCCGGGCCGCAGTCGGCCCGGGGCACCGGTTCTGTCATGTCCGGTTTCGGGGCCGGAGGGAGGGGAAGAGAGTCGGACGGCGCGTGCGGTGCGCCGCAGGTGGCGGTGTTTCGCCAGTGTCCAGAGTTCGCCACCGTTTTCCGGCCGCATCGGGCGGGTCCGGAGGGGGCCGGTCGGCGAATAGGGGCGGGATTGGCCCGATTTCCGCCGTGCATTTTACTTTCTGATGGTCATCTTTACTTGCTGATGGGGATTTCCCCCCTTGTCGTGGTCGTGTCGGATGCGCTGGAATTCGACCGCTGTCGGGACGCGCGGTCCGGAGCAACCACGCGACCGATCCGGATCCGCGTACGCTGGGCCGTGCAACCTGACGTCTCATCAGACGAAAGGATGTCCATTGATCGGCTGGCGGAAATCCCAGCTAGCAGCTGCCGTCACGGTCACCGCCGCGTCCATGGTCCTGACCTTCGGGTCCAGCGCCGACGCAGCCCCGATCCCGGAGCCGCAGACCGCCCCCGTGGCGTCCGCGGACGGGAGCCCGGTGCCGGTGATCGTGATCCTCAAGGACCAGATAACGGACGCCCCGGCCGACCACGGCCACCTGGGCACCCGTCAGCAGAAGGCCGCGCAGACGCAGGCCCCGCTGCTGGACAAGGTCAAGGCCGGCGGCGGGACCAACATCAAGACCTTCGTGGTCGGCAACGCCTTCTCGGCCACCGTCAGCCCGGCGCTGCGCGCCGCACTGGAGACCGACCCGGCCGTCGCCTCCGTGGTGGCGGACACCCAGATCGCCGTCGCCCCGCCGGCCGCCGGCAAGGCGAAGCAGGACACCGCGGCCACCACGGCCGCCGGAGCCAAGGCCCCCAAGGCCGCCGCCCCGCAGGCCGCTCCGGGCAGCAACGGCGCGCAGGGCACCGAGGAGAACGCGACCAACACGGTCTGCCCCTCCGACCCGGCCAAGCCCCTGCTGGAGCCCGAGGGCCTCTACTCCACCAAGGCGGTCGGCGGCAACGGCCAGCCCGGCGCCGACACCCTGGCCACCGGCAAGGGCGTCAAGGTCGCCTACATCGCCGACGGCCTGGACCCGAACAACCCGGACTTCATCCGGGCCGACGGCTCGCACGCCGTCGTCGACTACCAGGACTTCGCCGGCGACGGCTGGGACGCCCCGACCGGCGGCGCGGAGGCCTTCGGCGACGCCTCGGCGGTCATCGCCCAGGGCCGCCAGGTCTACGACGTCTCCAAGTTCGTCAACGCCTCGCACCCGCTCCCGGCCGGCTGCAACATCCGCGTCCGCGGCCTCGCACCGGACGCCTCGCTGGTGGCGCTGAAGGCCGGCGGCGAGGTGATGTCCAACTCCTCGATCCTGCAGGCGATCGACTACGCGGTGCGGGTCTCGCACGTCGACGTGCTCAACGAGTCCTTCGGCGGCAACGTCACCCCGGACAGCGGCGCGCACGACACCATCTCGCTCTTCAACGACCAGGCCGTCAAGGCCGGCGTCACCGTCGCCGTCTCCTCCGGCGACGCGGGCATCACCGGGACGATCGGCACCCCCGCCACCGACCCGAACGTGATCGCCGTCGGTGCCTCCACCGACAACCAGAACTACCAGCAGACCGGTTACGCGGGCGCCCAGTTCTCCAACCGGACCTGGAGCAACAACCGCATCTCCGCGCTCTCCTCGGGCGGCTTCACCCAGGCCGGCCGCACCGTCGACCTGGTCGCGCCGGGCGAGTCGGACTGGGCGCTCTGCTCGCCGGACACCGCCAAGTACACCGACTGCAAGGGCTTCAGCGGCAACGGCACGCCGATCCAGTCCTTCGGCGGCACCAGTCAGGCGGCCCCGTTCGTCACCGGCGCCGCGGCCCTGGTCATCCAGGCCTACCGCGACACCCACGGCGGCGACTCGCCCTCCCCGGCCCTGGTCAAGAAGCTCCTCACCGGCACCGCCAGCGACCTCGGCGTCCCGGCCGAGGAGCAGGGCGCCGGCCTGCTGAACGTCCGCGCCGCCGTCGAGGCCGCCCGCGGCATCCAGGACGGCGACGGCACGCCCGGCAACCGCACCGTCGTGGTGAACACCGGTCAGCTCGACATCGCGGGCAACCCCGGCTCGACCCACACCGCCGACGTGAGCGTCACCAACACCAGTGACGAGCCGCAGACGGTCAGCGCGGCGACCCGCGCCTTCGTGCCGCAGGGCAGCGACCAGCAGACCGTCCAGCTGGACTCCGCCTCCACCGACACCTTCAAGTACGCCACCAACGGCGTCACCTGGGTGAAGAAGGAGGTCAAGTTCACCGTCCCGGCCGGTGCCGACCGCCTCGCGGCGTCGATCGCCTGGCAGGGCGCGCCCAACCCGGTCAGCAACGGCCCGGTGGTCCGCATGACGCTGCTCGACCCGTCGGGCCGCTTCGAGACCAACACCCGCCCGCAGGGCGGCGCGACCCCGGCCGACTTCGGCCTGGTGGACGTCCCCCGCCCGGTCGCCGGCCAGTGGACCGCGATCCTCTACACCCCGGCGGGCCAGGCCGGCTACACCGGCGCCGTCCAGCTCGGCACCACGACCCAGCGGGCCGTCCCGGCCGGCGGCGTCAGCCCCTCCACCACCGAGCTGAAGCCGGGCCAGACCAAGACCCTCAAGGTCCAGGTCACCACCCCGGCGACCAGCGGCGACTCCAGCGAGGCGGTCACCGTCTCCGCCTCCAACGGCAACACCACCAGCGTGCCGGTCGTGCTGCGCAGCCTCGTCCCGGTCAAGAACGGCACCGGCACCTTCACCGGCACCATCACCGGCGGCAACGGCCGCGGCTCCTCCCCGACGCAGAGCTTCTCCTACGGCTTCGACGTCCCGAAGGGCCAGAAGGACCTGCGGGTCGGCCTCGCCGTCAAGGACCCGAAGCTGCTCATGCAGGGCGCGCTGATCAGCCCCAACGGCACCCCGATCGACATCGAGGGCAACGGCCTCTTCGACGCGCAGGGCAACCTGACCGGCACCACCGGCGGCGTCTCGGCCACCACCGTCAACCCGGCCGCCGGCCGCTGGCGGTTCGTCCTCAACGTGGTCGGCCCGGTCAGCGGGCAGCAGCTCGGTCAGGACTTCACCGGCACCGTCGCGTTCAACCAGAACAGCGCCACCGCCGCGGGCCTGCCCAACGACGGCCGGACCAAGCTCGCCGCCGGCAAGCCGGTCACCGTCCAGGTGAACTACACCAACAACACCGTCGCCACCCAGAAGATCTCGGCCGACGGCCGCCTGGACCGCCGGGTCGACCTGCCGCTGGTGCCGCAGGGCACCTCGGCCACGGTCAAGCTCCCGCTGAACCTGGAGTCCGCCGTCCCGTCCTTCCTGGTGCCGCCGGGCACCGACCAGCTGAAGGGCGTCGCGGCCTCCTCGACCCCGGCCCAGCTGGAGCTCAGCGCCACCACCGGCTCGCCGGACCTCTTCGGTGACCTGAAGAAGGCCCAGGACGGCTCGACCGTCTCGGTCGTCACCGACAAGGGCAGCGCCGAGCAGCCCGTCGTCCCCGGCAACTGGGGCGTCTTCGTCCAGCAGATCGGCCCGTTCGGCAACGGCGGCGCGCCGGCCGGCACCTCCACCATCACGGCCACCGCGCACACCCAGGCGTTCGACCCGGCGCTGACCTCCAGCACCGGTGACCCGTACGCCGCGGCGGTCGACGCCTCGGCCGCGGCCGCGAACCCGGTGACCGTCCAGCCGGGCGCCACCGGCTCGCTGCAGGTGACCCTCACCCCGACCGGGGCGAAGGGTAGCACCGTCAAGGGTGTCCTGTACCTGGTCTCCGCCCCGACCGGGGTGGCGACCGCCAACAACGTCCTGAACACCACCGGTGCGGTGCTCGCGGCGATCCCGTACAGCTACACGGTGAACTGACGAAGCATCAACTCGCCGAGGCCGTCCCGGAGTTACGGGGCGGCCTCGGTCGTGTTCGGTCCCCCGGAAGGGGATTCCCGGGGCGCGGCACTGGGCAGGGTCGAGAACGAACGGACGCCGCCGAGGCGTCCGACCGGACCCGGGGAGCGGGAGTTGAACGAGGCGATCAAGCACAGCCACATCGAGGTGAACGGCGTGCGGCTGCACCTCGCGGAACAGGGCGAGGGCCCGCTGGTCCTGCTGCTGCACGGCTTCCCGGAGAGCTGGTACTCCTGGCGCCACCAGTTCGCCCCGCTGGCCGCGGCCGGCTACCGGGTCGTCGCCCCCGACCAGCGCGGCTACGCCCGCAGCGAGCAGCCGTCCAGCGTCGACGCGTACACCCTGCTGCACCTGGTCGGCGACGTCACCGCGCTGATCGGCGCGCTCGGCGAGCAGCGGGCGGTCGTCGTCGGCCACGACTGGGGAGCGCCGGTCGCCTGGGCCGTCGCCGCCCTGCGGCCGGACCTCGTGCGCGGCGTCGCCGGGCTGAGCGTGCCGCCGCTGCCGGTCAGCGGGCCGCCGCCGCTGCACGCCGCCCGGGAGCACTTCGGCGAGGGCTTCTACCAGCTGTACTTCCAGGAGCCCGGCCGGGCCGACGCCGAGCTGGCGGCCGACGTGCGGTCCAGCCTGCGCCGCATCCTCTCCGGCACCCAGCCGGAGGGCGGCCCGCGGCCCTGGGTCGTCCCCGAGGGCCGGACCCTGCTGGACACCGTCCCCGAGCCGGAGCGCCTCCCGCACTGGCTCACCGAGGCGGACCTCGACGCCTTCGCCGCCGACTACGCCGAACACGGCGAGCGGGCCTTCACCGGCGGGCTCAACTGGTACCGCAACATCGACCGCAACGCCGAACTGCTCGCCGCCTTCGACGGGGTGACGATCGACGTGCCCGCCCTCTACGTGGCCGGCGAGCAGGACCTGGTGAACGCGCTGATCACCCCCGAGGTGCGCGCCCACCTGCTCGGCCGGGTCCCCCGGCTGCACCGCCACGTCCGCCTCCCGAAGACGGGCCACTGGACGCAGCAGGAACGCCCGGACGAGGTCAACGAGGCCCTGCTGGACTTCCTGAAGGCACTGGACTAGAGCTGGGCATGGGCCCGTCCGGTGGTCCCGTGCCCACGAGGATCCGCGGGGCGGGCAGGCCTTAGCAGCCGCCACTGACACCAGGCGGATCCCGCCGTCCTGATCCAGCCGGATCCGGGCCCCGTAGTCTCCTGCCCCGCCCGCGCCGCGGGCGGGTTGCAGGCCGGTCGACGCCGTCGCCGCCGAGATTCCGGCCACCGCGCAGGTGACCGGATCCGGCCGGTGCCGGCCCGGACCTCCCGGTGGCATCCGGATGCTGGTCCCCCAGAGACCGTGCGGGGGAGAGGAGATCCGGGTGGGCAAGGATGGGGAAGGCGAGCTGGCCGCGGCCGTGGAGGCCCTGCTGGCGGACGCGGGGGCCGAGCCGGGCGTGGAGGCGCGGACGGAGGAGGAGGCGGCCTGGGCAGTCCGGCTCTTCGACGACCGGCTGCACGAAGGGCCTGAGCTCCTCCGGCAGGTGGCGGAGCGCGCGCAGCAGGGCGCCGAGACCATCTCCTCGGACCGGCTCCAGGTCCTGTCCGAGATGGTGCAGAACGCCGATGACGCCGGAGCACGCGAGGTCCGAATCCGCTGGCGTCCGACCGAGCTCCTCGTCGCGCACAACGGTGGGCGTCTGCGCCTGGCGGACCTCCCACGGCTCGGGCTGCCGTGGCTCAGCGGTAAGAGCCTGGACGCCGAGAGCACCGGCCGCTTCGGCATCGGCCTGGCGACGATCCGGCTGCTCTCGACCACCTGGGAGGTGCACGGACCCCCGTACCGCGTCCGGTTCGCGGACGTCACGATGACGCCGGCCGAGGCTCCTCACCTGCCGCAGGACATCGCGGGCCCGGAATGGACGGTCTTCCGCATCCCGCTCGAAACGGACGTCCTCTCCGCCGACGAGGTCCTGGAATGGTTCGAGGACTGGCAGGACGCCTCCCTGCTCTTCCTGCGGCACCTCGACCGGGTCACGGTGGACACCGACGACTCCGCCGGCGTGGTCCGGACCAGGGTGCTGCGGCTGACCTGGCAGGAAGTCACCACGTTGACCTTGCCGGTCGGCGGAGAGCGGCACGAGGTCCGGGTCCGGGAGGCCTGGACCACCGAGGACAAGTGCTGGCGCGTATACGACGTGCTGATCCCGTCCCGGCCGGGCTGGCACCGGATGCACAAACGGCTCGGCCCGACGGTACCGGTGGCCGTGGCGTTGCCGCTCTGCGAGGGCGAGCGGGGGAACATCCACGCGGGCCTTCCGGTCGCACCGCTGGCCGTCCCGGCCCGGGTGCACTCGCAGTTCGACCCGGTCGTCAGTCGGGAGGGCTTCGCGGCCAGCACGCTGAACGCGGCTCTGGTCCCGGTCGTCGCCGACCTGTGGCAGGCCGCGGTGCTCGACCTCCTCGGGCGAGTGGAGCCGTCGGCCTGGCACCTGCTGCCGCTGCCCGGGACGTCCGCCCCCGCCAGGGCCGGGCTGCCCGACCGCCTGTTCGGTGCGTTCCTCGAACGAGCCCGGAACCAGGTGGCCGCCGTACTCGCGCTGCCCGTCCCGGAAGGCCCGGCCGTGCCGCTCGCCGATCTCGCCGTCGAGGTCGAGGAACTGACCGGGGTGATCTCGCCACGGGACACCGCCCGTCTGGCAAGCCTGGAACACGACTTCCCCGATACCGCTCGGGACGTCGGCGGCCGATGGCGGGAGGTGCTCTCGGACTGGCGGACCGCCGGCACCGCAGGCCTCCCGGGAGAGGTCAGGGTCGTGGACGCGCTCGGACTGCTCCAGCAGCCCGCCTACGACATCGACCGGACGGTCCGGCTCACCGCCGTCGCTCTCAAGGCCGGGCTGGACTACCGACTGATCCACTTTCCCTGCCTCGCCACGGCCGACGGCCGGCGGCTCGCTCCGGCCGGCGCCGGGCACGCTTTCGCGCACGACCGGGGCACCGGACCGCTCGACCCGCTGGGCGCCCTGCTCGACCTGCATCCCGGCTACTGGAGCGGTGAGGACGCGGCCCGGCGGGTCACCACCTGGTTGGCGAAGCACAACTGTCTGATCCACCGTGACGACACGGCGGCGGTGCTCCGACACATCGCACGGCTCGGTGAGACGGGCAGCCGACTCCCAGCCACCGACCTCCCCGGAGCCGAACGGCTCGTCCTGCTCCAGCAGGCCGTCGGCGCGCTCACGAAGCCCGAGCGCGACCGGCTGGGGCGGGGAATCGGCCGTACCCTCCTGCTCGACGCCTTCGAGTACGGCGCGGACGGTGTGGAGACGGCACGTCAGGCCCGGCCGGAGGAGATCTACCTCCCCCAGGCGCTGGAGAGCACCGACGGCGATCGTTTCGCCGCCGCCGCGCGAAGGACCGCCGGTCTGCTCTGGGCCCACCGCGGCTATGCCAAGACCCTCCTGCCCGCCTCGCAGAGCGGTGGCCTCAGCCGGACGGCCTTCCTGCGGTTGCTGGGCGTGGCGGACACACCCCGGTTGAACCCGATCCTGGAGGGCCGGGCGGTCAAGCGGTACGAGGTGCGGGACAGCCGGGTGGGGCTCAGTCGCGATGCCGGGTACGCGCCCTCCGGTCGGCGGCGGGCCATGGTCCAGCTCGGTGCCAAGTACACCCTGGACGACCGGTCGGCGAGGGACCTCGACCGGGTCGTCAAGAACATCGGCGCAGAACGGGACGGAGTCGAACGGCGCCGACGCACGGTCGCCCTGCTCCAGACCCTCGGCAAACCGGGCATGGTCACCAGCCCGGAGCAGGCGACGGTCCGGGCGGCCACCGACATGCGCGGATGGATCGAGAAGGGATCGGTCCCGGCCCTGTGGGTCTGGCGCCTGCGTGACAGCGCATGGCTGGAGGATGCGAGCGGTGTCCTGCGCCGCCCCGACCAGCTCCAGTTGCGCACGCCCGACGCCGAGGCCCTCTACGGCCAGGACGAGCCGAACTACCTTCACCCCGAGATCCAGCGCGCCCTGGCCGGCCGCATCGACGTACTCACCGCCATCGGAGTGGCCGGCGACCCCGATGTTCCACAACTGGTCGAACGCGTCCGCCAGTTGCGAAAGCGCCCGGTCCCGGTGGGAGCCGCGCTGGAGGAACTCCGGGCCGAGGCGTACCTGGTCTACCGGGCGCTCGCCCGGCGCCTGGCGGAGCGACCGGCTGACATTCCCCGGGCGGACCTCGAACGAGGTATCAGGGCCGCGTTCCAGGGGGCCGACTCCCTGATCCTCACCGACACGGGTTGGCGACGTCCCGACGAATGCCTCCGGGGCACCACGATCCTGCGCGGCATGCGGGCCTTCGTGCCGCCCGGGCCGGAACTGCTCCCGCTCTGGCAGGTGCTGGACATCAAGGAGCCGCGCTCCGAGGACCTGGTGGACGTCCTCAAGGAACTCGCCGCTGCCGGGGAGCCGACGGAGGAGAACCAGCAGCGGCTGATGCTCGAGGCGTTGAGGTCGCTGAACAACCTTGTCGGCGGTGCGGGAACGACCGTCACACCGGGCCTGCGGGCCAAGCTGCGCTGGCTGCCATTGTGGACGACCAGCGGGTGGATCAAACCCGGACGGCTCAAGGACCAGCCGGTCTACGCCGTTTCCGCCCACCTGACGGTCGAGCGGGCTCTCTCCGGTCGCGTCCCGCTCTGGCAGCCGGGCGGGGACGCCGAGCAGTTCACCGACCTGGTAGGCCTCCTGGGCGTGCACGTGCTGGACACGGCGGCGGCCCAGGTGGTCGAGCCCGACGGGGCGCTACCGGACCCGGGCCTCACCGCGGACCTCGCCCGGGCCGTCATCGCCCTGCAGGACCGCCTGGTCCGGGACGAGCCGGCCGTCGCCGACTCCTTCACGGACTGGGACGGTCTCACCCGCCTGGAGGTGCGCATCCTGCCGGGACTGCGTGTCCGGCTGGACGTGGGGCACGACCGTGAGCCGCTGGAGGTTCCCGTCGGCGCCCACGTCGACCACGCGGCCAAGGCGCTGTTCCTGGCCGCCCCGGACGAGCTGCGGACCCGTCTGGGCACCGGCGCCGCCCTGGCTTGCCTCTTCACGGGTTCACGCGCCCAGGTGGCCCGCCACTGGCGGGACTTCTGGGAGGAGGACGACGTCACGACCGGCCATGCCGTGCCGATCACCTCGGCGGGTCAGCGCGACGTCGAGGAGCAGAGGCGACGGGACGAACTGCTGCGCGAACGATCCCTCCGGGCGGCGAACGCGGCGACCCGGGTGGACGCGGCACCGGCGACGACTCCTCGGCCCGCACGGGGCGCCCGGCGTCGGGCGCCCCAGACGGCTGCGCCGCTGCCGGTCGTGCTCGCGCCCGTCGTGCCCTCGCCCAGGCCGGCCGGTGGGGGCTCGGCAACACCACCAGGGGCGGCACCGAACCCGGTTCCCGCCTCGACCTCCCCCGTCCAGCGACGGCTGGTCGGTCTTGACCGGCTCGGCCGGCCTACCTCCAGGCAGACGGCGTCATCGGCGGGCCCGGCGAGGCGATCGGCCGGGATGCAGCCGCCACGCTCGGCCGGTGGGCAGGGCAGCGGCCTCTCGGCACCCCGGCCGGGCGGCGCGGTGCCCCGTCGGCAGGCCGCTCCGCTCGGCTACCGGGACGACTCCAAGGAGGAGCTGGTCATCGGCCTCCTCGCGGCCGTCCTCGGCGAGGAAGCGGACAGCATCGACCAGCGCGGCGGGCACAACATCGGAGCGGACGCGGTCGACAGCACGGGTCGCTACTACGAGATCAAGGCGCACGGGGGCAGCCGCCCGAACGAGGTGACCCTCACCACGGCCGAGTTCCTCCGTGCCCGGGAGCAGGGTGAGAACTACGTCCTGCTTCTCGCCGAACATCTTGAGGAGGGCAGCGGTGGCGACCCGACCCTGATCATGATCAGTGACCCGCTCAGCTGGCTCGACGTGCAGCCCGTCTCCGACATCCGCCTCAAGGGCACGCGGGCAACCGATGTGGAGGCCACCGTGTGGACGTGGCCCACCCTCTGACCGGAACGGTCGCGCCGGGCACGGGTGGGATCGAGCGCCCGGGCGACTGCCGGGTTCCCGTCCATGGTCCGGGGCTCTCTTGACCGGCCGCCGGTCCCGGGGGCGGGGCGTCCCGGAGCGGGGTCAGACCGGGATCAGGCGGGTGATCAGTTCGGCGAGGCGGCGGGCGTTGCGGCAGGAGTGCATCTCCACGACGCCCGCGTAGGCGAGGGCCGCGGAGTCGCCGGTCGGCCAGAGGGCGGGTTGCTCGGGGTTGAGCCAGTACACCCGCCGGGCCCGGCCGGCGATGCGGCGCAGCGCGTCGAGGTTCGGGTCGCGATGGTTGGTGCGGGCGTCGCCGAGGATCAGCACGCTGGTGCGCGGGCCGACGGCGTCCGGGTGCCGTTCGGCGAACTCGCCCAGGGCGGAGCCGTAGTCGCTGTTGCCGTGGTAGCCCGTCACCTTCGCCTCGGTGAGGATGCGGGCGGCGAGGCGGGCCGGGTCCGCGTCGCGGCCGGCCAGCAGGCCGGTCACCTCGGCGGTGCGGTTGACGAAGGCGAACACCCGGACCTTGCTGAACTGCTCGCTCATCGCCTGCACCAGCAGCATGGTGAAGTCGGCGAAGCCGGCCATCGAGCCGGAGACGTCGCAGAGCAGCACGATCTCCGGCCGGGCCGGGCGGCGCAGCCGGTAGGCCGGGCGCAGCGGCACCCCGCCGGTGGACAGCGAGCGGCGCAGGGTGCGGCGCAGGTCGATCCGTCCGCGGGCGGCGCGGCGGCGCCGGGCGGCCAGCCGGGTGGCCAGCTTGCGGGCCAACGGGTCCACGGTGCGGCGCAGTTCGGCGAGCTGGCCGCGGCCGGCGGTGAGGAAGTCGATCCGGTCGACGGTCGGGGCCACGGCGCGTTCGGCGATCCGCTCGGCACCGCGCAGCTCGGCGACCCGGCGGCGGGCCTCGGTGGCGACGAGCGCCCGGAAGTCCCGGATGCGGCGGCGGATCTCGTCGGCCAGGACGAGGTCGGACAGGTCCGGGTCGCCGGCCCCTGCGCGCAGCCCGGCGAGGACCCGGGCGAGCAGGGTCTCGGGGGCGAGCCGGCCGAGCGCCTGGTGGGCGGACCAGCCGTCCGAGCCCGGCGCGGACCCGGCCGCCGGGCCGGAGCCGTAGCGGCCGAAGGCCTCCACCACCTCGCCGGCCAGCCGGGCCTGCGCGGCGCGGTCGTCGGCCGCCAGGGCGGCGGCGAGGCGGTCGCGCAGCTCGTCGCGGAGCGGGTCGGGCCGGCCCGGTCGGGGCGGCGTCAGGCCCTCGGGCGGGGCGGAGGGGTCGCCCTGGCCGTCGCGGCCGGCCCGGACGGCCTCGGGGGTGCCGACGCCGAGCGGGAAGAACAGGTCGAAGGCTGCGTCGAAGACCGTCCGCTGGCCGTCCGAGCGCAGCAGCGCGGCGGCCAGCCCGGCCCGCATCTGCTCGCGGTCGGCGAAGCCGAGCACGTCGAGAACGGCCGCCGCGTCCACCGTCTCGGCGGGGCCGATCCGCAGGCCGTGCCCGCGCAGCGCCCGGACCAGGCCGGTCAGCCGGGCCGCCGGGTCGGTCGGCGGCGGGGCGGCCGTCATGCGGGGGTGAGCTTCTGGGCGGCCTTCCGGATGTCGTCCTGGTGCTTGAGGACGACGCCGAGGGTGTCCCGGACGGCGGCCTCGTCCAGGGTGTCGGCGCCGAGCGCGAGCAGGGTGCGGGCCCAGTCGACGGTCTCGGCGACGGACGGCGCCTTGCGCAGGTCCATCGCCCGCAGCGCGCCGACCACCCGGACCAGCGAGGCGGCCAGCGTGTCGTCCAGGCCGGGCACCTTGAGCCGGACGATCCGGCGTTCCAGCTCGGCGTCCGGGTAGTCGAGGTGGAGGAAGAGGCAGCGGCGGCGCAGGGCCTCGGAGAGTTCCCGGGTGGCGTTGGAGGTGAGCAGGACGAAGGGGCGGCGGCTCGCGGTGATGGTGCCGAGCTCGGGCACGGTGACCTGGAAGTCGCTCAGCACCTCCAGCAGCAGCGCCTCGACCTCGACGTCGGCCTTGTCCATCTCGTCGATCAGCAGGACGGTCGGCTCGTCGCCGCGGATGGCGGTGAGCAGCGGGCGGGTGAGCAGGAACTCCTCGCCGAAGATGTCGGTGCGGGCCTGGTCCCAGCCCTCCTCGCGGCCGGCGGTGATCCGCAGCAGCTGCTTGGCGTGGTTCCACTCGTAGAGCGCGCGGGCCTCGTCGATGCCCTCGTAGCACTGGAGCCGGACCAGCCGGGCCCGGCCGATCGCGGCGATGGCCTTGGCGAGCTCGGTCTTGCCGACGCCGGCGGGGCCCTCGACGAGCAGCGGCTTGCCGAGCCGGTCGGCGAGGAAGACGGTTGTGGCCACCGCGGTGGAGGCCAGGTAGCCGGTCGCGGCGAGCTGTTCGGCGGTGTCCGCCACCGAGGTGAAGAAGCCGGTGCCCTCGATGCCGCCGCTGCTCATGCCCCGCCCCGTTCGTGTCGGCCGTGTCCGTGCGCAAGCACCCTACCGGCCGGTCACTTCGCTGTCGCGGGGTCGGCGCGCCGGGGAGGGAGGTGGGCCGGGGGAGGGGAGGGGAGGGGAGGGGAGGAGAGGGGAGGGGGTAGGCCGGGAAGGGGGTAGGGAGTCGGGTGTGGGCAGACGGGGCCGGGGCGTACGACGACCGGGGTCGCCGTACGCCGTCGTGCCCGTGCCTGCCGTCCGGTCGTCAGTTGACGAAGACGAGCGGGCTGCCCGCCGCCGAGGTGTCGGTGACCGGGCCGTAGGTGGCGCTGAAGTAGCCCGTCGAGAAGCACAGGCCGGAGCCGGAGAGCAGGCTGAACGGCTGGGCCGAGAAGCCGATGGTGTTGCCGGTGTTCGAGGTGGTGCCGGCGATGCCGGTGGTGTTCTGGTAGACGCAGTTGACGCTGCCGAGGACGGTGTTGAGCACCACCGTGGTCTTCATCGCGCCGGCCGCGCCGGGGGTGAGGGCCACCGGGTTGCCGGGCCCGTCGCCGACGGTGTTGGTGAACGGCAGGTTGTTGACCGTGATGCTCTTGACCCCCGTGACGCCGAGGACGTTGGAGGTGCAGGAGCCGAAGGTCTGGGCGTTGAGCTGCTCGACCGCACTGCCGGGGGCGGTCGGGTTGGCCGTCACGGTGGCGGAGAAGCCGGAGCTGGCACACTTGATGCCGCTCGTGCCGGTGGCGCTGTTGTAGAAGGTGGCGTAGGTGCCGGAGACCAGGCTCGCGGTGAGGGTGTCGCCGACGGCGACGGCGGGGCCGCCGAGGCTGCCGGTGGTCAGGACCGCGGAGCCGGCCGCCTGGGCGGGTGCGACGGCGGCGCCGGCGAGGGCGATCGCGGCGAGGGCCGCGGTTCCGAGGGTGCGGCGGAAGCGCATGAGGGTGACCTCTCTCCGTGCGGAGACGGGTGGGGGTGGCCCGCGGTGCGGGTGTGGTGGCGTGCACGGCGGGGGAGGTGCGTGGCATGGCGAGTGCGGCATGGCGTACCGGGGGCCGCGCGGGGCCGTGGCCGGGCGGGCCCGGCGCCACGGGCCCGCTGGTGCGGCACGGCGGTGTGAAGGTGCGGACGTGCGTGCGTGCAGTGGGGTGCGCGTCGACGGCTGCCACCGCCGCGGGCCTGCGTCCGCAGTGGTCCCGTGGCCCGGGCGGGTCGCCCGGGGCCGTCGGAGCCCCTGGAGGTCGGCCGGTGGTGAAGTGGTTCGCCCACCGGTTGGAAACCTGTCAGTGTTGTAAACCCTGCGTTGCGTCAATGTCAATACAGGCCACAGGAGTTGGGGATGGAACACAAACACCTGCGGAGTGCCGACGTGGTCCTGCTGCCGGGCGCGCGGACCGGACGTGACCCGGCCCGGTCGATCAAGCGCGGACCGAGTCGGCTGCCCCCGGCGGTGGTCGCCGCCACCCAGCGCGAGCGGCTGCTGGACGGACTGGTCCAGACGGTGGCCGAGCGCGGCTACCAGCACGCCACGGTCAGCGACATCTGCCGCGCGGCGGGCGTGACCAGGCCGGTCTTCTACGAGCTGTTCAGCGGCAAGGAGGACGCCTTCCTGGCCGCGCACCGGTACGGGACGGGCGTGGTGATCCGCCGGATGGCGGCGGCGTTCGCGGCGGAGAGCGACTGGTGTGCCGGGATCCGGCAGGGGCTCGGTGCGATGCTCCAACTCCTGGCCGGAACACCCGCCTTCGCCACCATGGCGGTGATCGAGATCGAGGCCGTCGGTCCGGCCGGGCGTCGTGAGCGGGACCAACTCCTCAAGAAGTTCCGGGTGTTCTTTACCGAGGTGCCCCAACTCCCCTGCGGTGTGGCGGTCGAGGAACTGGTGGACGCCGTGGTGGGCGGGGTGTACAGCGCGCTCCACCGGCGGGTCGACTCCGGGCGCACGGATCAACTACCGGATCTGTTGCCGGTCTTGAGCCTGTTCTGCCTGGCCCCCTTCCTCGGCCCGGCGGAGGCCGCCAGGCGTCTCGGGTTGCCGAATGGTGAAGATCCTTCGTGCACCCGTATTGACCCGGCCAATACCGAGCAGTAGCTTCCCAGTTACTCACCGCACGGTCGACCGGGGCCGCCCCGCTGCCGAGGGGCGGACGGCCCGGTCCGGCCGTGGAACGCTGTCCGCGCCAGGGCAACGTGTGCCCGCACACCCATCCACCACAGGGAGCACACATGGCCATGTCCGAGGACGCCGCCGCGGCGGCCGAAACGGCGGAGACCCCGGCCACCGCCAGAAGAGGGCGGGTACGGCTGAAGCGCACCGCCCTGATGGCCGTCCCGGCCGTCGCGGCGGGCGCCGTCCTGATGGCGCTCACCGCCCAGGGCGTGCTGGCCGCCCAGTTCAACATCAGCGGCATGCCGTTCACGATCACCGCGGACAAGCTCGACGGCAAGGGCTTCGCCCAGTTCGGCGGCCTGGACTCGATGATCCCCGACAGCCCCAACCAGGGCGACACCGGCGGTCAGGTGCTGGTCGCGGTCTCGGCGATCAAGAACGCCGAGATCACCAACCTGTGCCAGAGCGTCGACCTGGGCGGCATCAACCTCGTCATCCATGCCGGCGACGGCGGCACCCCCGTCACCGCCAGCGATCTCACCACCGACTCCGACATGCTCTCCGGCGACGCGGACTTCACCAACATCGAGATCGGCGGCGACGCCAGCACCTACACCAAGGCCGGACCGAAGGGCGTGGGCGGCGCCGGGGTCTTCGGGCAGCAGGCCGACCGCGTCATCCTGACGAACCTGAAGCAGCACAACTACGCGAGCACCGCGGTCGGGTTCAAACTGCCCAACCTGCGGCTGAGCTTCAGCTCCAAGGGCTGCTGACCGTGACGGAGTCCGTGCCGGAACCGGCCGGGGCGGCGGCCGCCGGGCCGGTGACGTCCGCGACGGCACCGGTCGGTGAGGCCGCCCGAGCCACGGCCACGGCGCAGGCCGGGGAATCCGACGGGGCGGGGCCCGAGGGGGCGGCCGAGGGGACGGCCGCCGCCCAGGCGCCCCCCGTCCCGGCGCCCGCCGGCCGCCCGCCCAGGCGCGACTGGCGGGGCAAGCGGCCTTTCTGGGGCGGACTGCTCGTCCTGCTCGGCGGCGCCGAGATCCTGTTCACCCTGCGCTCCCCGCTGCCCGTCGTGCTGCACATCGGCATGGAGGGGATCGCCGGGTACCTGGTGCCGGCGGTGATGGTGCTGTGCGGCCTGCTGATCCTCTTCAACCCGGCCCAGCGGCTGTTCTACTCCGTCCTCGCCGTGCTCGCCTCCCTGGGCAGCTGGATCACCTCCAACCTGGGCGGCTTCCTGGTCGGGATGCTGCTCGGGCTGGTGGGGTCCTCGCTGACCTTCGGCTGGCTGCCCGACCAGCCACTGCGTCGTGGACGCCAGCGGCGGGAGGACCGGCGTGAGCAGCGCCGGGCGGCCGGGCCGTCGGGGTCGGGTCGGCGGGCGCGGAGCGCATAGCGCGTGGCGCGTGGCGCGTGACCGTCGTGGAGAACGGACGCGGCGCCCCGCCCCCACGGTGACGGGAGAGGTCACCGTGGGGGCGCCGTAGCGGGCGTCCACCAGGTCGACGGCCGCCTCGACGATGCGGTG